>DASZQM010000375.1:0-18443 GCA_035549645.1 Solirubrobacterales bacterium | reverse complement strand
GTTGAGGCCGCTGCGCTCGCGCTGCAGAGCCCGCTCCGGCCCCCGCGCCAGCGCTCCCAGGTGGCGCGCCCGGGTGCCGATCGCGCCCTCCCCCGAGCGCCGCAGCGAGACCACCGCGCGCTCGAGGTCGCGCCGCGCCGCCAGGCAGTCGAGCGGCACCACGGCGTCGGCGGCGTGGGTCGGGGTCGAGCAGGCGACGGCGGCGACGTCGTCGATCAGCGTCGTGTCGCGCTCGTGGCCGACGGCGCTGATCACCGGCACCCGCAGCATTGCCACGGTCCGGCAGAGCGTCTCGTCGCAGAAGGCCCAGAGATCGGCAAGGCTGCCGCCGCCGCGGGTGACGACGATCGCCTCGACCTGGGGCTGGGCGGCGAGGTCCTGGATCGCGCCGGCGATCGCCGGCGCCGCGTGGCGGTCCTGCACCGGGGCGAAGGCCCAGACCACCGTCCCGCCCCAGCCGCGCCGCTCCAGCCCGGCGACGAGGTCGCGGCGAGCGGCGCCCGACTCGGCCGTGACGACGCCGATCGTCCTCGGCAGCAGCGGCCGCGCCAGCTGCCTCTGCAGCTCGAAGACCCCTTCCGCCCGCAGCTGCTTGCGCAAGGCCTCGAGTCGGGCCAGCAGGTCGCCTTCGCCGGCCAGGCGCACGTGGGTGGCACGGAAGGAGAAACTGGGCGAGGCGTGCCCCCCGCCGGGGTAGTAATCGGGGCCGCCGGCGATCACGACTTCGGCACCGTCGCGCAGAGCGCCTTCCGGCAGGCCCGCCTTCTCGAGATCGTCGAGCCAGATCGCACAGGGCACCGCGCCCTCGCCGTCACGCAGCTCGAAGTACGCCTGGACTTTGCTGCGACCGACTCCGGTCACCTCGCCGACGAGCAGAACCCGTGCCCGCCGCCGCATCTCCTCCTGCAGCTTGCGCGCGTAGCGACCGACCGCGAAGGGGCCCGGCAGGTCCGGGCCGGGCGCAGCCTCCCGCTCCCCGTTCAGACCGTGCGGTTCCAGCGCCTCGCCCACTGCTTCAGCTCTGCGATCGCGGGCCGCAGCTCGGCGCCCTTCTCGGTCAGGGAGTAGGTGACCCGCACCGGCGCGCCCGACTCGACCTCGCGTTCGACCAGCCCCTCCTCCTCGAGCTCGCGCAGGCGCTGGGAGAGCAGGCGGTCGGAGAGTCCCGGCACCGCCCGGGTCAGCTCGGCGAAGCGCTGGGGGCCGTCGGTGAGCGCGCAGAGGATCGCGCCGGTCCAGCGCTTGCCGATCAGCTCGATCGCCGCGTGAAAGTGCGGGCAGACGCCATGCTTGGCCTGATCTTGGGTCGCGGACCCGGCCTCCACGTAGTCAGCCGAGCTTACCGAACGTAAGTGACGGGCCGGTCAGCCCGTGCAGGGACCGGTGTCGACCGGCACCAGCGGACCGTTCAGCGCGTCCTCGACCACCCCGTCGGGGACCGCGAAGCCGCCCGGCGCGCCCGAGGTGGTCGCGGCGAAGACGGTCCCCAGCACGCGGCCACGATCGTCGACCAGCGGCCCGCCGGAGTTGCCGCTGCGGACGTTGCCGCGCAGCGAAGCGATCGAGCGGCGAATCGGCCCGCGGCCGTATGAGTCCTCGCTGATCGTGTCGCGCGTTTCGCCGAGGCGGGCAGGGGCGACGGCAAACGGCCCGTTCTCGGGATAGCCGAGCACCGCCGCGTCGGTGCCGGAGGCGGGGTTCGGGGCGATCGCCAGCGCCGGCAGGTCGGCGTCGACGTGCAGCAGGGCGAGGTCGTTTTCGGGGTCGTAGTGGACCGCCGTCGCCGGCAGCGAGGCGCCGCCGGGGGTGGTCACCGTGGTGTCGTCCTCGCCGGCGACGACGTGCGCGTTGGTGACGATCAGGCCGGGGCCGGCCGCCCAACCGGAGCCCTCGACGCCCAGGCCGCAGGCGGTGCCGAGCACCCGCACGACCGAGCCGCTCGCGGCGGCCACCTCGGGATCGTCGACGATCGCCTGGTCGGGGGCGGCCAGGGGTGTCTGCGGGCCGACGATCGAGGGAGCCGGGTCGACTCGGTCGAGTGCGTTGAGGATCGGGCCGGAGGGCGGCAGCACGTTGTTGAGGCTGCGCAGGATCAGCGAGCGCTGGACGTCGACTCGCAGCCGGTCCGTCCCCGGCGCGTGCAGGGCGACGGCGCCGAAGACCCAGACCACGCCGAGCGCGACCGAGGCGACCAGCGCCGCCCCGCCGGCGCCGTCGGCGAGCCGCAGGCCCCTCCCCCGGATCAGCCGGGTGCGCAGCCCGAGCGCCAGGCTCTCCAGGGTCACCGCCATCGCCGCTCCCACCAGCAGCGCCCCAAGCGCGGCGCAGAGCGGCGCGTAGGGGGACGAGGACCCCTGGTTGAGCACGAGTGGGCCGAGGTGGCTGCCGGTGAAGGCGCCGATCCCGAAGCCGACCAGGGTCAGGGTGCCGACGATCAGCCCCTGGCGATAGCCCCAGAGGCCGAGCGCCAGGGTGAAGGCAACGATGGCCCAGTCGAGAATTGTCATGACTAGATGATGAGGGACACCCGATTCCTGCACTACCTTTCACGAAAATGAACCCTCGTTCCCGCGAGGTGGAGCGGCGGCGGCGCCTGCTCACCCGCGCCCTCCCGTTGATCTTCATCGCCATCGTCGCCTTCGTCGTAGGCGCGATCGCGGGCGCGCCCGGCTCGCCGGACAAGGAAGCCGCCGAACGCTTCGTCAGAGCCTGGGAGAGCAAGGAATTCGCCGCGATGTACCGGGAGCTGAACCCCGCCTCGCGGCAGAAGATCGAAATCAACGACTTCGTCAGCACCTACCGCGCCGCCGCGGACGTCGCCACCCTGCGCTCGCTCGAATCCGACTCGCCCGGCGACGGCTCCTCGCGCGACGGCGAGGCGGTCGTCTCGGTACCGATGCGGGCGACGACCGTCGCCTTCGGCCCGGTCGAAGCCGACCTCGAGGTGCCCTTCGCCGACGGCGGGATCGACTGGGACGAGAGCCTCGTCTTCCCCGGCCTGCGCAAGGGGGAGCACCTGGAAAGCCAGGTCGAACTGGCGCCGCGGGCGCCGATCCTCGCCGCCGACGGCACCCCGCTCGCCGAGGGGCCGGCGGAAGCGCGGGCGCACCCGATCGGCAGCGAGGCGATCGACGTGACCGGCGAAGTCGGCACCCCCGAAGAAGATGAAGACGAAATTCTGGCGCGTCAGGGCTTCCCGCCAGACACGCCCGTTGGGATAACCGGACTGGAGCGCGCCTTCAACGCCAGGCTCGCCGGCAAGCCCGGCGGTGCGCTGCTCGCCGCCGGCGATGCCGGCGGCTCCACCCGCACGATCGCCGAAGCCGAGCCGCAACCGGGCGCCCCGGTGAAGACGACGATCGACGTCGACCTGCAGCAGTCCGCCGTCGCCGCCCTGGCCGGCCGGGTCGGCGGCATCGCCGTGCTCGACTCGCGCAACGGCGACGTGCGGGCGCTGGCGGGACAGGCGTTCTCCGCCCCCCAGCCGCCGGGCTCGACCTTCAAGATGATCACCACGGTCGCGGCGCTGCAGAAGGGCATCGTCTCGCTCGATGACGAATTCGAAGTCACCAACGGGGCCAACGTCGGCGGCCGCTTCATCGAAAACGCCAACGGCGAGTACTGCGGCGGCACCTTCCGCCAGGCCTTCGCCGAGTCCTGCAACGCGGACTTCGCCCCGCTCGGGCCGGAAATCGGCAACGACGAACTGGTGGGAACGGCGGAACGCTTCGGCTTCAACGCGCCGCCGACCCTCTACGCGCCGAAAATCGTCGCCCAGGTCGAACCAGCCGAATCGACGATCCCGAAGGACATCGGCGAAGACGTCGACCTCGGGGTCAGCGCGATCGGCCAGGGGGAAGTGCTGGCGACGCCGCTGGAGATGGCGAGCGTGGCGCAGACGATCGCCAACGACGGCGTGCGCGAGCCGACCTCGATCGTCGCCAACCAGAAGCTGCGCCCCGAAGCCGAATCGGTGCAGGTGATGTCGAAGAAGACCGCCGACGAGCTGACCGAACTGATGATCGGCGTCGTCACCGAAGGAACCGGCACGGCGGGCGCGATCCCCGAGGCCCAGGTGGCCGGCAAGACCGGCACCGCCGAGCTCGGCCCGAAGCCGGGCGAAGAGGAAGCCGAACACCCCGAGCAGCGCAAGGACGCCTGGTTCGCCGCCTTCGCCCCGGCCGAAAAGCCCCGGCTGGCGATCGGGGTGCTGCTGGTCGAAGCGGAAGCCGCGGGCGGCGAAGTGGCGGCGCCGGCCGCCTCGGAAGTGCTCTCGGCCGGGCTTTGAGCCGACCCGGACGGGCTAGAGGTCGAGCTTGACCTGAGCCGCTTCTTCGGAAGAGTCCGGAGCGGGGATTTCCAGCGTCAGCGGCCGGTTCTCGGACGCCGAGGAGGGCAGTTCGAAGATCACGACGGAGCCCTCGATCGGGCCCTGCTGGGGGGTGGAGTCGGGGGCCGGGATCGGTTCCTGCGACTCGACCTTGCCGCTGAAGGGGAAGGCGTAGAGGCTTTCGCTTTCCAGCGAGGTGTAGGTGTCGCCTTCGGCGTCTTCGATCGTGAAGGGCGCCGGTGGCAGCGGCTGCGTCTCTTCGCTCTTGTTCTGGACTTCGAGGAAGACGCCGAAGTAGGTGGAGCCGTCCTTGGGAGCCGGCTGGCCGACGAGGTAGGCGGAGTCCTCGTTGTCGTTGGGGTTGAGGAAGCGGGAGAAGATCACCTGGTACTTGAGGTCGCCGAGCTCGACCACCTCGCCCTCGACCACTTCCTTGGAGTCGCTCGACCAACCGCAGGCGGAGACGCCCAGCGCCAGCGCGGCGAAAAGGAGCGCGGCGAGCAGCATCGGGACGAATCGGGTGCGACGAGGCATCAGCGGGCGAGAGCCTATAAGACCGGGCTCAGGGAATACCGGTCGCGTGCGGGTTGCCGCCGGCGACCGCCAAGCGGTGCTCGTCCAGGCGACCCGACTCAAGCAGGTCACGCAGGCGGCGAAGGGCCTCGCGCCAGTGGCGCTCGTAGGGCATCGAGGCCGCCGAAAGCAGCTCCAGAGCGCGATCGAGGTGGTTCGGCTCGGTCCAGTAGGAGACGCGAACCCGGGTCAGAGTCCCCGGCCCCTCGGTCAGCTCCCAGAGCGTGCGCGAGGGAATGCGGTTGTTGCGACCCCCACGGCCGTGCTCGAGCACCCGGTGGGGCTCCTCGAGCTCGGCGATCGTCGTGTCCATCCAGACCCGCCGCGGCCGCACGTCGAAGCGGAAGCGCGCCCCGGCCCCGACGCCCCTCGGCTCGATCCGGGTCAGGTGGAAGTCGGTGAGGAAGTGATCGGTGAAGGCCGGTCGCAGCGAGAGGTCGCTGATCGCCTCGAACGCCCGCTGGCGCGGCACGTCGATCTCGATCTCGGCGGAGACAGGGCCCATCGCGGCGCGATTCTACGCAGACAGCGGTTTCGCGGCCGCCATCTGCGGGAAACCCCCGATGCAGGCCCGGGTCCTTCCATCTAGCATTTTCGACCGGAAGCATCGGGAAGGAGTCAGCACCATCCCCAGCACCAGCCCTCAGATCGATGTCGGCAGCCTTCGCGCAGGCGGGATTCCGGGTTCCGGGACCTACTTCTGCGCCTCGTGCGGCTCGCAGCTCTCGCTGCGCGAGAACGACCAGCTGCCGGATTGCCCCCGCTGTGGCGCAGGCGAGTACCAGCGGGATTCGATCTTCGCGCCGATGCAGGAGCACGGACAGACGGCGGAAATCGCCCTCCCCTCCGCCCCCTCCGCTCCCGACTGGCTCTCCCTGGCTCGAGCGAAGCTGCCCCGTCCCGGCCGCTACGTCGCCCTCTGCGAGGACGACGGGGAGATCGAGATCTTCCCGATCGGGCAGGGCTGGACGCGGATCGGCCGCAGCGCCACGGCCGACATCCGCCTCGACGATCCGAGCGTGTCGAGGCGCCACGCTCTGATCGTCTCCGAGAAGCCGGACTCGCTGCGCGTCCTCGACGACCGCAGCCTCAACGGCGTCTTCCTCAACGGCGAGATCGTCGACTGGGGACGGATGGGCGACGGAGACGAACTCGCCGTCGGCCGCTACCGCCTCTTCGTGCTGGAAGCCTAGGGCCGGGCCGGCGCCACAGCCGGGTGGCTGTCGGCGATTGCGCCCGCGCTTCTCATCGATCGACGGATTGACCCACGGATCCGGTGGTCAATCCGTCGATCGCCATCGAGCCGTAAACGCCTATCGCACAAGGCCGAGGAGGAGGAGTTCCCGTTTCTCCGGAAATTCCGGCCTATTGCGCCCGTAGCATGGCCGCGTGGACCAGTACGGCACACCGGGCGAGCCCCCGGCCCCAGAGCCCCCCGAGATCGCCGCCGAGCGCGCCCGCCAGCGCCTCCACGAGGAGATCGAGCGGGTCCGCATCGGCGTCGAGGAGGTGCTCGCCGAACAGGGCGAGGGCATCGACGAAACCGCCCTACGCCGCGAACTCGACGCCCTGCGCGCCGAGACCGACTTCCTCGTCAAGCGCCGCGTGCGCAAGACCGAGAAGCGCCTAAACAAGCGCATCAACCAGGTCGCCGACCGCACCGACGCCCTGGAAGCCCGCCTCGACCAGGTCGAGCAGGAGCGCCAATACGCCGAGTGGCGAATCCACTCCAACACCGAGCAAATGCTCGACGGCCTACTGCAGCAGGTCCGCGCCATAGCCGACCTCTTCACCCAACCGCGCTAACCCTCCGCCTCATCGGCCAATCACGTAGCGCGCCAGGGCAAGCCCTCGGTCTTTCGAACCGTAGACCCCGACCATCACTGCCCGTCCCTGCGAATCGAGCATTAGGTGCAACCCGGCCACGCCCAAGGCGCCAAACCCGGTGGCAATCCTTCCGTGCGGCCCGAAGGCTCGATCGATCCGACCTCTTGCGCCCAGTCGGACCAGCACGAAGGACCTTCGGCGCTGCTTCTCCTCCTGACCGCTCGACCCCCGGCGGCGAGCGTTGCCGCTGATCATCGTTCCGCCCAGCAGCACGCGTCCGCGGGCGTCCATCACCGCGGCACCCAAAATGCTTCCCGCTCCACCCGGGCTCTTTACGACGACCTCGCCACCGCGACCGAAGATGCGATTCGGCCGGCCATTTGGGCGAAGGCGATCAACTCGGATCCGTGCAGCTTCTTTGGGGAAGTACCAAGGCGAGACGAATCCATGGCTCACCATGGCACCGTCTGCCCTAACCACGACTTCGCCCATTCCCCGAACTACACCGTCCGTGCCGAAGGACGGCGACAGGTCTCCAGTCGAGCCCAATCGCACCAGCCCAGAGGATCCTGCCTTATCCCAGCAGTGTGTACCGCCCGATTCATAGATCAGTTCGTCGCCGGGGCCGACACCCCGCTCGACACTGCCTTCGGTATGGAGGGGATTTTCTCTGACACTGGATCCTCCGGCCACACCATCGCCGGCGAAACTGGGATCGAGGACGCCGGTTTCCGTCAGCCGAGCGACGAATGCCGCGTAGGTGAGGGTGTTGAAGTTCCAGTCATGGAAGCAACCGAATTCGACACCGGCGCTCGCACCGCCGGTCAAGAGGACCCGGTCCTTGGAATCCACCGCCACTCCGCTGACCTCGACCCAGGGCTTCGAGAGGATCTGCTGCCCCGTCTTGTCACGCGGGGCGGGCAAACCAAGGTCGGTTTCGACGATGCCACCGGCGCCAAAGCTGGGATCCAGGGCTCCATCTCCCAGGTACCTCATGACTCGCGCTGCTTCCGGGCCATCTTCCGTGCCGTTGCCAAATGAAACCGCGGACGAAAAGTCTTCTTCGGGAAGGAACGAGGTGCCAGCGACGACGATCCGGCCCTTCGAATCCACCGCCAGCCCGTCGATCTCGAAGTCCCCGCCCGCCGGCGCGGGCAGCGTCGAGGTCCCCCACTGACCAAAGGACTTGTCGATCTGGCCGTCGGGGGTGAGTCGCAGCAATGAACGCCCACTACCGATGAGGAGGCCATCGTCGGGCATCAAGGCAGATGTCACGTTGCCTGCGGCCGACCCTGGCGGAAGGACCACCCGACCGGATTCTCCGAACGTGGGGTCGAGGCGGGCAGGAGAGGCGGCGCGCGCTCCCGGAACAAACGACGAGTACGCCGGCCATACGACCAGGGCAAGCAGAAACCCGGCCGCGGCCGCCATCGACAGGATCCTCCGCCCGCTCACGATCGGTTCAACCCACATGGCCCGGGAACGGATCGGTTTGCCGGAGCGTTCCGGGGAGGGCTTCCGCCCCTCCCCACCACCATCACTCGGTCGAGATGCTCGGGTCGGCCTGGACCTTGTGCGGCACGACCATCATGAAGTTGCTGGCAGCGTCTGTCGCTAGGCCCAACACCCGCTCAGCCTCGTCGTCCTGACCGGTCGCCCGCAGTTCGTTGGCGTACGCACCCAACAGATCGTCGATATCGAGCTGACCCTCGGCGTCGATCTCTTTCAGCTCCACCTTGGCGCCTTTACCGAGTCGGCGTTGGATCGCCTCGGCGTCGATGCCGAAGGCGTTGTGGCGGACGTAGACGCGGCCGCCGGTCATGCCGGCGCAGGCCCAGGGACCGAGGTCGCCGAGGACGATCGCGCGGCCCGAGGTCATGTACTCGAAGGCGAAGCCCTTGGCGTTGGCGCGGTTGACGATGCAGCCGCGGCCGTCGTCGATGTCCTGCTCCGGCTCGCCGGCAAGGACCACGTCGGCGCCGGAGAGGCGGATGCAGAAGCGCGAGTCGGCCGAGCCCTGGACGAAGAGACGGCCACGCTGGGCGCCGTAGGCGAAGGACTTGCCGACCGAGCCGTTGACCCGCTGGCCCTTGGCGCCCTTGCCCTTGAGCACCGCAACCGAGCCGCCGAGCATCGTCTTGCCGACGCCGTCCTGGGCGCCGCCCTCGACCCGGATCGCGACGCCGTAGGAGTTGAAGGCGCCGAGCCCCTGGCCGGCGACCGAGCCGCCGTTGAACTCGAGACTGGCGAGCACGTCGTCGTTGGCCTCGGGGCCGTCCTCGAAGATGCGCGAGCGGGCGATCGAGCCGGCCAGCTCGGTGCCGAGCACACGGTCATTGGCGTCGGTCGCGCGCGGGAACTCATTGCGAATCGTGCGGCCTGAGCAGATGTCGCCGGCGAGGCCGGCGATCTGGCTCGACGCTTCCTTCGTCTCCATGCGGATCGGCCGGGCGACGACCATTCCCGCCTCGGCGCGAGCGTCTTCGCCCTCGGCTACCGGCAGGTCGATCGGCTCGAGGTCGAGGAACTCCTCCAGCGGCGTGATCAGCGGCGCCAGGTCGACGCTGTCGTGGTGGGCGACCTGCTCGAGCAGGTCGTAGCGGCCGACCAGGTCCTGGGCGCGCTCGTAGCCGAGCGAGGCGACGACCTGCTTGACCTCCTCGCCCATCGCCTGGAAGAAGCGGGCGCAGCTCTCGGCCGCGCGATCCACCTCCTGCGGCGTGAACTTCTTCAGGCCGTGCTCCTGGGCCTGCTCGACCGTCTCGATCTGGGTCGCGATGCCGACGTGACAGGTGTCGAGCTGGCAGCCGCGGCAGATCGTGCAGCCGAGACTGACCATCGCCAGGGTGCCGAAGCCGACCCGGTTGGCGCCGAGGCAGTGCAGCTTGACGATGTCGTGGCCGTGGCGGTAGCCGCCATCGGCCCAGATCTCGACCCGGTTGCGGATCCCCGCCTCCATCAGCGCCCGGTGCACGGCGCGGGTGCCGATGTCCGAGGGCAGGCCGACGTGGCGCAGGGCGTGCTGGCGGGCGGCGCCGGTGCCGCCCTCGAAGCCCGAGAGCGTGATGATGTCGGCGCCCGCCTTGGCGATGCCGAGGCCGATCGTGCCGATGTTCGGCACCACCGGGACCTTGACCGAGACCCGCACGTCGGGGTTGACGGTCTTGAGCTCGTCGATCAGCTCGGCCAGGTCCTCGATCGAGTAGAGGTCGTGGTTGTTGGAGGGCGAGATCAGGTCGGTGCCGGGCGCCGCGTTACGCGCCGCGGCGACCTTCTCGGAGACCTTCTTGCCGGGCAGGTGGCCGCCCTCGCCGGGCTTCGCCCCCTGGCCGATCTTGATCTCGGCCAGGTAGGAGGAGTTGAGCATCTCCGCCGAGACGCCGAAGCGCCCCGAGGCGACCTGCTGGCCGCGCCACTTGCGGTAGTGCCCGTACATGTCGCGGATCTCGCCACCCTCGCCGTTGACGCAGAGCACGTTGATCGACTTGGCGGCCTCGGCGTAGGCGCGGAAGGCCGGCTCGGACTGCGAGCCGAAGCTCATCGAGGAGATCACCACCGGGTAGTCGTGGTGGCCGACGCCGGCATCGACGTTGGCCGGGTCGATCGGCTCGCGATCGCCTTTGAGGCCCATGATGTGGCGCATCGAGATCGGGCTCTGCTCCTCCAGCTCGCGCACTTTCTGCGAGTAGTCCTCGTAGGAGCCGCTGCCGTTGGCGGTCGCGATCGCCGCCTTGTAGACCTTGGGGTAGAAGCGGAACGTCTTCGCTGGTTTCGCCTCCTCGTCGCCACCGAGGATGCGAGCACGCTCGTTGGTGTCCTCGTCGAGCTCGCTGAAGCCGGTGCCGCCCTTCTCTGAGGCGGCGAAGGCCTCGGTCATGAAGATCTCGGCCAGCTCGGGCTTGATCCCGATCGAGGAGAACTGGCGGGCGTAGCCGCGCACCTCGTGGATCCCGATCGTCGAGATCACTTTCTCCATCCCCTTCTTCAGCGCGTCGCAGAGGTTGGAGACATCGGACTCGTAGTCCTCGACGCAGATCACCTCGATCATCGTGTACGGGCAGACGCCGTTGGCGCCGAGCCCGAGCGCGAGCAGCACGTCGTGGACGTTGCGGATCGCGGCCGAGCGCAGCACCAGGCCGCAGCGGCGGCGCAGGTTCTCCTCGCCCGGCTCGACCTTGAAGCCCTTCAGGGCCTGGTCGACGGCGGAGATCGCCAGGTGGGGGTCGAGGTAGCGGCGGTCGGCGTCGTAGACGGTGCGGTCGGTGAGCACGAGCAGCTCGGCGCCGTCGCGGACTTTCTTCACCGCTTCCTGCTTGATCCGATCGATCGCACCCCGTGTCGTCTCGGACTCGAGCAGGGAGATGTCGACCACGTCGGCGCGGCCGCGGAACTCCTCCCAGAGGTCCTCGAGCAGGTAGGTCTTGTGCGTGCGGGCGATCGCCCGGTAGGTCTTGTCGGAGAGCGGCGCCAGGCCGTGGTGACCGCCGAGGACGACCGGGAAGGAGGCCTCGACCGTGCCGGTGTCCTCACCGGCAGCGTCGATCGACGGCCGGCGACCGTAGACCGTGCGGGTGGAGAAGTGCTCCATCTCGCGTTCGCGGTCGATCGCCGGGTTGGTGACGACGGCGACCGTCTCCTTGAAGTAGTCGGCGAGGTTCTGACGCTCCGGCGAGAGCGCCGCGAGGGGACCGTCGTAGCCCAGCGAGCCGACCGGCTCGGAGCCGTTGGAGGCCATCTGCTGGACGAGTTTGACGTCGTCGCGCTGCCAGCCGAAGCCGGCGAGGACGCGGTCGACGACCTTGACCGGCTCCTCGGGGCCGGCATCGGAGTAGCCCGGCACCTCCTCGCCCTCGAGCGGGCCGCCTGTCTCCAGGGCGCGGTCGTAGGCGGCGGCCTCCTCGGCGCCGTTGCGCTGCAGCCAGCTCTTGCGGACGATGCGCAGCATCTCGTCATGCCCATGCAGGGTCGAGCGCCTTGCCTCGCGGTCGATCAAAACCAGCGCCTTCTCGCCAGGGGCGAGCGGCTTCGGCTCGGCGACCATCGCGCCGACCGGGACCACGCCCGGCTCGGAGCTGAAGACGAAGTCGTCGCCGGTCTCGACCTGCCACAGCGGGCGCAGCCCGAGCGCATCGGAGGAGAAGACGCATTCGCCGGCGTGGCGGGCGATCAGCGCCACCGGCCCCTGGGCGAAGGGACCCATCGCCTGGCGCAGGTACATGTAGAAGCGGTGCAGCTCGTCGGGCAGCGAGCGGATCTCCTCGACGATCGGCGGCACGACCATCTCCATCGCCTCGGCGAGGCTGAGCCCGTCGCGGCTGACCAGGGTGTCGATCGTGCGGTTGAGGTCTTGGGAGTCCGAGCCGTCGGCGTGGATCGGCACGCCGAGCATCTTCGCCTCCTGGCGCAGCTGGGCGATCGTGTTGATCTCGCCGTTGTGGCCGAGCACCGAGAAGGGCTGGACGCGCTTGAAGGACGGCCAGGTGTTGGTCGAGTAGCGGTTGTGGCCGAAGCAGCCGATCGTCTCGAAGCGCTCGTCGTGCAGGTCCGGGTAGTACTCGCCGAGGATCTTCGGCGCGCCCATCACCTTGTAGACGCAGGTCGTCGCCGAGAACGAGGGGACGTGGACGCCGAGGCGCGCCTCGAGCTCGATCAGCAGGTCGAAGAGGACGCGATCGCGGCGCGAGGCGTCGGCGACGAGGCCGGCGAGCTGCCAGAAATGGGGCTCCTCCTCGCGCGCGGTCGGGCCGAGCGCGGAGGAATCGACGGCACCGATGCGCTCGGCGAGGATGCGGAAGCCGCCCTGCCCGAGCAGCTCGCGGGCGTCGTGCTGGATCCGCTCGAGGTCCTGCGAGCGCTCGACGAAGATGTGGGCGACGGCGAAGGCGTCGTCGAGGGTCAGCGAGGGGTCGTGACCCCCGGAGCGGACCTCCTCGGCCCAGATCTTGCGCGGCAGGTCGAGCATGAGCCCGCAGCCGTCCCCCTCGCCGTCGACGTTGCCGGCGCGGTGGAGCATCTTCTGCAGAGCCGGGATCGCCAGCTCGATCGGCGCGTGGTTGGGCGTCGCGTCCTTGCGGACCGAGGCGTAGATCGCACAGGCATCCTTGTCCTCGACGCTGGGCGGCGAGACGAGTGGCCTGTAGGGACGCTCTGGCGAGTAGCGGACGGGGCCGCCCCCACCGTGAAGCTCACGGGACTGGGTATCGGACATGCTGACCTCCCGGTATCCACGCCTTCTTCGAGCGGGCGCGCGACGGGTTGACAAGTCGTCGGATTATAGGGCCGCCGGGGAGCCCGTCGGCGCAAATCCGGGTTTTCCTGCAAATAGGGCCGAAAACCGCCCAGGCGACCCAGGGCTAAGCCCAGGACATCGGCTCGTAACCGCCCTCGGGCTGGACGCCGATCAAGAGAGCGGTGACAGGCGCCTCGGAGCGGTTGATGATGGTGCGACTCGCCGGCGGCTCGATCGAGGCGAAGGTGCCCGCCGGCGCCGGGTGATCCTCCCCCTCGATGCGGAGCACCGCCTCGCCTTCGAGGATCGCGTAGAGCTCGACCTGGCCGCTGCCGGCCTCGTCGTGCTCGGGAATCTGACCGCCGGGATCGATTTCGACCAGGTTGAAGCCGAAGGCCGAAGTGCCAAGCGCTTTGCGCGCAAGCCGCCAGGTCGAATCTCCCGACCCTTCCATCGACTCGAACTCGTCGCGGTGCTTGATCGAGTAGTTGCCGGCCATGTCATCCGCTCCTTTGAGAGTTCAGCGATTCCAGTCGGGTTCGGAGGCGTTGTTGACAAGCACCTTTGGCTTGCCACCGGTGTAGGGGATGCTGACCACCTTGTGCCCGGGGCCCGGTTCGAAACCGCCGAGACTGCCAAGAACGAGCTTGCCGTTGCTGGAGAGCGCGGTGCCGACGAAGCCGACCTCACGTTCCTTGGTCAGCGTCCTTTCGGCGCCGGTCCTCGGATTCACCGTAACCGCGTAGGTCGTGTCCTGGCCGCCGAACTCGGTGAGCAGGCGCCGCCCGCTCGCCGACCACGCGGTCGGACTGAGGCCGAAGAGCAGCGGCCCCACCTTGGTGTGGGTAAGGCGCTTGACCCCGCTGCCGTCTTCCTTCATCAGGAAGAGGTCGTTCTTGGGGCCGTACTTGCGGCTCTTTTCACCCAGGTGCTTGACGAAGACGATTTCTTCGTTCGGGCCCCAGAGCGGGCTGCTCGAGCGGTGGTCGCTGGTCAGGCGCTGCGGCTTCACCGCGGCGACGCTGACCGCCCCCGGAGGAAGCAGGTCGATTTTGTAGATGTCGCTGCGGGGCGGGAAGCTTTCGCTCGACGACATCGCGAAGGCGAGCTGTTCGCTGTCCTGCGGCGCGAAGCTGACGCCCCAGAAGTAGCCACTCGCAACCGTCTCCTGGACGCCGGTGGCGACGTCGATCACGACTAGGCGCCGTTTGCCCACTTCCGGCCCCAGCTCCACCGCGATCCTGCTCGAGTCGGGAGACCAGGCGAAGACGAAGGGTTCCTGCCAGCCCGTCGCCAGCTGTTTCGGCGCGCCGCCCGAGGCAGGCGCGACCATCAGCTGCGAGGGCTGCTTGCCCTGGCCGAAGCGGTAGAAGGCGACCGTCTGCCCGTCGGGCGATATCCGCGGATTCGACCCCGCACCGACCTTCCGTGCGGCGGAGCCGTTGTTCTTGGCCACGAAGACCGCCGGCTTCAGCGGGTTGCGGGTGAAGACCAGCGTCGCCTGTGAGCTCGCCGGGACGACGAGGCACATGGTCACAATCCCGAGCACCGCCAGGAGCCTTGTTTTTTGGTTCATGTGGCGATCCTAGTGCGCCGGATGACGGAATACACCACGAGAATCCGCCAGGGCGGCACCAAGGTTCAATTCGACGATCCGGTCCGGAGCGGCAAGCGCAGCCTGTGTAGTGGCGACGATGGCTGTGCCGTCAAGGTCATAGCGCTCGGCTGCCACCTCGAGGAGCTCGAGGTGCTCGGCCGGACTCAAGAGCTCCACATTGACGAGGCGGCCCTTCTCGAAGCTCACCACGCAGTAGTCGTCATCCACTTGCTGCTGTTCGTCAAAGCGCTTGGACGGGCACAGGTCGATTGAAATCGCATCAGCCTCGCTGTCGTAATCGGCCTTCATCAATTCCTCCTCTTATGAATGGCGATTATCAAGTCGGGCTCATCCAATGCGACCACGATGCGTACTCGAACGCCTCGAATATAACCGGCGTAGCGAGGTTTTCCGTCTGCATCGCGATCGACGAAGATCGCCAAGACGATTGCCGCTTCCGCCTCTTCAACCGTTGCCTTGCCTGCGCGGTTACAACTCAGGCACATCAGCCCCGTGGGGGCTGAAGGGCAGGCGTCGGACCTCGGCCCAGCCGGCGCTGCGCTCTTCGAGCGCTTCGGCGACGTGGCCTGCGTCTTGCCAGGTGGTCCAGACGAGGACGGTGGGACCGGCGCCGGAGATGGTGGCGCCAAGGGCGCCGAGGTCTTTGGCCGAGTCGACCAGGTCCATCGAGCGCGGGTAGAGCTGGCGACGGCGCTCCTGGTGGAGGCGATCGCCGAGGCCTTTTCCCACCAGGTCAAGGTCGTTTGTCTGCAGGCCGAGGATCAGCGTCGAGGCGGCTGCCATGTTGGCGATCGCCTCTGCCCGAGGGATCGCCTCCGGGATCGCCTCTCTCGCCTGCCTCGTCGACACCTCCTCGGCAGGGACCACGACTATGCCCTCGAGGCCATCGGGGGGCGCGAAGCGAGACGCCGCGGGCAGTCCCGCCTCGGTGCGGCAGATCACGAAGCCGCCGTAGATTGCCGCGGCGACGTTGTCGGGGTGGCCCTCGATCTCCGTCGCCAGCGCCAGCATCTCCTCCTTGGACAGGGCCAGCTCGAAGAGGTGCTCGGCGGCGAAGAGGCCGGCGACGATCGCGGCGGCGCTCGAGCCCAGTCCCCGGGCCAGGGGGATTTCGCTCTTCAACCGGAAGGCGATGCCGTCGGCGGGGTGCAGGGTCTCGAAAGCACGCACGACCAGGTTGTCGCGGCCGGTGGAGACGTCGAGCCCGCTCGGGTCGAGCGAGAACTCACCCGTCTCCTCGACCTCGAGCTCCAGGTACAGCGAGACCGCGGCAGCGAGCACGTCGTAGCCGGGGCCAAGGTTGGCCGAGGAGGCGGGGACGCGGACGAGCCGGCGGCGGGCGGTCATTGTCAATCAATACCGAAACTGGACTCGTCTTCGCTGGAAGCGTCGACTTCGAATTTCTTGATCCACTCCTCGAGCAGAGGGTCGACCAATTGCCACTCGCCGTCTACGGCGTGCAGATGGCCGATATGCGCCAATCGGTCGCGCGCGTGCTGGGCGCCCCCCTTGGAAAGATTGAAGCGGGCCAGGGTGCCCTGGCTGAAGAGCGGCTCATCGCTGAGCGAGAGAGCGGCAAGCACCGCCTGCTCCTTGATCTCCAAGGCGTCCCAGGTCGCCTGCAACGCCTCGCCGTGCTCGGCGAAGACGGATTCCAGAGCGAGGCGCCAGCGCTCCGGCGTCGCGACTGCCCCGCGGGGTGTCTCGTCCCAGAGATGGTGAGCGAGGAGCATCGCCCGCTGGGGATGACCCCGAACCAGGTCCAGCAACGCCGCGAGGACCGGCGCCACGTCCCGATTGCCCGCCTCGAACAGGGCGGCGATGTAGTCGGCGAGTTCGGGGTCCGGCAGCGGTTCGAGGAGCAGGGCGCGCGCCTGGCCGAAAAAGGGGCGCTCCTGGGCGCCGAAGAGCTGCTCCATGAGACCCGGGTGGGAGCCGGCGAAGATGTAGCTGGCGGCATCGCCGTGCCGTTGGATTCGGCTGCGGAAGAGACCGTCGATGTTGGGATTGACAGCGAGGAGGGCCTGGAACTCGTCGAACGCGATCAATGTCCTGATCCCGCTCCGTTCGAAGAGCGTCAGCGGCAGGTCGAGCAGCCCGCTGAGCACCTGGTTGGCCTGCTCGGCGGTGCTCGGCCGAGCCTCGATTCGGACCGGGCCCGCACCGACGGTGACGCGAGGATGAAGCGCTCGGATGGCCGAGATGGCTATCCGCCGCATTGGCGATCGAAGCTTCGTGTAGCCCTCTGCGAGCCGTGCGATCACGTCCGCCTGAGAGAAGACGCCGTAGAAATCGACCTCCACGTAGTTGAAGCCGGCGCGCTGCTCGATGTCGTGCCCCACCCGCCGCAACAAGCTCGTCTTGCCATAGCGACGGGGGGCCGAGAGGCGTGTTGCGTGTCCTCCCTCGGCAAGGCTCATCAGATGGGCGGTCTCAGCCTCACGGTCAATCAGGTCGGATGGCTCCACCGGCCGGGTGAATATGAAGGGGTTGAGATCGTCCACTGGTATTGCCATACAGTACCAGCCAGTACGGTCATACCGTACGAGATGTCAGCAGTTCACTAGGAGAACACCGCGCGCTCGACCGCGCTCAGCTCGTTCTCGCAGTTGATCACCGAGGGGGCCTTGGAGAGCGCCGTGTCGGGGTCCTTGAGGCCGTGGCCGGTGAGCACGCAGACGACCGACTCGGGCTGTGGCTCGCCATCGACCGTGGGCAGGCCATGCGCCAGCAGGCCCGCCACCGAGGCGGCCGAGGCCGGCTCGCAGAAGACCCCCTCGCCGGCGGCGAGCCAGCGGTAGGCGTCGAGGATCTGCTCGTCGGAGACGGCGGCAACGCGGCCGCGCGAGGCGGTGAAGGCGTCCATCGCCTCCTCCCAGCGGGCCGGGTTGCCGATCCGGATCGCCGAGGCAACCGTCTCGGGATTGGTGACCGGCTCGCCGCGCACCAGCGGCGCCGCGCCCTCGGCTTGGAAGCCGTAGAGAACCGGCGCCGTGCCCGCCTCCTGGAAACCGCGCCAGTAGGCGGTGACGTTGCCGGCGTTGCCGACCGGGATCGCCAGCGCACCTGGCGCCTCCCCCAGCTCCTCGACCACCTCGAAGGCAGCTGTCTTCTGCCCTTCGATCCGGTGCGGGTTGACCGAGTTGACCAGCTCGATCGGGTGCTTGTCGGCGAGCTCGCGGACGATCCGCAGGGCGTCGTCGAAGTTGCCCTGCAGGGCGACGACGCGGGCGCCGTGCATCAGCGCCTGGGCCAGCTTGCCGATCGCGATCTTGCCCTCGGGCACGATCACGGCGCCGCGCAGGCCGGCGCGGGCGGCGTAGGCGGCGGCGCTCGCCGCCGTGTTGCCGGTCGAGGCGCAGATCACCGCCTCCGCCCCTCTGCCCTTGGCGCGCGAGACGGCGACGGTCATGCCGCGGTCCTTGAACGAGCCGGTCGGGTTCAGCCCCTCGAACTTGAGGTAGGCGCGGGCGCCGATCCGTTCGGAGAGGCGCGGCGCCTCGATCAACGGCGTCGAGCCCTCGTTCAGGGTCACCACCGGATCGCCCGGCTCGAGCGAGAGGCGCTCCCGATAGCGCTCGATCAAGCCGGACGGGCTCAATCGAACTCCTCTTCGATCACCCGGATCGAACGCGGCGGCGTGCGCAGCACGTCGAGTTCCTCGATCGCCCGCAGCGCTGCCGAGAAGCGCGACTCCAAGCACTCGTGGATGACCATCACCAGGCGCGTGTCCTCGCCGCTGCCGCGCTGGACGACGCTCTTCACCGAGACGTCCTCGTCGCCGAGCACCTTCGCCACGCCGGCCAGGACGCCGGGCCGGTCGGCGACCGCGAGGTGGAGGTAGAAGGAGGAGGTGACGTCGGAGA
>DASZQM010000374.1:0-1897 GCA_035549645.1 Solirubrobacterales bacterium | reverse complement strand
GACGTTCACGGTCGACAACCCGTCCTCGGGCGTGCAGCGAGTCGGCACGGTCAGCCTCGCCAGCATCTCGGTCGACGCGGGCCACTCCGGCTGCAGCAGCAAAATCAGCGGCGAAAACCCTGACTTCACGATGGCGGCGGTGCCCGTCAACCAGGTCTTCCCTCCCGGCAACGGCCAGGCCGTCTCCGCCACGGGAACCCTGGCGATGAACGAAACCGGCACCAACCAGGACGCCTGCCAGGGCGCGACGCTGACGCTGCACCTGTCCAACAACTAAGCCCGAGGGGTTTGGCGGGCAATGCGAACCACTCGTGGCGCGATCGCCGTGTTGGCCGCGACAGCCGGCCTCGCGACGGTCGCCTACGCCGCCTCCCCGCATGGTTCGCAACCCGGCTCCGCTCCCACCAAGGAGCGGGGCCGGGGCTCCGTCTCCCTGCCCAAGCCGAAGATCTTCATGCACCCCGAAAAAGTGTCGCCCTCCACGAGAGCCCGCTTCGGCTTTGCCGCCAAGGGACGCAAGCTGCGCTTCCAGTGCCGCCTCGACGCGCGCCCCTGGAGTGCCTGCCAGTCGCCGCTCAGCATCACGAGGCTGGCGATCGGCACCCACAAATTCTCGGTTCGCACCACCGCCAAGGGCGGGGCGCACAGCAAGACGGCGGGCTTCGGCTGGCGCGTGCTGGAACCGAAGGACTTCTCGATCTCACCGCAGCTCTCCAATCTCGGCGCCCTCTACCCGGGGGCGGCCGCCCAGCAGCTGCCGGTGACGATCTCCAACCCCAACCCGGTTCCGATCCTCGTCACCAGCCTCGACGTACGGGCGACGGCGGATCCTCCCGGCTGCGCGAGCGGTGAGAACCTCCTGCTCGGCGGCGCCGGGGTCTCGGGCTCCAATCCACTGACGGTTCCGCCCAACGGCTCGGCCAGCCTGCCGGCTCCCGGCATCTCCGCGCCGACGATCTTCCTCCGTGACCTGCCGGTCAGCCAGGACGCCTGCCAGCGGGCACAGTTCCCGCTGGCCTTCTCCGGAAAGGCGCGGGGATGAGGCGCCTGCGCCCGACTGGAATCGCCAGCGTGGCGATCCTCGTCGTGCTGGCCGTGACCGCGGCGGGAACCGCGATCGCCTACTTCACCACGACCGGCACCGGCAACAGCGAAGCGAAGACGATCTCGGCGCTGGCGGCACCGTCGATCGCCAGCGCGACGCCGGGAGCGGGCGGCATCGTCACCCTCAACTGGAACGCGGTCTCTCCCCCGGGCACCGGCAGCGTCTCCTACAAGGTCGAACGGGACAACGGCAGCGCCGCCGGAACCTGCGTCTCGGCGCTAAGCGTCACCAGCTGCATCGACACGGGACTCGAACCGGGCACCTACGAATACGTGGTCACGGCGAAATGGCGCTCCTGGACGACAAGCGGCGGCGCCAAAACAGCCAACGTGACGGTCGGCCCGATCGACCACTTCACCCTTTCCGCCACCACGACGAGTCCCGTCGCGGGCGCCGCCGACAACCTGACGATCACCGCCAAGGACGAGGACGGCGGCACGGTCACCTCCTACGACGGCTCCCACGAGCTCACCTTCTCGGGCGCCCCGGCGAGCTCAAACGGCAACGAACCGACGGTCTCCGACGAGAGCGGCAACGCCGTCAGCTTCGGCGAAGCGACCCCGATCGCCTTCGAGGACGGCCTAGCCACGGTCAGCGCTGGCAAGAACGGCGCGATGAAGCTCTACAAGAGCGGGTCGACCTCGATCGGCGTCGGCGACGGCTCAGTCTCGACCGTAACGCCGCTGACCGTGACGGTCTCCCCCGCGGCCGCAGCGAAGTTCGCGCTCGCGGCCGAAAGCGCCACGCCGGCGGCCGGTGGCGCCGACAACCTGACGATCACCGCCAAGGACG
>DASZQM010000373.1:0-1649 GCA_035549645.1 Solirubrobacterales bacterium | reverse complement strand
TACCTGAAGCTGGTCGGCCGCCTGGCCCGGCTCGGCCGCCGCGCCACGGTCGAGGAGGTGGAGGAGTTCTACGCTCCCTACGCTCCTTTCCGCGGCCTCGCGGCGGCCTGGACGCTCGGCCTTTAGAGGGTTTGCGGCGGCCAAACTCAAGCGTGCGCCGCAGCGGTCGATAAGCGAGCAGATGGAGAGCCCGACGCGGGGCAATTGGCCCGAAAAGCGAGTCAACGAGTTCCTCGACCAGATCTCTGAGGGGGGCGAGGACTACCGCCGCCTGGTCGAGCGACTGCCGGCGATCGTCTATGCCTCCGAGCTCGGCGAGAACGGGCGCTGGCGCTACGTCAGCCCGCAGGTCGAGGACATCCTCGGCTACACCCCGGAGGAGTGGCTCGCCGACCCCGGTCTCTGGTCGCGCCTCCTGCACCCCGACGATCGCGAGCGGGCGCTTTCGCAGGAGAGTCGCAAGACGATCGGCACGCGTAACCCGCCTCCGGTCGACTACCGGATGATCACCCGCGACGGGCGCACAGTTTGGATCCTCGACGAGGCGGTGCTCGAGCCCGACGAAACCGGGACCCCTGTCTGGCACGGCGTCCTCTACGACATCACCGAGCGCAAGAACGCCGAGCAGGAGGCGCAGCGCGCCGCCGCTCAGCAGGCCGCCGTGGCGCGCCTCGGCGGCCGCGCCCTCCAGGACGGCGACCCGGAGGTGTTGATGGGCGAGGCGGTCGCCCTGATGCAGGGAATCGAGGGGGTGGACGCCGCCTGCATCTGGGAGGTCGGGCGCGACGGCCGCCGCCTCAGCCTGCGCGCGGGGCTGGAGGATCGCGTCGTCGGCGCCGCCCGCGCCTCCGCCGCTCGCGACTCGCACGCCGGCGCCGCGCTCGACTCGCGCCTGCACGTAATCGTCGACGACTGGGGCGGCGAGCGCCGCTTCTCGATGCCGCCGGCGCTGCGCGTGCTCGGGGTGCGCAGCAGCCTCGCGGTGGTGATCGACGGCAAGCAGGAGCCCTTCGGGGTGCTCGACATCCACTCGACCGAGCCCAACAGCTTCACCCCCCAGGACGTCCACTTCGTCCAGGCCTCGGCCAACGTGCTCGCCGACGCGATCGAGCGCCACGCGACCGACCAGGCCCTGCGCCACCGCGTCCTGCACGACCCGCTGACCGGGCTGCCCAACCGGCTCAGCTTCGTCGACTCGCTCGGCGACGCGCTCAAGCGCAGCACCGTCTCCGGCTCACCGGTCGGGATCCTCTTCCTCGACCTCGACAACTTCAAGCTGATCAACGACAGCATGGGCCACCACGTCGGCGACGAGCTGCTCTGTGCGGTGGCGCCCCGCCTGCGCGCCCACCTGCGGCCAGGTGACATCGTCGCTCGCTTCGGCGGCGACGAGTTCGGCATCCTGGTCGACCGCCTTGCCGACGAGGACGAGGCGGTTGCGATCGCCGACCGCATCGCCGCCGCCTTCGCCGAGCCCTACTTAATGGAGGGGGCCGAGCACTTCGTCAGCGCCAGCGTCGGCATCGCCGTCGCCAGGCCCTCGAGTCGCGAGCCGATCGACGCCGACATGCTGATCCGCGACGCCGACGCCGCGATGTACCGGGCCAAGGAACGCGGCAGGGCGTGCTGTGAGCTCTTCGATGCGGAGA
>DASZQM010000372.1:0-4176 GCA_035549645.1 Solirubrobacterales bacterium | reverse complement strand
CTCGGGCAGCAGCCAGTCGGCGGTCGTGTCCTCGGGGCTGCCCACACCTGCATTTACGGCGAGCGGCGCCAAACTCCTCCGCCGCCGCCCACCCGAACGCGCGTTTGGCTTTTGCCATAGATTTCGGCCGACCAAACGACGAGCGACGAGGAGCAGCGTGAGAAACCCAAGAGACTTCTTCCAGCCCCAGGCGATCGGCGCACCGGAGCCGTTGCGCGAGATCCCGGTGAAGCCCTCGCGGATGATCCACTTCCTCGACTTCTCGAACGAGAAGATGGTCGCCAAGGCGGCCGACATCGCGACCAAGACCGACATCCTGCTCGGCAACCTCGAGGACGCGATCCCGGTCGACCGCAAGGAGGCCGCGCGCCAGGGCCTGATCAAGGCGGCGCAGGAGTCCGACTTCGGCCAGACCGCGCTCTGGACCCGGATCAACTCGCTCGAGAGCCCCTGGGTGCTCGACGACCTCACCACTCTCGTCGGCGAGATCGGCGACAAGCTCGAGGTCGTGATGGTGCCCAAGGTCGAGGGCGCCTGGGACATCCACTACGTCGACCGCCTTCTGGCCCAGCTCGAGGCCAAGGCCGGCCTGGACCGACCGATTCTCGTCCACGCCATCCTCGAGACCGCCCAGGGCGTGGTCAACGTCGAGGAGATCGCCGCCGCCAGCCCGCGCATGCAGGGCATGAGCTTCGGCCCCGCCGACCTCGCCGCCTCGCGCCGGATGAAGACGACCCGTGTCGGCGGCGGCCACCCCGGCTACCGCTCGATGGAGGACCCCGCCGACCCCGAGAATCCCGAGGCGGGAGAGCGCATCACCGCCCAGCAGGATCCCTGGCACTACTCGATCGCTCGCATGGTCGACGCCTGCGCGGCGACCGGCATCCTGCCCTTCGACGGCCCCTTCGGCGACATCAAGGACACGGCTGGTTGCGAGACCCAGTTCCGCGCCGCCTTCCTGCTCGGCTGCGTCGGCGCCTGGTCGCTGCACCCGGTGCAGATCGGGATCGCCAAGAAGGTCTTCAGCCCGCCGCCGGACGAGGTCAAGTTCGCCAAGAAGGTGCTGGAGGCCATCCCCGACGGTCGCGGCGTCCACATGATCGACGGCAAGATGCAGGACGACGCCACCTGGAAGCAGTGCAAGGTGATGGTCGAGCTGGCGGAAATGCTGGCGGCCAAGGACCCGGAGCTCGCCGAGGCATATGGCTTTTAGTCACGGTGCGACTCCCGCCTGACAGTGAACCAGTGCGGGCGTTTTAACCGTAATTCTGTATTTCCAACTCATTCCTTTCCGCGCTAACGTGAGCGGGTAACCCTGCCGATAGGGGGAGGGAACTGGGAAATCCCAGTCCAATGCCAAAAAACATCAGAAAACTTCCCTAAAAAAAGGTAGCCCTCCTCCAATGCAAAGCTCGACCGACATTCCCCTCGACAGCGCTTTTCCCGCCGCGAAGGAATCGCGGCGCGGTGCCCTGGTCCAGGATCGCCCGACGCTCGGAAGCTTGCCCCGCGCCCATCGCGGGCTCGGCTGGTGGGTCTCCCCGGCGATCGACTTCCTCTCCTCCTCGATCGCCCTCGCCGTCGTCTGCTTGATCGCCGGCACCGCGGCCTTCCCCGCCTTCCCGATCGCCCCCCTCCTGCTGATCGGCCTCAACGGCCTGCTCGGGGTCTACGGCGCCAACCTGGCGAAGGGCACGCTCGGCGACGAAGGAGGAATGGCTTGGCCGGTCATCAGGCTGCTGATGGCGGCCGTCTTTGCCTGGGCCACCTCGCTGATCACGCCGCTCGACGGCGCCGCCCAGCTCGGCCTCTGGCTCGGCTTCGCCGCTCTCGACACCGCGGGCCGCGCCTTCAGCGCGCCGCTTCGCGCTCAGCTCGACAGCGCCGAGCGCTGGGTGCTCGTCGGCGACGAGGGCACCGCCGCGCGCCTCAAAGCGTACGAGCCGCTGCGCCGCTACGCGAGCGTCGTCTGCACGGTTGCCCCCTTCGAGGATCGCTCGACCCCGGCGGATCGCGTCGCGGCGCTGGAGATCGTCGATCGCTACCACGCCGACCGCGTGGTGATCGCCTCCGCCCACGCCGACGACGAGAGCCTGCTCGACCTCGTCCGCGCCTTCAAGTCGATCGGCGTCCCGGTCAGCATGCTGCCCCGCCCGCTCGACCTGCTCGAGGCCCCGGCCGCGACCCCCAGCAAGGTCGGCGGCGTGCCGCTGATCGAGATCGAGGAACTCGCTTCCCGCGACGCGGTGCCCTACAGCGGCCCGGACCGGCGCGCCAGCCGCAAGACCAAGGTCAGCGTCGTCGTGCCCGCGATGAACGAGGCCAAGAACATCGGCCACGTGCTCGGGCAGCTGCCCGGCGACCTGCACGAGGTGATCCTCGTCGACGGCAACTCGACCGACGACACGATCGAGGTCGCGCGCCGCACCTATCCGGAGATCCGGGTGCTGGTGCAAAGCGGCCGCGGCAAGGGCGACGCCTTCCGCACCGGCTTCGCCGCGGTCACCGGCAACCTCGTGGTCATGCTCGACGCCGACGGCTCGGCCGACCCGGCTGAGATCCCCCGCTTCGTCGAAGCGCTCGAGGCCGGGGCCGACTTCGCCAAGGGCTCGCGCTACCTGCCCGGCGGCGGCAGCACCGACATCACCGGCCTGCGCAGCCTCGGCAACAAGGTGCTGAGCGGCTCGGCGAACCTGCTGCACGGAACCCACTTCACCGACCTCTGTTACGGCTACAACGCCTTCTGGGCCCGCTGCCTGCCCTTCATCTCGCTCGACGTGCCGGGCTTCGAGGTGGAGACGCTGATCAACCTGCGGATCGCCGGGGCGGGGATGAAGATCACCGAGGTGCCGAGCTACGAGCTCGACCGCATCCACGGCGAGAGCAACCTGAAGACCTTCCGCGACGGAGCCAGGGTGCTCGCGACGATCTTCAGCGAGGCGCGGCGGCGGCGCGCGATCGGCGGCGGCCAGCCCGCCCTCGCGAGCGAGACCAAGGTAACGGAGGCCGAGACGGCCTCGGCTGTCTGACGCGGCCGGCGCGACGGCTATGGACGTGGGAATCGGCGCCCCGTCGCCGAAACCTTCCATGAACGTGAACGAGGCAAGCCACAGCGTCTCCATCGTGGTCCCGGCCTGGAACTGGGCCAGGCGCGAGGAACTCGGCGCCTGCCTCGAGGCGATCGAGAGGCAGACGCTCGCTCCGCTCGAGGTGATCGTCGTGATCGACCACAACCCCGAGCTGCTCGAGTGGGTCGGCGGGCGCTTCCCGCAGGTCAAGGCGGTCGAAAACCGGTACGAGCGGGGCGTCGTCGGAGCGCGCAACACCGGCACCGCGCTCGCCCAGGGGGACCTGGTGGTGCTGACCGACGACGACACGGTCGCCGAGCCGACCTGGATCGAGAACCTGGAGTCGTGCTTCGCCGACCCCGGCGTCGTCGGGGTCACCGGAGAGCTCCTGCCCCACTGGAGCGGCGAGCGGCCCGAGTGGTTCCCCTACGAGTTCTACTGGGTGTTCGGCTGCAGCTACGCCGGGCTGCCGACCGAGCTCGCGCCCGTGCGCAACCCGATCGCCGCCAACATGGCGGTGCGCCGCTGGGCGCTGGAGGAGGTCGGCGGCTTCCGCCAGGGCGTTGCCCCCCGCCAGATCCGGCACCGGGGTGCCGTGGTCGCCGGCGGTCATGCGCTCGAGGACACCGAGCTCGGCATCCGCATCGGCCGCAAGTGGCCGCAGATGCAGTGGCTCTACCAGCCGCACGCGACCGTCTTTCACCGCGTCAACCCCGAGCAGGCGACGCCCGGCTACCTGCTGCGGCGCAGCTTCGAGGAGGGCGCCGGCAAGGCCGCGCTCGCTCAGGCGGTCGGTCCCGAACAGGGGCTCGAGTCCGAGCGGCGTCACCTGCTGACCGTGATCCCGCGGGGAGTCCTCGGCGGCCTCGGCGATCTGCTCCGGGGCAGGCCCTCGGGTTTGGCCCGCTCGGCGATGATCGTCGCGGGCATCGGCGCCGCCGCCTGCGGCTACCTGAGCGCCGTCCTCGGGGGCTGGCTCGCCCGGGGCGACGACGAGACCGAGACGATGGCCCCCAGCCCGGCACCGGCGGGCTTCGCTCCGGTTGACATCGTCGAGGTCGAGATCGGCGAGGCGCTGCCGAAGCTCGAGGCGCGGCTGGGGGAATCG
>DASZQM010000371.1:0-3575 GCA_035549645.1 Solirubrobacterales bacterium | reverse complement strand
GGCGGGCTGCTCCTGCTCCTCCGCCACAACTTCTTCAGCGGCAGGCGCCTCCTCGATGACCTCTTCCTCGACCGGCTCGACGTACTCGGCTTCGGCTTTGGCGACGATTTCGTCGACTTGACCCTGGTCGGCATCGGGGTCGGCGAGGATTTCGACCTCGGCCTCGGAAACGGGAGCAAGAATCGCCATCTGATTGGTGTCGAAGCGGCTCAGTGCCTGGTGCTGCGGCAGGCCGCAGTAGGTGGAGCCCCCGATCGCCGCATTGGGACAGCGGCGGCCGGTGGTCAGCACCGCCATGCAGCGGCCGTCGAAGGCTTCTTCGCCCTCGTACTCGACCTCGGTGTCTTCGGCGGCGAACTCGGTCTCTGACTTGATGTCGACCCGCCAGCCGGTGAGGCGGGCGGCAAGGCGGGCGTTCTGCCCGTCGCGACCGATCGCCAGCGAGAGCTGGTCGTCGGGGACGATCACGGTCGCCTGGCGCTCGTCGTCGTCGACGATCACCTCGCGCACGCGCGCGGGCGACAGGGCCTTGGCGACGAAACGGGCGGGCTCGTCGTTGTGGGGGATGATGTCGATCTTCTCGCCGCGCAGCTCGGAGACGACCATGCGCACGCGCGAGCCGCGCGGGCCCACGCAGGCCCCGACCGGGTCGACGCCGTCGGCATGGGAGATCACGGCGATCTTCGAGCGGTAGCCGGGCTCGCGGGCGACGCCGACGATCTCGACCAGCTTGTCGGCGATCTCCGGCACCTCCATTTCGAAGAGCTTCTTGATCAGCTCCGAGCTGCGGCGGGAGACGACGATCGCCGGGCCTTTGGTCGAGTCGGAGACGTCGGTGATCACGGCCTTGACCCGCATGCCGTGGTCGTAGCGCTCGTTGTAGACCTGCTCGGACTTGGGCAGCAGCGCCTCGACCCGCTCACGCAGCTGGACCAGCGTGTAGCGCTTGTCGGACTGCTGGATGATCCCGGTGATCAGCTCGCCGACCCGGTCCTGGTACTCCTCGAACATCATCATCCGTTCGGCCTCGCGGATCCGCTGCAGGATCACCTGCTTGGCGGTCTGGGCGGCGATGCGGCCGAAGTCTTCCGGGGTGACGTCGCGGGTCTCGATCTGATCCTCGTAAGGAGCGATCATCTCGGGGTCGAGTTCGGGGTCCTCGGGCTCGCGCAGTTCGCCCGTCTCCGGATCGACTTCGCGTTCCTCCTCCTCCTGGGCTTCGGCCGCTTCGGCCAGCAGCTTCTCCTCCAGCTCGGGCGGCAGGATCAGTTCGAAGACGAGGAAGTCGCCGGTTTCGTGATCGAGATCGACGCGGGCGTATTTGGCCGCCCCGGGGGTCTTCTTGTAGGCGGAGAGGAGCGCGTCGGCGAGCGCGTCCATCAGCTTGTCGGCGGAGATCCCCTTCTCCTGCTCCAGGGCCTTGACTGCTTCGACGATCTCCTTGCTCACTGGGCTTGCTCCTTGCGGTTGCGGTACTTGGGGCCGGGCGAGGAAACCTCCAGCGAGTAGTCGGCCCGTAGGTGGTTGAGGTGGTGGGTGACGCGTTCACAGAGGGCGAGGTCGACGCCGCTCGGATGGTCGATGAAGAGGCGCAGCGCTTCTTTGCTCGGCTGCTCGAGCGCGACCAGATCGATCTCGTCGTCGAGCTCACGGAGCTGCTGCTGAATGTCTTGCTGGAGGTCTGCCACTGGGTTGAAGCCGAAAAAAAAGTGGGCCAGGCCCACTTCTCGTACACGTCGGTATCGAAAAAGCTTGAAGCCAGTATAGCTCGGCTAGTTCGGCTGCCCCGCCTGGCTGCGCAGCTGGTCGACGCGGTCCAGGATTGCGTCGGCGACCGCGTCCTTGGAAGCCTGGGCCACGGACGTTGCGCCGGCTGGATCGATCAGGGTGACGGCGTTTTCCTCGGACTCGAAGCCGATCTCGGGATTCGAGATGTCGTTGAGCACCATCAGGTCGGCACCCTTGCGGAGGAGCTTCTCACGGGCACGATCGACGTTGTCCCCGGCTTCCGCGGCGAAGGCGACGACAGTCTGGCCCTCACCCTTGCTTGCGACCAGCCCGGCGAGGATGTCCTCCGTCGGCTCGAGGTGAAGGTCGAGCGACCCCTCGCGGCTCAGCTTGCCCGTCGCGGCTTCGCCGGGCTTGAAGTCGGCGGGGGCGGCCGCCATCGCCAGGACCTGGCAGACCGCGAACTCGGCCCGGGCCGCGGTGGCGAGCTGCTCTGTGGTCTCGACGTCGATGCGCCGGACCCCGGCGGGCTCGGGCAGGGAGACGTTGGCGGCGATCAGGGTGACCTCCGCCCCGCGCCGCTGCGCCGCGGCGGCAAGGGCGATGCCCATGCGACCGCTGGAGCGGTTGCCGAGAAAGCGGACCGAGTCGAGCGGCTCGCGGGTGCCGCCGGCGGTGACCAGCACGCGCAGGCCGTCCCAGGGCCGCTCGCCGGTGGGCAGCTCGGCTTCGATCAGGGAGAGGAGCCGGGCGGGGTCCGGCAGGCGCCCCTTGCCCCGCTCGCCGCGCGAGGCGAGCGCGCCCTCGTCGGGCTCGATCACGGCGATGCCGCGCTTGCGCAGGGTCGCCAGGTTCGCCTGCGTCGCCGCGTTCGCGTACATGCGGTCGTTCATCGCCGGCGCGATGAGGCGCGGCGCGGTGCAGGCGAGGAAGGAGGTGGTGACCATCGAGTCGGCGACACCGCCGGCCAGCTTCGCGATCGTGTTGGCCGAGGCGGGGGCGATCAGGTAGGCGTCGCAGTTGGTCGCGAGCTCGAGGTGGCCGATCGGGTCGTGCGCCGGCGCCGGGTCGCCCGGGAAGGCGCCGCGCATCGGGTCGCGCTCGAACTCTGAGCTGAGCACGGGGGCGCCGACGATTCCCTCGAAGGAGGCGGCGCCGACGAAGCGGCTCGAGCCCTCGGTCATCAGCACGCGCACGCCGTGGCCGGCGGTCGTCGCAAGGCGCGCCAATTCAAGCGCCTTGTAGGCGGCGATCCCTCCGCTTACGCCGAGCAGGATCCTGGCCATCTGTCCTCCTGGACGGTCCGAACCGCTAAGAGCGGTACTCGTACTTGAGCTTGCCGGCGGCGACCTCTTCGAGGGCGAGCGAGAGGTAGTTCCTGTCGCCCGGGATGTCGACCATCGGGGGCGGGTACTCGCCGAAGCTGCCCTCGCCGAGGCTGTGGTAGTAGCTGTTGATCTGCCGCGCACGCTTGGCGGCGACAACGACAGCCGCGTAGTGCGAGTCGGTGTGATCGAGGAGCTTGTCAACGCGTGGTTTGATCATTCGGCTGCGGAGTCTAGAGGTATCCCGAGCTCGGCGCGCACGATTCCCTCCAGCTCGGCGGCGGCGCGGTCGAGATCGTCGTTGATCACGGTGTGGGCGAACTCGCCCTGAGCGGCGAGCTCCTGCTCGGCGACCTCGAGCCGGGAGTCGATCGCCTCGAGGCTGTCGGTGCCGCGCGACTCGAGCCGGTGTCGCAGCGAGGTGGGGTCAGGCGGCGCGATGAAGACCTGGACCGACTCGCGCATCGCCGCCCGTACCTGGCGCGCGCCCTGGACCTCGATCTCGAGCACGACCGAGTGTCC
>DASZQM010000370.1:0-1693 GCA_035549645.1 Solirubrobacterales bacterium | reverse complement strand
TCGGCCAGCCCGAGATCAACCTCGGGATCATCCCCGGCGGCGGCGGCACCCAGCGCCTCGCCCGCGTGCTCGGCAAGCAGCGGGCGATGGAGTACGTGCTGACCGGCAGGCGCTTCGACGCGGCGACCGCGCACGAGCTCGGGCTGGTCAACCGAGTCGCCCCCGATGACTCCTGGCTGGAGGAGGCGATGAAGCTGGCGGGCGAAGTCGCTGCCAAGCCGCCGATCGCCTCGCGCCTTGGCAAGCAGGCCGTGATCGCCGCCGAGGAGACGGCGCTCAGCGCCGGCCTCGAGAACGAGCGGCGCCTCTACGAGCTGGCGATGGCGACCGATGACCGGGTCGAGGGAATGACCGCCTTCCTCGAGAAGCGCGACCCGAACTTCCAGGGCAAGTGATGAGCGGCGCGGTCGAGCACATCGGCGTCGTCGGCGCCGGCACGATGGGGGCAGGGATTGCGCAGATCGCCGCCCTCGGCGGCTATGAGACCCGCCTGCACGACCCGGTCCCGGCCGCGCTGGAGACCGGAATCGACCGCCTCTACAAGTCGCTGGGCAAGGGGTCGACGAAGGGGCTCTGGAGCGAGGCGGATGCCGACGCCGCCAGCGGCCGCGTCGGCGCCGCCACCAGCCTCGCCGACCTCGGCGAATGCGACCTCGTGATCGAGGCCGCGCCCGAGGACCTGCGGCTGAAGCGCGAGCTGTTCGACGCGCTCGCCCAGACCTGCGGCAAGGAGACGATCCTCGCCAGCAACACCTCCTCCCTGCCGATCACCGCGATCGCCGCCGAGGTCCCCCATCGCGAGCGCGTCGTCGGCATGCATTTCTTCAATCCGCCGGCGCTGATGAAGCTGGTCGAGGTGGTCGCCACCGCCGACTCCGCCGCCGAGGCGCTCGAGGCGACCACGGAGGTCGGCGAGCGCATGGGGCGCACGCCGATCCGCGCCAAGGACAGCCCCGGCTTCATCGCCAACCGCCTCGCCCGCCCCTTCACGCTCGAGTCGCTGCGCATGCTCGCCGCGGGGGTTGCCGATGCCCAGACGATCGACCGCGTCTGCCGCGCGGTCGGCTTCCGCATGGGCCCCTTCGAGCTGATCGACCTGATCGGCCTCGACGTCAACCTCAGCGTCGCCCGCTCCTTCTACGCCCAGGGCGGCGAGCCCGAGCGCTGGCGCCCCAGCGCGATCCAGGAGTCGATGGTCGCCAAGGGCGAGCTCGGGCGCAAGAGCGGTCGCGGCTTCTACGACTACGCCGACCCGCCGCCGTTGGTCTCCCCCGTGCCCTCGCATCAGGTGGCGCGCGAACGGGACGACGGGCCGGGTGAGCTGACGCTCGACGAGGAGAAGCTGGCGGCGATCAACTCCGCCGCGCCCCGGATCGTGCCGCGCCTCGTCGCCCAGATCGCCAACGAGGCCGCCTTCGCGCTCGAAGAGGAGGTCGGCTCGCCGGGCGACATGAACACGGCGATGCGGCTCGGCTTCAACTGGCCGCTGGGCCCGATCGACCTGACCGAGAAGCTCGGCGCGGCGCGGGCGGTGGAGCTGCTCGAGCAGCTCGGCGCCAAGCACGGCGAGGCCTACCGGCCGGCGCCGGGACTGATCGCCGCGGCGGGATAGCGAGCAGCACCGGAGCGAAGCGGAATCGGGCTTTGCCATCGTCACGCCGGGTTAGGGTGCGCTCGGCTCGTCCCCGAAGCG
>DASZQM010000369.1:0-5309 GCA_035549645.1 Solirubrobacterales bacterium | reverse complement strand
GGTCGATCTTCACGACCGCCGTCGCGGGGGGATCGTTCGGATGCCCGTTGGAGGAGCCCCCGTCGTTGGCGTTGCCCGCGGCATCGCGCGCGTAGTAGGCAACCGTGTGCACGCCCGGATCGATCACGGTCGCGGTGACGCTGTCGCCCGGCGCGACGATCGGCGCGCCGCCGTCGATGCGAATCGCGGTGAGGGGCTGGACACCGGGTCCGCCTGGCGTCATCCCGGAGGCCGAGTCGCTCGCTCGCGCCGTCAGCCGCACCGGTCCGTTGCGCCAGCCGTAGGGAACACCTTCGAGGATCGTCTGAGGGTTGGCCTCGTCGACGTGGATCGCCGTGCTGCCGGCGGTCGCCGAGGCGACTCCCGAGCCGGAGACCGCGACTGCGTGGACGAAGCTCGTGCCCTCGGGCAGTGCCGGCACCTCGATCGTGTCGAGGGCGATGCCGCCGCGTGCATCCAGGGTCGCGCCGCCGCAGCGGCCGCTGGGGCAGGGATGGCCGCTGGGAAATTTGTCGATCGCCACCGCGTAGCCGCCGATGCCCGAGAGCGGTTGCGGGCCGGCGGGATGGGTCAACCGCAGGGCGTAGGGAAAAGACGAGCGGCCCAGCCATTCGCCCGGGGCCAGCGCTTCGACGCTCGCCGGCTGTGCGTCGTCGAAGCGCAGCTTGGCCGTCGAGGCTTCGCCGACCGTGCCGGCTTCGTCCTCGAGGCGGACCTCAGCCGTGTAGACGCCGGGCCGCGGGGGCACGGTGAGGTGCTCCACTGCGGTCGCGGCCCAGGGCAGCCGCGTCTCCCCGATCAGGACTTCGCCGGAGGGGCCGAGCAGGCGGTAGCGGGCGGCCGCGACCGGGCTCGGGTTGGTCCAGCTCAGGGCGAAGGACTGCGTCGGGTGCCAGCTCTCCTCGCCGCCGGCGACGCTGAGACCCTGCGGCCGCGGGGTGGCCGCCGCGCTCGAGGCGAGAAATAACGCGACTGACGAGACGACCATCGCCACGGTGCAACGTTTTTGGGTCCCCTGGGGACCGAAACGCGTTGCACTGCATTTGCGCGCGGTGCTCACGGGCCGAACTCCCCAGCCGCCGAGCCGCTGCTCGATGACGTTTCGCCGGTGGGGGGCGGGGAGGATTCGACCGGCGGCGGCGGTTCGTATTCGATCGCCCCTGCTGTTGCTTCGCTGCTTTCCGGCGCTGCCACTTCATTCGGCGGTGGCTGCTCGTGCTTCTGCGCGTGCGGCTCCTCTTCCTGACTCGGGACGACGTCGGGTCCCGGTGCCGGTTCGTATTCGACCGCTGCGCTCTGCGCGGTCTCCTGCGCGGCGGGTCGCGTCGCGGCCGCTCTCCTGGCGTGCCCGTGGTCCTGCTCGAGCAGGGGAGCGGGCAGGACCCCGGTCGCCACGCATGCCGCGCCGCCGGCAGCACCGGCGCACACGGTCAGCAGCTTGGCCAGCGCAGCCATGCCGGCGCCCCGCGATCCGCCCGCCGCGGCGACCTGGGTGGCGACCGATTCGCCGCCGGTCCCCGGCAGCCGCGACCAGAGGCTGGCGCCGAGCTCCTGGGCGCGGCCCCAGAGCGAGCGGGAGGGAGGCAGCAGCGGCAGCAGCGCCCCGGCGATCCGCGGTGCCGCCCGGTAGGTGCGGACGGTTGCGCGGCAGTGGGCACAGGCGCGCAGGTGCTCCCGCACGATCGCAACCTGTCGCGAGTCTGCCTCCCCGTCGCAGAAGGTCGAGAGCAGCGGCTGCAGCTCGCGGCAGCGCCCGCCGTCCTCGCTGCTGGCGAGGAAGCTGCGGAAGTGGGCGCGTCCCTCGGCCAGGAGCCGGTTGATTTTGGTCCGGGTCCAGCCGGTCATCTCGCCGATCTCCGCGTAGGAGTAGCCCTCAGCCAGAAGGCCGAGGGCCTGCAGCTCCGCCGGCTTCAGAGCCTGCAGCGCCTCGCGGCTGCGGGCGACGTCCTCGCGCCGCTCGACCTGCTCGGCCGGGCCGGCGCCCCTGGCCGGGATCGAGGCCACCGGATCGGGCTGCTCGCCTTCCCGCCTGGGTTGGTAGCCGAGCAGCTTCTCGCGGCTCTGGCGCACGGCGAGTGCCTCGTGCTTGGTCACGGTCTGGGTCCAGCGGATCAGTTCGCGCGGGTCGGTGGTCGGCGCTTTGGTCAGTGCGATCTCGAGCGCCCGCTGGAAGGCGTCCTCCGCGTCTTCGGCATCGAAGGAGTAGCGGCGGGCGGTGCGTCTTAAGGCCGCCTCGTGCCTGGCGATCATTTCGACCGCTGCGCGCTTGCGGGCGGCCTCGTCCGTCGTTGTCCCTTGTGCTCCCACGAGCCGGGACAATCCGGGGCGAGCCAGAGATTCGCCCCCCTTTTGGACGCTTTACGGGCGAGCAATCAACGCAAATTGCATAAAAGTCATCGCTCAACCCCGGCGGCGTCTCTGCCGATAGCATCCGCGCGATGAGCACTTGCGTAGTCACCGGCGGGGCCGGCTTTCTCGGCTCTCACCTCTGTGAGCACCTGATCGGTCAGGGCCACCGGGTGATCTGCATCGACAACCTCGAGACCGGTTCGCTGCAGAACATCGAGCACATCCGCGACCCGAACTTCGAGTTCCGCGCGCTCGACATCATCGAGTACGTCGACATCCCCGAGGACGTCGACTTCGTCTACCACCTGGCTTCTCCCGCGAGCCCGATCGACTACCTGCGCTTGCCGCTGCACACGCTCAAGGTCGGCTCGCACGGCACCCACCACATGCTCGGGGTCGCCAAGTTCAAGCGCGCCCGCTTCCTGATCGCCTCCACCAGCGAGGTCTACGGCGACCCCCAGGTCCACCCGCAGACGGAGGACTACTGGGGCCACGTCAACCCGATCGGCCCGCGTGGCGTCTACGACGAGGCCAAGCGCTACGCCGAGGCGATGACGATGGCCTACCACCGCCAGCAGGGCGTCGACACGGCGATCGTCCGCATCTTCAACACCTACGGCCCCCGCATGCGCGCCCGCGACGGCCGCGCGATCCCGACCTTCCTGCGCCAGGCACTCGAGGACCGGCCGCTGACCGTCTTCGGCGAGGGCGAGCAGACCCGCAGCTTCTGTTACGTCGACGACCTGATCCGGGGCATCGTCGCCCTGGCCGAGTCCGACGTGCACATGCCGGTCAACATCGGCAACCCCAACGAGTTCACCCTGCTCGAGCTGGCGAAAACAGTGATCGAGGTGACGGAGTCGCGCTCGGAGATCATTTTCGAGCCACTGCCCACCGACGATCCCCAGCAGCGGCGCCCGGACATCACCCGCGCCCGCGACCTGCTCGGCTGGGAACCCAGCATCGAGCTGCGCGACGGTCTGCGCAAGACGATCGAGAAGTCCGGCGTCGAGCGCCTCGCCGGCGCTTCGGACTGAGCGATCTGACCTGCGGGCCCTAGCTAAGCGGGGACCGGCTCGCCAGCGGGCGCGGCTACCTCAGCCGTGCGGTAGAAGGCGATCGAGGTCGGCACGTTGTTGAGCTCCTCGCGCATCGCGTTCCAGGTCCGCATCGCCGCCGTCTCCGCCGGCCAGCCGTAGCGCTGTAGGAACGCTTCCGAGCCCTGCTCGTCGGGCGCGCCGACGGTCGCTTCGGTGAGCGCGCTGCCCAGCGCCGCCATGCCGCGGCAGAAGCCATCCTCGTCCCAGCTGATCCGCCCCTTCTCGTCGATCTCGACGAAGCCGTTCTCGGCCAGGAAGCTGAGTTCGACGAAGGCGGCGCCGGGGTCGCCGTAGTACTTGGGACCGCGCCGCAGGTAGTGGAGCAGCTCGGCCATGTGGGTGGTGCACATGTCGAGCCGGCTGTAGTCGTTGATCTCCATCCAGGCGGGGGAGATCGCCATCAGGAAGCCGTAGACGTCGGCGATCGCCTCCTGCAGCGCCATGAAGGGCTCGATCCCCAGTTTCTCCATCCACTCGTCGTAGCAAGTGGCCGGCACGACGACGTTGTGGCCGTGGTCGTGGCCGCGGATCCACGGCATCAGCGTCTCCTCGATCGGTGCGTCGGCGGCGCGCATCGGCCCCTTCAGCAGCGTTTCGGCGAGCGGGATCGTGATCACGCGGTAACGAGCCAGGTGCACGTTGCGCATGTAGAGGGTGCGCTGTTCGCGCAGCGGCAGGCCGTCGACGCCTTCGTCCTCGGGCATGAAGTAGGCGAAGTGCTTGGGGTGGCCGGCCGCCTCGCCGGCCGAGATCAGCAGCTCGGTGACGTTCATCGGCAGCTTGAAGGGCACGCCCATCTCGCTCACGCCCGTCTCCGATTCGACGAAAGCGAGGGCGGCATCGAGCGAGTCGTCGAGTTCGTCCAGCTGGCGCTGGCGCTTCTCGTCGCGCGCCGCGGCGAGGAACGAGTGCAGCCCGACCCGCGTCTTCATCCGCCAGGTGCAGAGTGGCCCGCAGACGATCTCGAAGGCCGGCGGCGGGCCGCTGCGAGCGATCTCGAGGGTCATGTCGCGGTGCTCGATGCCACCGGCGAGCCCCTTGGCGCGGAGGCGGATCAGCTCGGCGCTCTCGTCGTCGACGAGGTCGGCCAGCTCGCGCAGCCCTTCGGCCATCTCGCCGCGCAGGGTGGAGGCGGCGGCCTCGGAGAGCGTCTCGGCCTCGTGAGTCTGCAGGCTGCGCATCGCATCGCTCTGGGCGGCGAGCTTGAGCAGCAGCGGCATCACCTGCTCGGAGTTCGTGGGCGCCTGCCCGTCGAGCTCTACGTGACCCACGCCGTGCTGATCGTCGATCGGCCAGAACGGCGCAAGAAGTTGCGGGGTACTGCGACTGGCCGGCTCCGACATCTCCCTTTCCCTTTCCCCTCCTGCGTGGACCTAACACCACGCATTGGCAGTGGTGATCCGGACTTCGCTGGATACCTGTCCGGTACGGGCGAAGGTACAGAAGGGAACATGCAAATGCAAATGAAATACTTGAGCAAATTAGACCAGCGATCGGCGCCGGCCGCAAGTCCCCGCGCCCCATATCCTGTGGCGATGGCCACCGAAGAGATCCACCGCACAATTGCCCCCGTCGTCGGCCCCGATGACGAGCGCGTGTTCACCGATTCCGGTATCGAGATCGAGCGCGTCTACGACGCCGGCGATGTTGCCCCGGGACTGGAGGAGCGCCTCGGCCAGCCGGGGACCCCACCGTTCACCCGCGGCATCCACGAGGGGATGTACCGCGATCGGCTCTGGACGATGCGCCAGTACGCCGGCTTCGCCACCCCCGAGGACACCAACGAGCGCTACCGCTACCTGATCGAGCACGGCTCCACCGGCCTCTCGATGGCCTTCGACCTGCCGACCCAGCTCGGCC
>DASZQM010000368.1:0-9288 GCA_035549645.1 Solirubrobacterales bacterium | reverse complement strand
GATTGGGTCCCCCTCCAGCGGAGGCTCAGGGACCACGTTTGAAGCTCCAGGGGCGACCTGCTGCGCAACGGCCTCCGAGGGAGGGGGACCCAATCCCCGCGGGTACCCCGGCTGTTCAGCGGTGCGTCTCCCCGTCAGGCTGACGCCCGTCCCGCCCGACGTACCCGTCCTTGCCTCCGACGACCACGTAAACCGCCTCCTCTGACTCGCTGAGGTTCTTCAGCTTGCGGACCGTGGAGGCGTCCACCCAGGCGAGGCCGCCCGGCTCCAGCTCGTGGCTGCTGCCGTCGCCGAACTCGATCGCGACGCGGCCGCTGTGGAGGAAGTAGAGCTCCTCCTGCTCGTCATGGAAGTGGCGGCCGGTCTCGTAGGAGGGCGGCAGGACGATCGCGTTGGCACCGAAGGCGGTCAGCCCGAGTGGCGTGCGGATCTTGCGGAATCCAGGCCCCTGGCCGAGGTCGTCGAGGTTGGCGACGGCGAAGCCATCGCCTTTGGTCACGTTTTGATCTGTGGTCTCGCTCATGGGCGGCAGCTTATGCCGACGGGCTGGCCCGGGTCCACCCGTCACGGTCACTAACCTGTCGCCTCCGCCGTGACGACTCAGACCGCTCAGATCCCAGCCGACCTCAAGCCCGCCGACGGACGTTTCGGCTGTGGGCCGTCGAAGGTTCGCCCGGAGGCGCTGGAAAAGCTGGCGCAGCAGTCGAAGCTGATGGGCACCTCGCATCGCCAGGCGCCGGTCCGTGACCTCGTCGCTCGCGTCCGTTCCGGCCTGAGCGAGCTGTTCTCGCTGCCCGACGGCTATGAGATCGCCCTCGGCAATGGCGGCACCACGGCCTTCTGGGACGCCGCCTGCGCCTGGCTCGTGCGCGAGCGCGCCCTCCATCTGACCTACGGCGAGTTCTCGGGCAAGTTCGCCAAGGCAACCGCCGGCGCGCCCTTCCTCGCCGATCCGATCCTGGTCGAGGCCGAGCCGGGCGATGCGCCGGCGCTGGTCGCCGACGATGCGGCGGACGCGATCGCCTGGGCCCACAACGAGACCTCGACCGGTGTGATGGTCCCGGTGCGGCGGCCCGAGGGGTCGGGAGAGGCGCTGGTCCTGGTCGATGCCACCTCCGGCGCCGGCGGCCTGCCACTCGACGCCGACCAGGTCGACGTCTACTACTTCGCTCCGCAGAAGGCCTTCGGTGCCGACGGTGGGCTCTGGCTCGCCGCGCTCAGCCCGGCGGCCGTCGCCCGCATCGGCGAGCTCGACGGCGCCGGCGATCGCTGGCAGCCCGGCTTCCTCTCGCTGCAGACGGCGCTCGACAACTCGCGCAAGGAGCAGACCTACAACACGCCGGCCCTGGCCACCCTGCTGCTGCTCGCCGATCAGGTCGAGTGGATGCTCGCCGGCGGCGGTCTCGGCTGGTGCGTCGAACGCACCTCGGCTTCCTCCGGCCACCTCTACGGCTGGGCCGAGGCGAGCGAGTTCGCCACGCCTTTCGTCGCCGACCCGGCCAAGCGCTCGCTCGTCGTCGGCACGATCGATTTCGACGACTCGGTCGACGCCGCGACGATCGCCGCCACCCTGCGCGCCAACGGCATCGTCGACACAGAGCCCTACCGCAAGCTCGGGCGCAACCAGCTGCGGATCGGCATGTTCCCGGCGGTCGATACCGCCGACGTCGAAGCGCTCACGGCCTGCATCGATTGGATAGTCGAGAACGTGGGGGAGGTTCGCGCGTGAGCGATTCGCTGAAAGTGCTGGTCAAGGAGAAGATCGCCGACTCGGGCGTCGATTTGCTGCGCCAGAACTTCGAGGTCGATCTCGGTCTCGACATGGACGACGCGGCGCTGGCCGAGGCGATCGGCGGCTACGACGCGATTCTGATCCGCTCCGCGACCAAGCTGACCCCGGAGCTGATCGACCGCGCCGACAATCTGAAGGTGATCGGCCGCGCCGGCACCGGCGTCGACAACGTCGACATCCCCGCTGCCACCCGCCGCGGCATCGTCGTCGCCAACGCGCCGGAATCGAACTCGGTCGCCGCCGCGGAGCACACCCTGGCCCTCGCCCTGGCCCTCTTCCGCAACGTCCCCCAGGCTCACGGCGCCCTCGTCGACGGCCGCTGGGACCGGGCCAAGTACAAGGGCGCCGAGCTCTACGGCAAGACGATCGGCATCGTCGGCTTCGGCCGCATCGGCCAGCTCGTCGCCAAACGCGCCCAGGCCTTCGAGATGGACGTCGTCGCCTTCGACAAGTTCGTCTCGGCCGAGCGCTTCCGCGAGCTGGGCGTGGAGGGCGTCGGCAGCCTGGAGGAGCTCTTCGGGCGCGCCGACGTCGTCACCGTGCACGTGCCGAAGACGCCCGACACCGTCAACCTGATCGACGCCGAGGCGATCGGCCAGATGAAGGAGGGCGTGCGCATCGTCAACTGCGCTCGCGGCGAGCTGGTCGACCTCGATGCGCTGGTCGAGGGTCTGGAGTCCGGCAAGGTCGGCGGTGCCGCGCTCGACGTCTTCCCCTCCGAGCCCTTCACCGAGCACCCGATCTTCGCCCGTGAGGACGTTGTCGTCACCCCGCACCTCGGTGCTTCGACCGCTGAGGCGCAGGATCGTGCCGGCGTAGTCACCGCCGAACAGGTGACCGCGGCGCTGACCGGCGCGGTCGTCACCAACGCAGTCAACATCGCCGCCGTGCGCCCGGAGGAGATGGAGGCGCTCTCGCCCTTCGTCCCGCTCTGCGAAAAGCTCGGCCGCCTCGCCGAGGGCCTGGGCCAGGGCCCGGTCGACCGCGTCTCGGTCGAGTTCCGCGGCAAACTCGCCCAGTACGACACCCGCCTGCTCGGCATCGCCGTCCTCGTCGGCATCCTCTCCGGTCACACCGAGGAGCCGGTCAACCTGGTCAACGCGCCGCAGATGGCAGAAGAACGCGGCGTCGACCTGGTCGAGTCGAAGGAGTCGAGCTCGGAGGACTTCACCGAGCTGGTCACCGTGCGCCTCGGCTCCGCCGAGGAAGAAGTCGAGGTGTCGGGTACCGGTGTCGGTCCTCGCAACGAGCCCTACCTGGTCTCGGTCTGGGGCGAGAGCTTCTACCTGCCCTTCGCCGATCACATCGCCGTCTTCCGCTACGCCGACCGCCCGGGCATGATCGGTCGCGTCGGCACGATGTTCGGCGAGGAGGGGGTCAACATCGTCTCGGCGGCAGTTGGCGCCGAGGAGGACGGCGACCGCGCCGTGATGGCGTTGACCACGGACGCACACGTGCAGGGCGAGACGATCGAGAAGATTCTCCAGCTCGACGGCTTCTCCGTGGGCCGCTCGGTCGATCTCTAGCTCGCCACCGGTCAAGTAGGCTGGCCCGGTGAAGGCGCTGGTGCAGACGGGGAACGGTGGTCCTGAGGTGCTGCAGGTGCAGGAGCGGCCCGACCCGCCGGTGGGACCCGGTGAGGTGCGGATCGCGGTCAAGGCCGCGGGGATCAACTTCGCCGACACGATGGCCCGCGTCGGCCTCTACCCCGACGCACCGAAACCGCCCTGCGTGATGGGCTACGAGGTGGCGGGAACGGTGGAGAGCCTTGGTGACGGCGTCAGCGACTTCGCCCTCGGCGACCGCGTTATGGCGGGTACCCGCTTCGGTGGCCAGGCGGAGCTGATCTCGGTTCCGGCGGATCAGGTCCTGCCATTGCCCGAGCGCCTCAGCTTCGAGCAGGGCGCCGCCTTCCCGGTCAACTACGGAACCGCCTACGCGGCCCTGGTCATCATGGGCAGCCTGCGCGAGGGGGATCGGGTTCTCATTCACGCCGCCGCGGGCGGGGTCGGCATCGCCGCCACCCAGATCGCCCGCAACGCCGGTGCCGGCATGATCCTCGGCACCGCCTCGCCTTCGAAGCACGACGCGATTCGCGCCCAGGGCGTCACCGACGCGATCGACTACCGCAGCCAGGACTTCGCCGCCGAGACGATGCGGATCACCGGCGGCGAGGGCGTCGACTTGGTCATCGACGCGCTCGGCCCGACCTCCTTCCGCAAGGACTACCGCCTGCTGCGCTCCGGCGGGCGCCTGGTCATGTACGGGCTCTCCGAGGTGACGAGCGAAGGCGGGCGCGATATTCCCGCAGCGCTGAAGAGCCTTGCCAAGATGCCGCTGGCGACCCTGCCCTGGTGGAAGAGCCTGGCGCTGATGAACGAGAACAAGGGTGTCTTCGGGCTCAACATGCTCAAGTGGTGGGACCGCGAGGGCAGCCTCGATCGGGTCACCGAGCCGCTGATGGCCGACCTCGAGGCGGGCCGCCTCGAGCCGGTCGTCGCCGAGTCCTTCCCCTTCGAGCGAGCGGGAGAGGCGCATGAATTCATCGCCCAGCGCCGCAACGTCGGCAAGGTTGTGTTGTTCCCTAGTTAGCCCCGGGGCGCGGCAGGGGCGCTTTCCCGATGAAGAAGACGATCCTGATCTTGTCCCTAGCGCTGGCGATGCTCGCTGCGCCGTCAGCCCAGGCCGAAACGACCTACACGGTCGTGCTGGCCGGCGGGGCGACGCAGAACACGATCCGCATCTGGCTCAGTCCCGACGGACGCAGCTACGTGATCGATTCGGCGATCGAACTAGAAGTCGGAGGCACCGTCTGCGAACACACGCCCGGCAACCCGAACGAGCTGGCCTGCAAAGCGGCGCTCGTCGCCGGCTTCGAAATCAACGGCGGCAGCGGCGATGACTCGCTCTCGGTCTCGAACGCAGTCGAACTCCCCGTGACGATGCGCGGCGGGCCCGGCAACGACACGCTGATCGGCGGCGGCGGCCCGGACAAGCTGATCGGCGGCGAAGGCGACGACAGGATCGCCGGTCGCGGCGGCAGCGACGTGCTCTACGGCGGTCCCGGCAACGACGAATTGCTGGGCGGGCCCGGCAACGATGTCCTGCGTGGCAGCGGCACCGACGTCATGAACGGCGGCGCCGGTCACAACACGCTGATCCGCAACAACGTCGTCAAGCCCGCCGCGTAGCGCGCTGTTCGATCAGCCGGCCCCCGACGAAGAAGAGCGCGACGAGGAAGCCGGCCAGCGAGAGCGCCGCGTCGAGCCGGAAGGCGGCCTGGATCCCGTCGGCGAACGAGGCCTGCGCGGAGAAGACCGTCGTGGTCAGTCCCAGGCCGATCGAGCCACCGGCGATCTGGAACATGTAGACGATGCCGCCGGCGAGGCTGGTCTGCGATTCGTCGACCGAGGTGACCCCGGCCGTGGTTGCGGTCGGATAGAAGCTGCCGATCCCGACTCCGAGCACGACCATGCCGGCGATCAGCGAGGTGTAGCCCGAGCCTTCTCCCGCGAGGGAGAAGAGAAAGGGCGCGATCGCGATGCAGAGCGCGCCGACCGAGGCGAGCAGCTTCGCCCCGAGGCGCTCGTAGAGCGGGCCGGCGACGAAGGAGACGCAGGCGAAGGTGGCGAGGAAGGGCAGCATCCCCAGCCCGGCCTTCAATGGTGAGTAGCCGAGTTGGTGCTGCATGAACTGCGGCAGGTAGAGCAGCGCAGCGAAGAAGGTGGCCGACATCAGCAGGATCGCCAAGCAGGAGGCGCGGAAGCTCTCGTTGGCCATCACTTCGCGCGGCACCAGCGCGTTCTTGCCGGCGCGGCGCTCGATCGGCACGAAGGCGACGAGCAGGACCACGGCGAGCACCAGCATCCCAATCACCCGCGGGTCCCCGAAGCCCCAGTCGTCGATCTGATCGAGAGCGACCAGCAGCGAGACCAGCCCGACCGAGATCGCGGCGATGCCGGGATAGTCGATCCGCTGCTCACCCGGCTCCGGCTCGGCGACTTTGACCAGGCGATAGGTGACGAGCACGGCGAAGACCGAGATCGGCACGTTGAGGAAGAAGATCCAGCGCCAGCTCAGCGCGTCGGTGAGCACGCCCCCGATCAACGGCCCGATCGCGTTGCCGAGCCCGGCGGCGCCGATGATGATCCCGCCCGCCAGTCCCGCCTTGTCTTCGGGCAGCAGGGCGTAGGTCATGCCGAGGATCGCGGGCCACATCAAAGCGCCGCCGATCCCCATCAGGGTGCGGGTCGCGATCAGCCAGGTCTCGGTCTGCGCCGCCCCGCCCAGTGCCGACATCGAGGCGAAGATGGCGGTGCCGAGGAAGAAGGCGTTGCGGCGGCCGAACATGTCGGCGAGGCGGCCGCCGGTGACGATCATCACGCCGAAGGTCAGCGCGTAGGCGTTGACCACCCACTGGATCGTGTTGACGTTGGTGTCGAAGTCCTTCTCCATCGTCGGCAGGGCGACGTTGATCGCGGAGAAGTCGTTGGCGATCACCACTACGGCAACGCCCATCGCGATCAGGGCGAGCCAGGTCGAGCGTGGGATCGAGCTTGAGGATGCCTCCCTTTCGATGGCCGCAGCCTACGCAACGCTGGCGATGGCGATGCGATTCTGCGCTACCCTGCGTGGACGAATGACGCACCGGCTCGACAGCCTTGCGCTCCTCCTTCTCCTCCCCCCTCGGGGGGAATAGCGCTGGGCGGCGCGATAGCCGCGAGAGACAAGGTCATTCGGAAGAAGCAGAGAAGGAGGAGGACCCAGTGGCACCAGTAGAAGACGCAAACCGCGTCCACATCTTTGACACGACACTGCGCGACGGCGAGCAGTCGCCGGGGATTTCGCTGAACACCGCCGAGAAGGTGGAGATCGCCCAGCAGCTGGCACGGCTGGGCGTCGACGTGATCGAGGCCGGCTTCCCGGTCACCTCGCCCGGTGATTTCGAGGCGGTCGAGGCGATCTCGCGCCAGGTCGAGGGACCGACGATCTGCGGCCTGGCCCGCACCCACAAAGCCGACATCGACGCCGCCTGGGGGGCGATCAAAGACGCCGCCCGACCGCGCATCCACACCTTCATCTCGACCTCGGACATCCACATCGAGCACCAGCTGAAGACCGACCGCGAGGACGTCAAGGGGCAGGCTCGCGCCGCCGTGCGGCTGGCCCGCTCCTACTGCGATGACGTCGAGTTCTCGCCGATGGACGCCACTCGCGCCGACATCGAGTTCACCGCCGAGGTCTGCGCGATCGCGGTCGAGGAGGGCGCGAGCGTGATCAACGTCCCTGACACCGTCGGCTACACGACGCCGGAGGAGTACGCCGAGTACTGGCGGCGCCTGTACGAGCTGGTGCCGGGCCTGGACGAGGTCGAGACCTCGGTCCACTGCCACGACGACCTGGGCCTGGCCGTCGCCAACTCCTACGCCGGCCTGCTGGCCGGGGCGCGCCAGGTCGAGTGTGCGGTCAACGGGATCGGCGAGCGCGCCGGCAACTGCTCGCTGGAGGAGATCGCGATGCTGATCCGGGTCCGCGAGGACGCGCACGGGCTGACCACCGGGGTCGAAACCCGCGAGCTGGCCCGTACCAGCCGCATGGTCTCGCGCCTGACCGGCTACGCGATCCAGCCCAACAAGGCGATCGTCGGCCGCAACGCATTTGCCCACGAGTCCGGCATCCACCAGGACGGCGTGCTGAAGGAGCGCAGCACCTACGAGATCATGGACGCGACCGAAGTCGGCCTGGAGTCGAACTCGATCGTGCTGGGCAAGCACTCCGGGCGCCACGCGCTGAAAGACGCCCTGGAGCAGCTGGGCTTCAAGGTCGAGGGCAACGCCCTGAACGCCGCCTTCAAGCGCTTCAAGGAGGTCGCCGACCGCAAGAAGCAGGTCACGGCACTGGACCTGGAGGCAATCGTCTCCGACGAGATGCGCGAGAAGGCCGACGCCCACGAGCTGGCCTGGTTCGAGGTCGAGGCGGGCTCTCGCCGCGATCCCGTCGCCCGCGTCGCCGTCAAGATGCCCTCCGGCGAGGAGTCGGTCGGGGAGTCGGGCGGCGATGGTCCGGTAGACGCGATCTTCCGCGCGATCCAGGTGGCCACCGACACCGAGTGCGAGCTGCGCCAGTACACGGTCGAGGCCGTGACCGGGGGAGAGGACGCCCTGGGTCAGGTGACGGTGATGCTGCGGGCCGCCGGCCGCCTGGCAACCGGTCAGGGCGTCGCCACCGACATCCTGGAGGCATCGGCCCGCGCCTACGTCCGCGCCCTGTCGAACGCCCTGGAGGGCGCCGCCATCCGCGAGGCCGAGGCCGCAACCGCCGAAGCCGCCGTAGAGCGCACCCCGGGTCCGTAGCCGCACACGCCTCGGAGCACAGAGACGTCACAGATCCTTGTGACGCTGCGCGCCACCCGTGAGGCGACAGGTGGCACTGTCCGCCCGTGCCCCGCGAGACCGTCCCAAGCCGCAGTATTTGCGCCGCGGGACGGTCTCGTGCTTCGGTGGGCGGAGACGAAGGGCCGGATAGGGCCATTGCTCGGTTGGCGGAGGCACAGCATGGGGTAGTCGCGAGGAGGCAGCTGACAGCCTTGGGACTGGGAAAGGACGAGATCACCTATCGACTTAGGGTCGGCCGCTTGTGGACCGTGATGCCAAGGACGTACGCCGTCGGTCAGCGGCGCCTTCCACCGCTTGGCATGTCGATGGCGGCGGTTCTCTCCTCAGGTGTTGAAGCTGTTCTCAGTCACCGGTCGGCTGCCGCGCTCTGGGGCATACGGGACCTGAGGGGCGGGGCTATCCATTTGACGATTCCGAACAAGAGCACTTCTACGAAGCTCGTTCGACGTCACCACGTGGTCTTGCCGAGCGACGAGATCACGGTTCACGAAGGGATTCCCGTGACAACGGTGCCGCGCACGGTTATCGATCTCGCATCAGGATCATCGATCGACGAGGTCGAGGTTGCCATCAGGCAGGTCGAATTTCTGCGGCTCTATGACCAGCTCTCGTTGCTGGATCTGATCGAGCGGTATCCGGGGCGTCGTGGGACCGCACGGGCGCGGACCGCACTTGCCCGCGTCGAAGCCCTGCCCGTTGGTCGCGTCAGGAGCACGCTCGAGACGAAGTTCCTGCCATTCCTGCGGCGCCACCGGCTGCCACGGCCGCGTCTCAATGACTGGATCGTGGTGGGGGAGAAGCGGTTCCAGGTCGATTGCCACTGGGAGGGCACGGTGCAGATCGTTGAGCTCGACAGCTGGCTGGCGCATGGGACCAGGACTGCACACCGCGACGACCGAGCTCGGGATCGGGTCCTTCGCGTCGCCGGCTACGAGGTCACGCGAATCACCTGGGCTCAGCTCGACGATGAACCCGACGCAATCGCGGCAGACCTGCGGCGTCTGCTCGAGCGCGATCGATCTCGATTCGCCTCGGATAAGCCCGCTGGTCGATGATTACAGGCGTATGTGATAGCGTACGCGCATCGTTACCGCCACGAAC
>DASZQM010000367.1:0-2588 GCA_035549645.1 Solirubrobacterales bacterium | reverse complement strand
GACCGAGCCGATGCCCATCGCCGAGACCAGGGCCGCGTAGACACCGGCACCGCCTTCGAAGCTGAAGCGAGCCAGCAGCGGCAGGACGACCTGGAAGTTGAAGCCGAGCGTGCCGACCAGAGCCATCAGCGCCAGTGGCACCGCCAGTTCCGGCGTCGCCCGCACGTAGCGCAGGGCGGCGCGAATCGCACCGGGCTCGTGTTCCGCCGGCGGGGCGCTGCGCAGCTGCGCGGCGTCCATCCCCCAGAGGGCGAAGATCATCGCGCCGAAGGAGAGAACGTTGACGGCGAAGCAGGGGACGACGCCGAGGCCGGCGATCAGCAGGCCGGCGAAGGCGGGACCGAGGATGCGCGCCGACTGCACGATCACGCTGTTGAGGCTGACCGCGTTGACGACCCGGTCGGCCCCGACCATCTCGATCGCGAAGCTCTGCCGGGTCGGGTTGTCGACCGCGTTGACGGCGCCCATCGCGAAGACGGCGAGGAAGACCATCCAGGGAGCGGCGACGCCAGCCAGGGTGACGGCGAAGAGACCGAGCGCCGGCAGCGCCATCAGGGCCTGCGTGACCATCAACAGCTTGCGCTTGGGGAAACGATCGGCGAGCAGCCCGCCCCAGGCGCCGAAGAGGAGCATCGGCAGAAACTGCAGAGCGGTGGTGAGACCGACGGCGAGGCCGCTGCCGGTGAGACTGAGCACGAGCCAGAGCGCCGCCACCGTCTGCATCCAGGTGCCGGAGAGGGAGACCAGCTGGCCGGCGAAGTAGCGCCGGTAGTTGGGAACGGACAGTGAGCTGAAGCTGCGCTTGAGTCCGGCGCTCACTGCCTACCACCGCGCCCCCGGCGCGGCTCCTCGAGCATTCCCTCGAGAATCTCGGTGGCGCGCTCCAGCGTCGCCAGGTCCTCAACCGGCAGATCGCGCATACGGCGCGCCAGGTAAGCGTTCTTGCGGCCGCGCAGGCGGCGCAGGCGCTCGCGACCGGCGGCGTTGACGCTGATCAGGTTGCTGCGGCCGTCCGCCGGGTCGGGCGTGCGATCGATCAGGCCCTCCCGCTCCAGGCAACCGAGCGTGCGCGTGATCGTCGGGCGCTTGACCCGCTCGATCTCGGCCAGCTCGCTGGGCGTCAGCGGGCCGTGCCGCTCGATCGTCGCCAGCGCCGCGGTCGAGGTCGGCGTCAGGCCACTGGCCTCGGTCGCCGCCTCCTGCCGCAGCCGCCGCGCGGTGCGCACCACTCCCATCCGCAGGCGCGCGGCGGAGTCGGTGAGAGAAGTTTTCTGTGTCGTCTCGGAAGTCATTGATTAGCTTCGATAATTAGTTTAGCAAACTACTTTCGCCGCCCCGGACGGAACTAGTCAGCCGCCGATCGGCGTTGGATATGTTGGGCGCGTGAGCGCCAGCGCGATCAGCGTCCGAGGGCTGCGCAAGTCCTACGGCGAGCAGGAGGCGGTCGCCGGCATCGACTTCGAGGTGGCCGGCGGCGAGGTGTTCGGCTTCCTCGGCCCCAACGGCGCGGGCAAGACGACGACGATCGAGATCCTCGAGGGCTACCGCGAGCGCAGCGGCGGCGAGGTCGAGGTGCTCGGGGTCGACCCAGGGCAGCCCACGCGTGAGTGGCGCAGCCGCGTCGGCCTCGTGTTGCAGGAGTGCGAGCTCGACCCGCTGCTGACCGTGCGTGAGGCGGTCGACCTCTTTGCCACCTTCTACCCGGCGCCGCGCCCGGTCGACGAGACGATCGAGCTGACCGGACTGGGCGAGAAGCGCCAGGCCCGGATCGGGTCCCTCTCTGGCGGCCAGAAGCGCCGCGTCGACGTCGCGATCGGGATCGTCGGCGACCCCGACCTGATCTTCCTCGACGAGCCGACCACCGGCTTCGACCCGACCGCCCGCCGCGAGGCCTGGAACATGATCGAGGGACTGAAGGCGCTGGGGAAGACGGTCTTCCTCACCACCCACTACATGGAGGAGGCCCAGCACCTCGCCGACCGGGTGGCGATCCTGCGTGAAGGGCGGATCGTCGCCCAGGGACCGACGAGCGAGCTCGGTGCCAGCCTCGGTCGCAGCACCGTGATCGGCTTCCGCCTCGACGGCGGACTCACGGCCGAGGAGCTGCGCTCACACCTCTCCGCCCCACTCCAGCTCGCCGGCGGCGAGGTCAGCATCGAGTCCGAGCAGCCCCAGCGCGACCTCTACCGGCTGCTGGCACTGGCCGAGGAGCGCGGCGTCACCCTCACCGGTCTCGAGGTCCGCAAGCCCAGCCTCGAGGACATCTTCCTCGACCTCACCGGCACCGACGATCCGAGCCGCGCCGATGCGACGGGAAAAGAGGCAACGTGAGCGATCGCCGCATCGTCCTCGCCCAGGCGCGGACCGCGATTCTCGTCGCCCTTCGCACCCCGCGGGCGCTCGTCTTCACCTTTCTCTTTCCGCTGATCTTCCTCGTCCTCTTCAACTCGATCTTCATCAAGGGCGGCGACGAAATGGTGACCCTGCCGACTCACCTGAAGCTGAGCGCCCAGGCCTACTTCATGGCAGGCATCACCGCCTACTCGATCGCCCTCTCCACCTTCACCACGCTCGCCGTCTCGATCACC
>DASZQM010000366.1:0-8363 GCA_035549645.1 Solirubrobacterales bacterium | reverse complement strand
TCCCGACGAGGCACCCGGCAAGGCGACCGTGGTCAGCACCCTGATCCTGCTCGGCATCTACATCATCGTCGCCTTCGCCGCCCAGGCCTACGCGGGCGTTGAACAGCTGGTCGAAAACCAGGAAGACGTGCTCAGCTCGCTCGGCGCCGAGGTCTTCGGCTCTCCCCTGGACAAGATCCTGATCATCGCCGTGCTCACCTCGGCGGCGGCCTCGACCCAGACGACGATCCTGCCTACCGCGCGGACGACGCTCTCGATGGCGCGCTCCAACGCGATGCCGCACAGCCTCGGCAAGGTCCACCCCCGTTTCCTCACCCCGCACATCTCCACGGTGCTGATGGGCGCCGCCTCGATCGTCTGGTACGTCGGCCTGACTCTGGTCAGCGAAGACATCCTCTTCGACTCGCTGGCAGCCCTCGGGCTGATGATCTCCTTCTACATCGGCCTCACTGGCTTCGCCTGCGCGATCTACTACCGCCGCGAGATCACCCGCAGCGTCAAGAACTTCTTCTTCGTCGGGGTCGGCCCCTTCCTCGGCGGCGTGATCCTCTTCTACCTGCTGATCAAGAACGGGATCGAACTCTCCGACCCGGCCAACTCCGAATCGGGCAACTCCTGGCTCGGGGTCGGGCCGCCGCTGCTGATCGCCGCCTTCTTCCTCGTGCTCGGAGTGCTGCTGATGTTCGTGCAATGGCGCAAGGTGCCGAGCTTCTTCAAGCGCAAGCCAGAGGTGGCGCCGGCTGGCTTCCTCGAGGGGGAAGTGCAGATGGAGCCGGTGCCGATCGCTGAGAGCGGCGACGGGAAGGGAGTCTGAGATGAGCCAGATAGTGGTCGGCTACGACGGTTCGGACTGCAGCCGGGCAGCCCTCGACGAGGGACTGAAGACGGCGGCTGAGCTCGGCGACGACATCACCGTCGTCTTCGGCTACTCGCCGCCGGGGCTCTGGGGCGGCGAGATCGTCGAACACGCCGACGCGATCGAGGAACGCGGCAAGAAGGTGCTGGAAGAGGCTCAGCACCAGGTCCAGGCCGCCGGGACCGAGGTGAAGGTCGAGACCGAGCTGGTCGCGATGAAGGCCTCGGAGGCGATCGTCGAGGTGGCCGACAAACTCGACGCCCGCATGATCGTGGTCGGCAGCTATGGGGATCCGCCGCTGAAGGGGATGATCCTTGGGTCGACGCCTAACAAGCTGTTGCATATTGCGGATCGGCCGGTGTTGGTCGTTCCCGCACAGCGGTAGGTGGGAGGGCAGACGGTGCCCCTCTCCGCCAGGCCGTCGCGCAGCTGAGTCGTTTTGGGCGCTTCGGTGCGTTTCAGCTGAGCCTTCTGGAGAGGGGCACCGTCTGCCCTCTACCGGCCGATGTGGAATCCGATTAGCTCGGGGATGCGGGCGAGCAGGGACGAGATGGGGTCGGGGCTGCGGCCATTTAGCTCTGCGTTCTCCTTGCGCACGATGCCTGCGCGGATGGCCTCGCCTCCGATCCAGTGGAAGGGCTCGGGAGGGAGTCGGGGCGAAGACGGGTCGACGAAGGCTAGGTGGGAGTAGGTGTCGCGGCGGTCTAGGGCCAGGGCGGCGAGGGTGCGGCCGACCATGTGGGAGGGTCCGACGCCGTTGCCGGTGTAGCCGGCGGCGGCGAAGGCGTGGCCACCGCGAAGGGGCAGGACCTGTGGCAGGTGGGTCGGCGAGGCGTCGATCGGGCCGCCCCAGGCGTGGGTGATCGCCTTGCCGGCGAGGCCGGGGAAGTACTCGAAGAGGTGGCTCGCGGTGGCCGCGATGACCTCGGGGTCGAGCTCGGAGCGGCCGTGCAGGCGGGCGCCCATCGCGATGTGCCCACCGCCCCAGCCGAAGGCGATGCGCCCGTCGGGTGTGGTGCGGAAGTAGTCGACGAGGGCGCGACTGTCGGTGATGCACTCGCCGCCCGTCCAGCCGACCTCCTCCAGCAGCTCCGGCACCGGCTCGGTGAGGACGATGTGGGAGGAGGCGATCGAGAGGCGGTTGTGGAAAGGGCCGCCGGGGGTCTTGCCGGCGCCGCCGAGGGCAAGCACGGCGCTCGTCGCCCGCACCGATCCCGCCGCCGTTCGCACCTCGACACCGCCCCCGCCGTCGGTGAGCCGAGTAACGGCCGAGCGCTCGTAGATCTCGACGCCGCGAGCCCTCAAACGCTCGCGCAGGCCGAACGCCAGCCGCGCCGGCTGCACCGTGGCTGCGCGCGGGTAGAAGGCGCCGCCGCGGAAGGCGGGCGAGGCGCAGCGCTCCGCTACCTGCTCCGGCGAGAGCGGCTGGATCTCCTCGCCGACCCCCAGCTCGCGACAGGCGGCGAGCGCCTTGCCCCAGACCCCATCGTGCGACTCGGCGGTCGAGACCTGCAGGTAGCCGCCCGGCCGATACCAGGCGTCCACCCCCTCGCTCTCGCAGAACTCCCCGATCCCCACCGCCGCCGCTTCCGCCGCGCGCGCCACCGCCAGCGCACCGTCGTCCCCCCACCTGCCGCGCATGCTCGCCAGCGAGAACCACATCAGGTTGCAGAAGCCCCCGTTGCGCCCGCTCGGACCGAACCCGCACCGGTCCGCCTCCAACAGCACGACCCGAGCCTGGGGCTCGAGCTGCTTCAGGTGCCAGGCGGTCCACATCCCCGTGTAGCCGCCGCCGACGATGACGACGTCGGCGTCTCGGGAACCGCTGATTGCCGGGGCCTGCTCGACGGCGGGCGCCTCTTCGAGCCAGTAGCCGTGGGGAGTGTGCTTCACCACTCGCTAGGCTGACACACCGCATGGCCAGCTTCGACTCCTTCGCCGACCTGTCACTCGAGATCGAGGGCTACGAGCTGCAACCGCTGGAGCTGCAGATCCCCGGCTTCGAACGGCTGAGCACGGTGATCCACATGTGGGGCGGCGGTGAGGACGGCCTCGGCGAGGACGTCACCTACGACCCGGTCGACCACATCGCCTTCCAGGACGCCGGGCCGACGCTCGACATAACGGGCTTCTCGAATCTCGGCGAGTTCTGCCAGATGATGGCCGAGCAGGACACCTTCCCGGCCGAGCCGCAGCGCGACGTCTCCCGCCTCTACCGTCGCTGGGCCTTCGAGTCGGCGGCGCTCGACCTGGCGCTGCGCCAAGCGGGCAAGGGGATCGCCGCGGTCACCGGCCGCGAGGCCCGGCCCGTCACCTTCGTCTGCTCGATGCGCCTCGCCGCGCCGGGCAGCGAGGAGGCCTCCTCGATCGCCCCCCTGCGCCGCAAGCTCGAGCGCTACCCCGACCTGCGCTTCAAGCTCGACCCGACCAACGACTGGACCGACGAGCTGATCGCCGAGCTGGTCGAGACCGGCGCCGTCGACTCGCTCGACCTCAAGGGCTTCTACAAGGGCACTCCGGTCGACGTCGACACCGATCCCGAGCTCTACGCCAAGCTCTTCCAGGCCTTCCCCGAGGCCTGGATCGAGGACCCCGACGTCAACGACGAGACCCGACCGCTGCTCGAGCCGATCCGCGACCGCCTCACCTGGGACGCGCCGATCCACTCGATCGCCGACATCGAGGCCCTGCCCTGGGAGCCGAAGATGGTCAACATCAAGCCCTCCCGCGTCGGCGGCCTCGAGCAGCTCTGCGACACCTACGACTACTGCGCCGAGCACGGCATCGGTGCCTACGGCGGCGGCCAGTGGGAGCTCGGCGTCGGCCGCGGCCAGATCCAGGTCCTCGCCTCCCTCTTCCATCCCGACACCCCCAACGACACCGCCCCCCGCGGCTACAACGAAGCCGAGCCCCCGGAGGGTCTCCCGGTCAGCCCCCTCGAGCCCCGCCTCTCGGCGACCGGATTCCGCTGGGAAGACTGAGCCGTAACCGCCACTCGCTCGCGCGGTAGGTCCTCCGTATGAAGCTGCGGATCGGGATCGTCGTCGCCTTCGGCTTGCTTTCCGGAGCGCTGATGTACGTCGACGCCCACGAATACCTGGACGACGGCGTAATGCTGGGGTTGATGGGATTCGGCCTCATCACCGGCATCGTGGTGGGACGGACATGGAGCCTGCTCGCCCTTCTGGGGCCGCTGGTTTCGCTCGGCTACCTGCAGGTGATCGGCTTTCGGGAGCTCGACCACGACGGTGTCGATCCATTGCTCTCACCGCCCGGAATCGGCAAGCTCGTCTGGCTCGGGCTGGTCATCTTGATCGGCATCGCGATTCGCGCCGGCTGGGATCGCTGGACCGATCGGAAGAGGGCGATTGCGCATTAGGGAGACCTGAGCGGCGCTTCGGCCGACCGAACTTCTCTTTTCGGCTACGTTGCGGCCAACCCCGCCCCCGTCCCCGAGGAGAAGACATGGCCGAGAAAAGCTTTGCCGACGCGCTCAACGAGCAGATCGCCAACGAGTTCGCCGCCTCGCAGCAGTACGTCGGTGCCGCCGTCTACTACGACGCCGAGACCCTGCCGCGCCTCGCCCACTTCTTCTACCGGCAGGCGGTCGAGGAGCGCGAGCACGCGATGATCATGATCCGCTACCTGCTCGACGTCGGCGAGGAGGTCCACATCCCCGACATCAAGTCGCAGCAGACGACTTACGCGGACGGGGTCTCGCCGGTGAAGATGGCGCTCGAGCAGGAGAAACGGGTCAGCTCGGAGATCTTCTCGCTGTTCGAGCTGGCGCGGGAGATCAAGGACTACCGGGCGGAGCAGTTCCTGCAGTGGTTCGTCAAAGAGCAGGTCGAGGAGGTGGCGCTGATGGGCGACCTGCTCAACGTGGTCGAGCGCTCCAGCGACAACCTGCTGCTCGCCGAGGACTACATCGCCCGCGAGTCCTTGGGCGAGGAGAGCGCCGACCCGACCGCGCCGCCGGCGGCCGACGCGGGGGCTTAGCGCTCCCGTCGTCTCTCAGCCGAGCCAGCCGGCGCGGCGGCGCATCGATTTGATCCGGCGGAACTCGGCGATGTCCTCGCGCAGCGCCGCCGGCGCGGGGGCGGGCAGGAAGCGCGCCGGCAACGGCGACTCGATCACGCCGGTCTCGCCCGAGCTGACCCGGTAGGCGCGGGCACCGCGGCGCGCCGTCACCGCCGAGGGCGGTCCCTCGCCTTCCCAAAGCAGGCCGGCGTAGTCGTCGAGGCCGTAGCCGCCCGGCATCCCGTTGCCGACCGCTTCGAGATAGGCGGCACGACGGTCCGGTTCGTTGTTGTAGTGGACGCAGAGGCTGCCGTGGAGGAGGCCGAGGCCGGCCTCGACCTCGGGCCGGCCCGAGGACTTGGTGATGCCGGATTCGAACCAGCACATCGCCCCGGCGCTCTGGCCGGCGAGGACGATGCCCTGGCGCCAGGCGAGGCTGAGGATCGCGCTCAGTTCGTGCGCCTCCCAGACCGCCAGCAGGTTGACCATGCTGCCGCCGCCGACGTAGATCAGGTCCTGGGCGAGCAGGTGCTCGCGCAGCGCCATCGGCCGGCGGCCGAGGCGGAAGAGCGAGAGGTCGGAGGGCTCGCAGGGCCGCTCGCCGAAGGCGGCGTAGAAGCGGCCGATCTGCTCCGAGGTGTCGCCGCTGGCGGTCGGCAGGATGCAGATCTTCGGCCGTCCGCCGGCGCGCTCGGTCGCCAGTCGCAGCATCAGCTCGCTGACGGCGCGGTCGGGCGGGCGCGAGGTGAAGTCGTGACCGCCGAGGGTGAGGATGCGGGAGACCACTAGCTGACCGGCTCCGATGCCACTCGCCGCGCTCCTACGCCGCCGAGGCGGTCGAGAGCGATGACGAGGATGCGCCCGGAAGGCGCGAAACCGGCGGGGCATCGCCCAGGTAGGCGGTCGCGAGGCGCATCTCGACCACCCGCTGACCGACCGCGTCGAGGCGGTAGCCGCGCGCCGCCGGTCGCGAGGCGACGACCCGGTTCAGCTCGCAGCCGATGAAGTGCAGGCCGGCCGAGTCCTCGGCCGCGTAGCCGGGGCGCATGCCGTCTCGCAGCATCTCGTGGTAGGCGAGGCGGCGCTCGGAGGTCGGCTCGTAGTGGACGCAGTTGCTGAACGGCAGGAGGCCCAGGCCCTTCACTCGCCGCGGCGCCCCGTGGAAGCCGGTGACCGCTTCGTCGAACCAGCAGAGAGACCCGGCCGAGAGGCCGCAGAGGACGACCCCGGCTTCCCACGCCTCGCGCAGGATCTCGTCGATCCCGTGCGCCTGCCAGACGCCGAGCAGGCTGACCACGCTGCCGCCGCCGACGTAGATCAGGTCCTGGGAGAGCAGGTGCTCGCGCAGGTCCTCGGGGCCCTGCTCGCGGCGGAAGAGCGAGATGTGGCTCGCCTCGCAGCGATCGGCGGGAAAGGCGCGGTAGAAGCGCACCACGTAGTGGTCGGCATCGCCGCTGGCCGAGGGCAGGAAGCAGACCCGCGGCCGCTCGCTGCGGCAGAGCCCCAGTACGTAGTCGTCGAGCAGCGGGTTTCCCGACTCCATCGAGAAGCCCCCACCGCCGAAGGCGACTATCTGACGAGGCGCGGTCTCCATACCCAAATGGTCCACCGGGCACGCCCGAACGCCCTTGTACAGGGGTCCGAAGTTCGCGACGACGGCATCGCCCGCGTGTACAGGCCTTCGGCGCCGTTCCACCGCCGTTCCCATTCGCGATTGCCTTTGTTAAATCGGTACCGGAACGTCCACAGAGCGCCCGCTGGGTGTACAATCGCGTTTACCTAAACACGGTTGTCTACCCCTCGAAACACCTTGACACCTCCTCCCCCAAGCCCCGGAAACGCAGCTCCAGCGCCAGATACGGACCTCGGCGCGACGATAGAGAAGGAGAAGCTGCCGGCCGGCCTCGATCAGCTCGAGGAGCCACTGGTCGAGCACTCCCAGCGCGAACGAATTCTCAACGCGATGGCCCGCAGCTGCGCCAAGAAAGGCTACGGCGCGACCACGATCGCCGACGTCTGCGAGGGGGCCGGGGTCTCGCGAGCGACCTTCTACGAGCTGTTCAAGGACAAGGAGGACTGCTTCCACGCCTCGATGGAGGTGGCCCTCGCCGACGCGATGGGCCGCATCGTCGCCGTCTACTCGCCCGACAAGCCCTGGGCGACGATGGTGCGTGACGCCGCCGCCGCCTTCCTCGACCTGCTCGCCAGCCGGCCGACCTTCGCCCGCATGGCCCTGGTCGAGGCACCGGCCTCGGGCGAGCGGGCCTTCGAGCTCTACGCCTCCGGCAAGCGCGTCCTGCAGTCGCTGCTCGAACGGGGGCGCGACGACCCGGTCGAGGAACCGGCGATCCCCTCCAGCGCCGGGCGCGCCGCGCTCTCGGCGGCCGAGTCGCTGATCGTCGGCCAGATCCTCGCCGGCAACACCGCGCGACTGCGCGAGCTCCTGCCCGACGTCGTCTACATCACGACTGTCCCCTACCTCGGCCAAGAGGAGGCGTTGCGCCAGGCGCGCGCCGCCGAGAAAGCCGCCGTGCCCGCGGACGGATAAGCGCAGTGCCGGCGGCGGGGGGCCAGAAACGGGAGCGGTGGCGCCCACCGCGCGGACGCCACCGCCTCCCCCCTGAGGTGATCGCGCGCTCCCAGCGCGAGCGCCTGCTGGAGGCTGCGATCCGGGTCGTCGCCGAGAAGGGCTACGCGGCGACCACCGTCGCCGACCTGACGCGCGAGGCGGGGATCTCGCGCACGACCTTCTACGCGATGTTCGACGACAAGGAAGGCTGCTTCCTCGCCGCCTACGACGGCATCGTCGACGCCCTCGTGCGCCGCGTCGCCACCGCCTACGAAAGCGAGGAGGAGTGGCCGCAGCGGGCGCGGGCCGGGCTCGCCGCCCTGCTCGAGGCCCTGGCCGAAGAGCCCGACGTGGCACGCCTCGCCCTGGTCGACGTCGGCTCGGCGGGGCCGGCGGCGCAGCGGCGCTTCCGCGCCGCGATGCAGCGCCTGACGCCGTTCTTCGAGGAGGGTCGGGACTTCGCCCCCGGCGGCCGCAACCTGCCCGCCAACACCTCGCGGATGGCGATCGGGGCGGTCGCCGGAGTGATTGCTGACGAGCTGACTGAGGACCGCGCGGAGGATTTGCCGAAGTTGCTTTCCGACGTGCTGTTTGCCACGCTGGTTCCCTACATCGGCCCAGATGCGGCAGCGCGGGAGGTGGGCGAAAAAGAGAGATAAACGCCTACGTACACCGAGCCGCTATGATGAAGGTACTCCAGAGTTTTCAAGCTACCTGGGACGGGCTGATGGCATCCGAATCGCGGCGTGACCTCATCTTGGCGGCGATGATCCGCGTCGTCGGTCGCACGGGCTACAAGGAAACCTCGGTCGCCGAAGTGATCGAGGAGGCCGGCGTCTCCCGCACCACCTTCTACAAACACTTCGAGGACAAGCACGAGTGCTTCCTCGCCGCCTACGAGATGCTGGTCGAGCAGGT
>DASZQM010000365.1:0-3326 GCA_035549645.1 Solirubrobacterales bacterium | reverse complement strand
CAGTGCCCGGGGAAGCCGACCAGCGGAGCCTTCATTTCGCCGCAGCGGGCCACCTTGTCGCCATCACCGCCGTACTCGGGGGCGAGCACCTTCTTCCCCTTCTGCCAGTCGAAATAGCAGTAGGGCCACCCGAAGTCGTCCCCGGCCGAGACCTGCATGAACTCCTCGGCGGGGAGCTCGGCGTTCTGCTCGTCGGTATAGCCCCAGGAGGCGCCGAGCTGGTCCCGCCCGTGGGGCGAGGCGTAGAGCTTCCCGTCGCGGGGGTCGACGGTGATAGCCTCGGGATTGCGGAGCCCGGTGGCGAAGCGTTTCCCGTCGGCCTGGCGCTGCCCGGTGCGGCTGGCGCTGAACTGCCAGAGGCCGGCCCGGGTCTCGAGCTCGGTGCAGGGATCGATCCCGGGGGAGCGGGCGGCGCGGTCGGAGCGCTGGCAGCTGTTGGTGGCGGACCCGATGGCGACGATCAGGGTATCGCCGCCGAGCCGGGCCACCGTCTTGGCGCTGTGGCCCGCAGTGGGCAGCCCCTGGACGATCGTCTCGGCGGGCCCCGCCGGCTCGAGGGAGCCGAGGGGGATCCTCCAGCGGATCACCCCCGTGTTCGGGGCGAACCAGAGGGAGCCGTCCTTCCAGAGAATCCCGGTCCCGCCCTCGTCCCCGAAGGTCTTTTTCACCTCGGCGATCCCGTCGCCGTTGGCGTCACGGAGGGCGACGACGCCCCCGTTGGCGAGGGCGACGAACACGTCGCCGGCGGGTGTCACGGTGAGGTGCCGGGTGCGGCCGAGGTCCCTGGCGACGACGATGGCGCAGAAGCCCTCGGGCAGGACGAGCCCGCTGCTCCGGGTGCAGGCGGCCGGCGGCCGGGGCGCGCCGCCCTGGGCGGCGGCGGGGGGCACGGGCGTGAGCAGGACGGCGGCGAGCAGGGTGGCGAGGGACACGCGCATGAAACGTTGCCTCAGTCGGGAGGGGACCGGGGGAACATAGCCCGGCCCCGCATCCGGCGCCCGCCGCCGGGGACGAGCCGGTCCGTCCGAGGGAAAATCGGGGTTTCTCAGAGGGAAAATCGCGATTTTCCCTCTTGCACTGGGGGGGCAACCCCTTAGTTTTGCTCTCGCACGGCGCGGCGGCTCGAGCGCCGGATTCCTGTCCCTATAACGGAGGCACTCGATGGCCACCAAGAAGAAGGCGGCGAAGAAGGCGAGCAAGCGGAAGCCGAACGCGGCGTTTATGAAGCCGGTGCAGCCCGATGCGAAGCTGTCGGAAGTCGTCGGCAGCAAGGCGATGCCGCGCACCGAGCTGACCAAGAAGCTCTGGGCCTACATCAAGAAGCACGGCCTCCAGGACAAGAAGAACAAGCGGAACATCAACGCCGACGAGGCGCTGCAGGCGGTGTTCAACGGCAAGAAGACCGTCTCGATGTTCGAGATGACCAAGCTGGTGAACAAGCACGTGAAGTAAGTCGGAGCGGCCCCACGCCGCTTCTCGCTTTCAAGGGCGCTCCCGTCGGGGCGCCCTTCGCGTTTGGGGCAGGCTGATGAGTGTGGACACAGGGCGAAGGCCGGAGGTGGGAGGCGGGCGGAGGCGGGAGATGAACCGGTCCCTGCGTGCATGCGGCGCGGCGCACACATCATCCTGCCGGCCTCCGCCGGCCTCCCGCCTCCCGCCCTCTCTCACTCGCACCAAGGCCCTGTCTATATTCCCCGCCCTATGGCCGGCGAATACATCTTCACGATGCGCGACCTGCGCAAGGTCGTGCCCCCCTCCCGGGAGATCCTCAAGGGGATCTACCTCTCGTTCTACCCCGGCGCCAAGATCGGCGTGCTCGGCAGCAACGGCGCCGGCAAGTCGACCCTGCTCCGCATCATGGCCGGGGTCGACAAGGACTTCCTCGGCGAGGCGAAGCCGCTCGCGGGGACCAAGATCGGGTACCTGCCGCAGGAGCCGGTGCTCGACCCCTCGAAGGACGTGCGGGGGAACGTCGAGGACGGGGTCCGCGAGTTGCGGAAACTCCTCGACGACTTCAACGCGATCTCGGCGAAGTTCGCCGAGCCGATGAGCGACGACGAGATGAACAAGCTGCTCGAGAAGCAGGGGCGGCTGCAGGACCAGATCGATCATCTCGGCCTCTGGGAGCTGGACCACAAGCTCGACCTCGCGATGGACGCCCTGCGGCTCCCCCCGGGCGACGCCGACGTGACGAAGCTCTCCGGCGGCGAGAAGCGCCGGGTGGCGCTCTGCCGGCTCCTGCTGGAGCAGCCCGACATGCTGCTCCTCGACGAGCCCACCAACCATCTCGATGCCGAGAGCGTCGCCTGGCTCGAGAAGTACCTCGAGAACTTCCCGGGCACCGTCGTGGCCATCACCCACGACCGCTATTTCCTCGACAACGTCGCCAAGTGGATCCTCGAGCTGGACCGCGGCGCCGGGATCCCGTGGGAGGGGAACTACTCCTCCTGGCTGGAGCAGAAGCAGAAGCGGCTCGCGGTGGAGGAGAAGCAGGCGAGCGCCCGGCAGAAGACCCTGGAGCGCGAGCTCGAGTGGGTCCGCATGGCGCCCAAGGCGCGCCATGCCAAGAGCAAGGCCCGTATCCAGCGGTTCGAGGAGCTGCGCGCGGAGAGCGAGAAGCAGACCGAGGGCACCGCGGAAATCATCATCCCGGTCCCGGAGCGCCTGGGCGACGAGGTGGTGATCGCGAAGGACCTGAGCAAGGGCTTCGGCGACCGGCTCCTCTTCGAGAAGCTCGACTTCTCGCTGCCGCGCGGCGGCATCGTCGGCGTGATCGGCCCCAACGGCGCCGGCAAGACGACGCTCTTCCGGATGATCACCGGGAGCGAGCAGCCCGACGGCGGGACCCTCACCGTCGGCAGGACGGTGAAGGTCGCCTATGTCGACCAGAGCCGGGAATCGCTCGACGGGAGCAAGACGGTCTACGAGGAGATCTCGGGCGGGGAGGACGAGCTCCTCTTCGGCACCCGCAAGGTGAACGCGCGGGCCTACTGCGCCGGCTTCAACTTCCGCGGCAGTGACCAGCAGAAGCGGGTGAAGGACCTCTCCGGCGGCGAGCGGAACCGGGTGCACCTGGCCAAGCTGCTCAAGAGCGGCGGCAACCTGCTCCTCCTCGACGAGCCGACCAACGACCTCGACGTGGACACCCTGCGCGCGCTGGAAGACGCCCTGCTCTCCTTCGCGGGGTGCGCGGTGGTGATCAGCCACGACCGGTGGTTCCTCGACCGCATCGCCACCCACATCCTCGCCTTCGAGGGCGAGAGCGAGGTGGTCTGGTACGAGGGCAACTACCAGGAGTACGCCGCCGACTTCAAGAAGCGGAAGGG
>DASZQM010000364.1:0-7860 GCA_035549645.1 Solirubrobacterales bacterium | reverse complement strand
GAGGCGGCAGCTCCGCAAGCACCGGCAAAGCGGTGAAAGCGAGCTCGGGCGAACTCGAAGATCTCGGCGACACCAGCGGTGAAGACTACGTCAAACAGAGCGAAAACCTGCCCAACGAAATCGCCACTCCCGGCGCCCCGCCGCCGATCGACAAGTCAAAGCCACCGGGCGGGGGCGAAGGCGGAGGGGAAGTGATCAAGTGAGCACCGACCTGGAGCGACGGCGCGACCGCCTGGCGCGGGAGCTCGTCGACGCGCAGTGGGACCTCGGCGGGCTCGCCTACGAGATGGCCCGGCGCGACCACTTCCGCCTCGACGTCCTCACCCGCCAGGCGGCGAGGCTGCAGCAGCTCGACGCCGAGCTGAGCGAGGTCGAGCGGATGCTGAAGCTCGACCAGGCCGGCGCCGCCGGCGCCTGCGGCAACTGCGGCGCGCTCTACGCCGAGGGCTCGGTCTTCTGCTGGCAGTGCGGCAGGGACCTGATGCCGCGTTCGACGGTGGTAGCAGGGTGAACTACCGGACCCTGCTGCGCTGGATGGCCGTGCCCGTCACCAGCAAGCGCTGGGCCGCGCCGCTGGCGGCGCTGGCGCTCGGCTTCGGCATCTTTGCCGGGGTCGCGATCGGCCCCGACGCCAGCGGCTCACTGGCAACCGCGCCCTACCTGATCGCGATGTCGAGCCCGCCCTCGAACGACGGCAGCGGCGGCGAAGAAGAAGCGGAAGAAGAATTCGAAGCCGAAGGGGGAGAAGAAGCTGCCTTCGGTGGCGAAGAAGAAGCGGGCGGCTTCGAAGAAGAAGCGAGCTTCGCGCCGGTGGTCGAAGAAGGCAGCTTCGAACCCGAAGAAGAAGCGCCGGCCGAAACGACCCCGGCGCCGCTGAAGGAAGACAAGGGCGAAGCGTCCGAAGGGCCCGAAGCCGAAGAGCTGACCGGCACCGTCGTCCACGTCAACAAGCCGGCCGGCAGCTACACCGTGGCGGAAGTCGGCGGCCTGATGAGCGCCGTCCACGCCGGCAAGCTGCCCGCGGCCGGCACCAAGGTCGAAGTGCCGATCCGGGCGCTCGCCAACGGCACCCTGGCCGAGGCGGGGAAACGGGTGAAGACGAAGACGACGAAGGCGGCCGAACTGGCCGGCATCGTCAGCTTCGTCGACGCCGACCCGCTCGCGCCCGCCTACACGGTCTCCAACAAGGGCACCTCAGCGTTGGTCCACGTCACCCCGGACCCGAGCGGAGCATTGCCGGCGCTGCCGGTCCTCGGTGCCTACGCCACGGTGAAAGTGACTATCGAAGGCCCGCGCCTGCTCCAGACCCAGCTCACCGCCGCCGGCGCCCCCTTCACCCACCTCGAACTCGAGGGCATCGCCGGCGCCTTCGAAGCCGAAACCGCGCACCTGCTGCTCTCCGCCGACGACATCGGCGAAAGCGGCCTCGACCTCACCCTCAACGTGCCCGCCACGATCGACGCCTCCAAGCTGACGCCCGGCGAGTCGATCCTCGCCAGCGCCGACATCGGCGCCGACGGCTCACTGACCCTGACCGGCCTGGCCGGCGACGAGCGCAGCAAAGGCGCCGAAGACATCGAGGCCGCCCAGGGCGACCTCGTCCCGAAGAAGGCCAAAGGCCAGAAATAAAGCTCAGTCGCTGCGCCGCTCGATCAGCAGCGCGAGCTGGCGCGAGTGGGCCAGCAGCTCCCCGTCGGCGCTCCAGAGCTCGCCGTCTTCCTCGAAGAAGCCGCCGCGGGCGAGGCCGCTGCGGAAGGAGAGGAGGTAGGCGTCCTCGGCGCCGGCACCCGGCGGGGGGAGGGGGGAGCGGAAGTGGACGGTGTAGTCGATCGTCGGCGCCAGCGCCGGCGCCCGCAGGCGCACGAAGGGTGCCGGGAACCAGGCGTCGAGCATCGCCGTCGCCAGCGGCGCGTCGAGCTCGCGGGGCTCGCGCGCGCGCAGCCAGGCACCGCTGCGAGCCTCCTCGCCCTGGAAGGCCGGCTCGCCGATCGCGAGGCTGAAGCTGTAGTTGCCGAGCAGGGGCGGCATGCCCTCGATCGTTGCCGGGTCGGGCGAGTAGAGCTCCGCCGGCGGCTCGACAGAGGGCATCTCGAGCTCGGAGAACCCCGGCCCTTCCCGCTCGCCGCCCAGCATCGCCAGCGCGCTGGCGCGCAGCTCGCCGTCCTGCTCCATCCGCGCCGAGACGAAGCTGGCGCTGCGCCCTTCGCGGTCGATGCTGACCGCGATCTCGACCGGCCCGGCCAGCGGCGCGCTGGGGAAGTGGACGGTGAGCGAGCGCGGCGCCCGCTCGCTCCCGACCGCCGCCTGGATCGCCCGCAGCACCACCGCGGCGACGTAGCCGCCGTTGGGCCCGCGCTCGACCCACCAGCGTTCGCTCATCTCGGCGCCGAAGCGACCGCCGCCGAGATCCTCGACGGCGGTGTCGATATCGAACGGATGCGTCACGGCCGGCGCATCCTGAACGCTTTGCCCCCGAAAAAGGGGGTCAATCGACCGCTCGACATGTCGGAGGTCTCAGGCCTCGCCGGGCTGCGGCTCGCGCGGGCCCGTCTCGCTGATCCCGAAGCGTTCGTACACGCGCTTCAGCGGTTTCGGCGCCCACCAGTTCCACTTTCCGAGCAGCTCCATCAGCGAGGGGACGAGCAGGGCGCGGATGATGCTGGCGTCGATCAGCACCGCCAGCGCCGTGCCGACGCCGTTCTCCTTGATGAAGATGATCTGCGAGGTGGCGAAGGCCCCCATCGCGACCGCGAAGAGCAGCGCCGCGGCGGTGACGATTCGCCCGGTCCGCTCGAGCCCGATCGCCACGCACTCGGAGTCCGAGGCGCCGTTGTCGCGCGCCTCCTTGATCCGCGAGAGCAGGAAGACGGCGTAGTCGGTGGAGAGGCCGAAGGCGACGGCGAAGAGCAGGATCGGCATCGTCTGCTCGATCGCGCCGGGACTGCTGTAGTCGAGGAACCCTTCCAGCCTGCCGTCCTGGAAGATCAGCACCAGCAGGCCGAAGACGGCGCTGAGGTTGAGGAAGTTCATCAACAGCGACTTGATCGGCAGGATCACCGAGCCGGTCATCAGGAAGAGGATCGTCAGCGTCGCCACGATGATGATCGCGAGCACGATCGGCAGGTGGCTGACGAGACTGCTCTGCAGATCGATGAAGTCCGCGGTGGCGCCGCCGACCAGCGCCGTCGCCCCGGGCGGCGGTTGCAGGTCGCGGATCTGCTTCACCGTCGTCTGGCTCGCCTCGGAGACGAAGGGATGGCTGGAGACGACCTGGAGCGCGGTCACGTCCCCTTTCAGGCGCAGCGGCGGGTTGACTTCGGCGACGCCGGGCACGCGGCGAACCTGAGCCGCGAAGCGCGCCGCCGCCGCCGGGCCGCCGCCTTCGACGTCGACCCAGACCGGCGTTTCGCGATAGCGCGGGAATTCGGAGTTGACGGCGTCGTAGGCCTGGCGGGCGCTGGCCGAGGTCGGCAGCACGGTCGGGTCGACGGTGTCGAACTTGATGTTGAAGAAGGGGATGCCCATCGCGATCAGCAGCACCGCGCTGACCGTCGCCACCGGCACCGGCCGGCGCATGACGAAGCGCGAGAGCCGGTACCAGAAGCCCTGCTCGTCGGGCCGCGTGTCGGCCTCTGCCCGCCGTTGCAGGAAGCGCGGCGCCAGCGAGTTGACCCGGGTGCCGAGCAGGGTGAGGACGGCGGGCAGCACGGTGAGCGAGATCAGCGCCGCGAAGAGCGCCACCAGTGCGCCGCCGAGGCCCATCGAGTAGAGGAAGCGCTGCGGGAAGACGAGCAGCGAGGCGAGCGCCGCGCTGACCGTCAGCGAGGAGAAGAAGACCGTGCGCCCCGCCGTCGCCAGCACGCGCCGCATCGCCGCCAGCCCCGGCCCGTCCTTGGCGATCTCCTCGCGGTATCTGGAGACGACGAAGAGGCTGTAGTCGATCGCCAGGCCCAGCCCCAGCGCCGTGGTCAGGTTGAGGGCGAAGATCGAGATCGAGCCGACCTCGCTGGCGAGGCGCAGGATGAGGAAGGTGCCGACGATCGCCAGGCCGCCGATCATCAGCGGCAGCAGCGAGGCGACGAGGCTGCGGAAGAAGAGGAAGGAGAGCAGGAAGAGCAGCGGGAAGGCGAGCATCTCCGCCTTTTGCAGGTCCTTCTCGACCTGCTTGTTGACCTGCTCCTGGGCGACCGCGGCGCCGCCGACGATGACCCCCGGCCTACCGGCGAGCGAGTCGGCGATGTCGGCGCCTTCTTCCTGCCACTGCTTGTCGTCGAAGGTCTTCAGCGAGACGGCGAAGTAGGTGGAGCGGCCGTCTTTGGAGACGAAGAGGGGGGCGTGGGGGTCGTAGTAGCCGGTGACCGACTCGACGCCGGGGCGGCGGCGAACGCTGCGCTCGAGCGACTCGACCCTGGCCCGGGTCGCCGCCGCGGAGACGGGAGCGTCCTTGAGCACGGCGAGCACCGCCGGCACGTGCAGACCCGCGTCCTGCAGGCGTTCCCGCGCTTCGACCGTCTCGGTTGCCGGGTCGTCGGCGCCGTAGGGGTCGAGGCGGCTGGCGACACCACCGCCGAGCGCCCCGGCGACGAGGAAGAAGAGGATCGCGAAGATGCCGATGCGGCGGGCGTTGCCGTCGGCGAGGCGGGCCAGGGCGTCAAACATCACTTGCTCCTTTCGGCGGGCCAGGCGGGGTCGAGCAGGCGTGTCTCCATCCGCTCGCACCAGTCGGCGAACCACTCGTTGTACTCAATTCCCCCCTGCAGGACCATCAGCGAGAAGGGACCTTTCTTCGAAGCGTCGGATTCCATCCCCCGCAGGCGCGCGGCGAGCTCGAGCCGATGCGCGCGCATCGAGTGCAGCGTCGCCGCCGCCTCCTCGGGCGGCAGGACTCCGGAGAAGAACAGTTTCAGCAGCCCTTCTTCGCGTATCTCCGCCGTCTCGGGCGGCTGGCGCAGCCAGGCGACCAGCTCCGCTTCCCCATCCTCGGTGATCGCGTAGACGGTCCGCTTGCGCTCCCCCCGCGGCACGTCGCTGCCCTCGACCAGGCCGGCCTCCGCGAGCCGCTTCAGCTCCGGATAGATCTGCCCGTAGCTGGCCGCCCAGAAGATGCGCACCGAGTTGTCGACCGCGGCCTTGATCTCGTAGCCGGAGCGCGGCTCGCCACTGACCATGCCGAGGATGACGTAGGCGGTTGGGCTCAGCTCCATTGCAAAAAGATATATCTAACAGATATATCTTGCTGGGTGACCTGGCTCACATATTCAGAATTGATCGACCTTATCCCTCTACGCGGTAAGGACGATAAGACTTGATAAGTTCCGAAAGATGGATGCCTTCGACAACCCCTTTTCACCCGGAGCCGGCACTCCACCGCCGGCTTTCGTTGGCCGTGAGGATCTGATCGATAGCTACCGAGTAGCCCTCAAGCGAACGGTCTCGGGGCGCCCGGGCAAGAGCATCATGCCGATCGGCTTGAGGGGAGTAGGCAAGACCGTACTGCTCAATCGATTCGATCAAATGGCACAGGACGAGGGTCTCGTTCGAGCCTTCATCGAGGCGCCGGAGACCGGCGATTTCGAGCACCTGCTGGCGACGCGTTTGCGCTCGATATTGCTGGAACTCGATCGTGGCACTGTTTCCCAGGCGGTTAAACGCGCGCTGGGGGTCCTCAAGTCCTTCTCCTACAACCTTCCGGACGGGACCTCTATCTCTCTGAGCGTGGACGCGATTGCGGGAAGCGCGGATTCTGGCGTCCTCGCCGAGGACGTCACCGATCTTCTCGTTGCGGTCGGAGAAGCAGCAGGCGACCGAGACCGCGGCCTGCTCCTTGCTGTCGACGAGGTGCAGTACTTGACCGACGAGGAGCTTGCCGCGCTGATCAGCGCAATCCATCGGACCGTGCAGCTCACGTTGCCTGTCATCCTCGTGGGCGCGGGATTGCCACAGTTGCCAGGCCTGGCGGGTAACGCAAAGTCCTACGCGGAGAGGCTCTTCGACTTTCCAGAGATTGGATCCCTCGATGCCGATGACGCCAGGGCCGTTTTGGCGACCCCCGCCAAGGCCCAGGGGGTCGACTTTGAGCCGGCGGCGCTCGACAAGCTGCTGGAGTTCACCCAGGGTTATCCCTATTTCCTCCAGGAGTGGGGCTACCACGTTTGGAACGCCGCCCCGGAATCGCCGATCACCCTCGACGACGTCACCCTTGCTTCCAGGGAGGTTCAGCGGCGACTGGATGAGAATTTCTTCCGGGTGCGCATGGATCGGCTGACTCCAGCCGAGAAGCAATATCTCTTCGCGATGGCGGAGCTGGGCGCCGGCCCACATCGCTCCGGCGATATAGCCGCAACGCTGGGAGTGAAGGTCGAGAGCGTCGCCCCTCGACGCTCCGGCTTGATTCGCAAGGGAATGGTGTACAGCCCCGCTCATGGCGATACTGCATTTACCGTTCCCATGTTCGATGACTTCCTACGCCGCTTCCAGTCGACGAACTGAAGCTGGACAACCTAGAAAGGATCCAAATGCCGATCGATCAAAGCAAGATGGGCCAGGTCGTCACCGCCCAGATGGAGGCGCTGGAAGCCGACTACGGCGAGGACTGCCAGATCGGCGACGTCTGCACGATCGTGGAGGTGGTCGGGCCGCACGGTTCGCACGTGCGGGTGCGGACCAGCGACATGCGCCCGCACATGGCGCTTGGCCTGATTCGCATGGCCGAGCACGCGATGCTCGGCAACCTCGGCAACAGCAACGGCGAGTAGACGCGGACGCCGCTCAGGCGGCGCGCTCGCCTTTGGAGCTCGGCTCCTTCACCAGCTGCAGCTGGGCGCCCAGCTCTGCGCTTGCCTCGAGCGAGTCGTCCCCTTCTTTCAGGGCGAGCGCTCGCGCGAAGAAGAAGCCGACCACGACCGCGATTGCGAGCCACGCCGCGATGCCGGCGAGGACGAAGATCATCAGATATACCCGTTCAAGTTGATCAAGTGACTCAAGATAGTACCTCGGCGATCAAGGCGTCGACCACGGCGGGGTCGAATTGGCTGCCGGCGCCGTCGCGCAGCTCGGCGACCGCAGCGTCCCTCGGCATCGCCCGGCGGTAGCTGCGGTCGGAGGTCATCGCGTGGTAGGCGTCGCAGGCGGCGATGACCAGCGCCGCGCGGGGAATCTCCTCGCCCTTCAACCCGTCCGGGTAGCCGCCGCCGTCGACCCGCTCGTGGGCGGAGCGGACCAGCGGCGCAACCGGGGCGAGGAAGGGGATGCGCTCGAGCATGCGGGCGCCGATCGCGGTGTGGGTATCCATCTTCTCCCGCTCCGCCGCGGTCAGCGGGCCCTGCTTGCGGATCAGCTCGCCGGGCACGCCGATCTTGCCGACGTCGTGCAGCAGCGCGCCATAGCGCAGGCGGTCGAGCTCGACCCCGCCGATCCCCATCCGCCGGCCGACCGCCACGGCGAGCTCGGCGACCTCGCCGGCGTGCTCCGCCGTGTACTCGTCCTGCAGCTCGACCGCATCGGCGATCACGCCGAGGGTGGTGAGGAAGGCGCCCTCGAGCTCCTCGACCAGCTGGCAGCGGTAGATCGCCGAGCCCAGCTGGCCGGCGACGATGTGGGCGAGCAGCAGGTCGTCCTCGGCAAAGGCGCCCGGTTCCTCCTGCTCCAGGTTCAGCACGCCCCAGATCGCGCCGGCGACGCGGATCGGCAGCGAGAGCTCGGAGCCGGGGTCGGTGCGGGGGTTGCGGTGCAGGTAGTCGGAGTCGAGGCGAGTGTCGTTGACCATCGCCGGCTCGCCGCTGCGGGCGACGCGCCCGTTGACGCCGACCTCGACCGGTTGCTCGAGGGCGAGGAAGTCCTCGACCTCCTCGGCCAGCGGGC
>DASZQM010000363.1:0-2201 GCA_035549645.1 Solirubrobacterales bacterium | reverse complement strand
GCCCTGTCCATCGCAAAGGTGACGTCCAGCTCCTGCAGGCAGACGTCGTGGACGATCTGGTCGAAGGCGCGCTGGAGGAAGGTCGAATAAATCGCGCAGACCGGCTTGGCGCCCTGGATCGCCAGCCCCGAGGCCATCAGGACGGCGTTCTGCTCGGCGATGCCGACGTCGTAGTACTGCTCGGGAGCCTCGTCGGCCAGCTTCTGCAGGCCGGTCCCCCCCGCCATCGCCGCGGTGATCCCGACCACCCGCTTGTCGCGCTGGGCCTCGGCGACGATCGCGTCGGCGAAGACCTGCGTGTACTGGGGCGGGGCACCGGCCGCGGGGGGCTTCTCCAGCCGCTCGGGCGCGATCGCGGCGGGGGCGTCGGACTCCTGCACGGCGACCGGCTTCTTCGCCGCCGGCTTGCCGTCGACGATCGAGTTGGGCTTGGCGGCGTGCCATTTCTCCATCCCCTCGAGCCCGCCCTCCTCGGCCGGCGAGAAGCCCTTGCCCTTGACCGTGTGGATGTGGACGACGACGGGACGGTCGGCGGCGAAGGCCTCGCGCAGGGCCTCGCGCAGGGCCGGAACGTCGTGGCCGTCGATCACGCCCATATAGGCGAGGTCGAGCTCCTCGAAGAAGAGTCCCGGCGCCCAGTAGGCCTTGATCGCCGACTTGACCTCCGGCCCCAGCCGTTCGATCCGCTTGCCGAGTCCGAGCGGCAGCTTGGTCAGCCGGTCCTCGACCCCCTCGCGAGCGTGGAAGAGGCGCGGGTTGAGCCGCACCCGGTTGAAGTAGCGCGAGAGCGCGCCGACGTTGGGTGAGATCGACATGCCGTTGTCGTTGAGCACGATCACCATCGGGGTCTGCAGACCGCCGGCAGCGTGCAGCGCCTCGTAGGCGACGCCACCGGTGAGGGCGCCGTCGCCGATCACGGCGGCGACCTTGCCGTCCTCGCCGATCCCGTGGCGCATCGCCTCCTTCAGCCCGACCCCGTAGCCGATCGAGGTCGAGGCGTGACCGGCTCCCATGATGTCGTGCTCGGACTCGAAGACCGAGCAGAACGGGGCGAGGCCCTCGTACTGGCGGATCGTCGGCAGCGCCTCGCGCCGGCCGGTGAGGATCTTGTGCGGGTAGGCCTGGTGGCCGACGTCCCACAAGATCTTGTCGCGGGGCGAGTCGAGCAGGCTGTGCAGGGCGACCGCCAGCTCGCAGGTGCCGAGGTTGGCGCCAAAGTGCCCGCCGATCTCCCCGATCGTGTCGATGATGTAGGTGCGCATCTCCTGCGCCACCTGCTGCAGCTGCTCGTCGTCGAGACCGTGCAGGTCCGCCGGTCCTCTGATGCCGTCGAGCAGGCGCTCGTCGCCCAGGTCCGCTTTTTTGTGCCCGTTCTCGCTCATTCGTCTCTGGTGAAGATGTAGTCGGCCACTCGCATCAAGTCGCCGGTCTCGCCGCTCGCCTCGCCCAGCGCCGCGGTCGCCTTGGCGTGGGACTCGGCCGCGAGCTCACGCGCCCGCTCCAGGCCGAAGAGGCTGACGTAGGTGAGTTTGCCAAGTCTCTCGTCACTTCCATGGGGCTTGCCGAGCCGCTCGGAGCTCCCGGTCACGTCGAGGATGTCGTCGACGATCTGGAAGAGCACGCCGAGCTCGTCGGCAAATCGGCGAAAGGGCATTGTCTCAGGTTCCGGCAGCCCTTCCAGTGTCAAGACCACCCCGACGCTTGCGGCGATCAGCCGCCCGGTCTTCAGCGCGTGCAGCGAACGCAGGCCCTCGGCGTCGCGCTCCTCGACCTCGACGTCCACGTACTGGCCGCCGACCATGCCGTCGACCCCGGTCGCGGCGCTGAGCTCGCGCAGGGCCGCCAGTACCCGAACCGGCTCGCCGGGCTGCTCGCAGGCCAGGCGCATCGCCTCGGCGAAGAGGCCGTCGCCGGCGAGGATCGCCACGTCCTCGCCGAACCTGACGTGCGAGGTCGGCTGACCGCGGCGCAGCTCGTCGTCGTCCATCGCCGGCAGGTCGTCGTGGATCAGCGAGTAGGTGTGGATCAGCTCGATCGCGCAGGCGATCGGCAGGAAGCGCTGCGGCTCGGCGCCCAGCGCTCGCGCCGTCGCGAGTGCCAGCACCGGGCGCACCCGCTTGCCGCCGGCGAGCAGCGAGTAGCGCATCGCCTCGACCAGGCCGCCGGTGGGTTTCGGACCCGGAAAGGCGAGGGCTCCGAGC
>DASZQM010000362.1:0-3309 GCA_035549645.1 Solirubrobacterales bacterium | reverse complement strand
GGCGGCTGCGCGTGCTGCACCGCGACTCGTTCGTCGACGACCCGACCAGGGCGATTCGGGCCGCTCGCTACGCCGCCCGCTTTGGCCTCGCGCCCGAGGAGGAAACCTTGCGGCTACTGCGCGAGACCAAGCTGGACACCGTTTCGGTCGAGCGCCGCGACGCCGAGCTGATGCGCTTGGCGGCCGAACCGACCGCCCCCGATGGCTTCGCCCTGCTGGCCGAGTGGGGCCTGCTGGAGCTGCGCGAGGGTGGCGCCGGGCTCGCAGCGGCCGCAGCCGAGCTGCTTGGCGGCAAGCCTTGGCGAGGATTTGCCTCGCTGGATCGAACGCAGATGAGAGCGGCGATGGGACCGACCGGGGGGGAGCTGCGGCTTTCAGAGGCGCGCCCTGCACGGCCCTCCGAGGCCGTAGCGCTGGCCAAGGGGCGCGATCCGGTCGAGCTTGTGCTGGCGCGAGCCATGGGCGCGACTTGGCTCGACGACTACGTCGCGGAGTGGCGAAAGGTCGCGCTCCAGATCGACGGGGAGGACCTGATCGCCGCCGGCCTCGAGCAGGGCCCGGCGCTGGGTCGTGGGCTCGAGGCGGCGCTGCGGCTGAAGCTCGACGGTGAACTCGAGGGAGGGCGCGAGCGGGAGCTGGCCGCGGCGCTCGCGGCGGCGAGGGGCGACGATGGAGTGGCGTGAGCGCGAAGGCGTCAAATGGCTCGAGGCGAGTCTGCCCGGCGCCGGCGCCGCCTTCAGCACCCGCATCGGCGGGGTCAGCCAGCCGCCCTTCGACGGCCTCAACCTCGGCGCCCTCACCGAGGACGACGTCGAGGCGGTGGTCGAGAACCGACGCCGCCTCGCTGCCGCGCTTGGCTTTTCATCGGATCGAATCGCCTTCGCCCACCAGGCGCACGGCGCCGAGTTGATGCTCCACGCCTGGTTGCCGGGGGGCTCCTTTGTCTCCCCCGAGGCGACGCGGGCCCAGCGAGACCGTGCCGAGACGCAAATATTGCGCCCTGGCACGGTCTCGCTGGATTGGCCGCTCCCCGTGGCCGACGGGCACGTGATCGGAGAGCCGGGAGTCGCCGGGCTGGTCTTCGTCGCCGATTGTGTGCCGGTCGCCCTCTCGGGGCCAGGTGGAGTGGCGATGCTGCACTGCGGCTGGCGTGGCCTCGCCGCCGGGATCGTTGAAAGGGGGGTCGCTGCCGTTGATGCGACCGACGCCGCGGTTGGCCCCTCGATCGGCCCCTGCTGCTACGAGGTCGGCGACGAGGTCCTCGCGACCTTCGACCGACTTGGCGACGGCATCGCCACTGGCCGCATGCTCGATCTGCCAGAGGTCACCCGGCGCTTGCTGCTGGAATCGGGGGTGGAGCGAATCGAGCTCAGCGGCCTCTGCACCAGCTGCGAGCCCGAGCTCTTCTTCTCGCACCGGCGCGACCGTGGCCGCACCGGCCGCCAGGCGGGGCTGGTCTGGCGCGAGGCGGGGGAGGGCTGAGCGATGCCCGGGCTGATCCACGGGCTCGACCCGGCGAAGATCGCCGCGAACCTCGCCGAGGCGCGTGGGCTCGCGGGGCCGGGCGTCGAAATCCTCGCCGCCACCAAGTACGTGCCGCTGGAGGAGATGGGCGCGCTGGCCGAGGCCGGCGTGCGGCTCGTCGGCGAGAACCGCCAGCAGGACTTCGCCGCCAAGCACGAGCGCTGGGGGGACGCCTTCGAGTGGGACTTCATCGGCAACCTGCAGAGCCGCAAGGTGAGGCTGCTGCTGCCGCTCTGCCGCCTGATCCACTCCGTCGCCAGCGACTCCGTCCTGGAGCAGCTCGGGCGACACGGAAGCGAGCAGACCGAGGTGCTGGTCGAGGTCAACGTGGCGGGGGAGGAGGGCAAGGGCGGCGTCGCCCCTGCGGACCTCGGCGACTTCATCGAGCGCTGCCCGGTGCGGGTCTCCGGGTTGATGACGATGCCCCCGTTCAGCCAGGATCCGGAGGCATCGCGGCCGCATTTCGCCCGCCTTGCGCAGCTCGCGGCCGAGCACGGATTGAGCCGCCTCTCGATGGGAACTTCGCAGGACTGGCGCATCGCGATCGAGGAGGGCGCGACGATCGTCCGACTCGGCACGGCCCTCTACGTGTAATCCGGGGACCGCGTAGTCATAATTCCCTGGAGGAGTCGGCCGGCCGAGGCCGAAACACGCGATACCCATGGCCCTACGCGATACATGGCATAGAGCGCTGGTCTACTTCGGACTGGCCGAGGATCACGACGATTACGGTCCCGAGTACGAGGAAGACTTCGACGCCGAAGCCGATTACGAAGAACCGCGCGAGAGCAGGCGCGAGTCCAGTCAGGTGAGACGCCTGCCGACCTCCCGTCGCTCCCGTCGCGACGAGATCGACGACATCTTCGCCGACGACGAGCCGATCGCCGCTTCCCGCACGCGCACCCTGCGTCCCGTCGGCAACGGCGACTCCGACGTCCAGGTCCACCTCGTCATCCCGCGCAACTTCAACGACGCCCAGCAGGTCGCCGACCAGTTCAAGCGCTCGGTGCCGGTGATCCTCAACCTGCAGACCACCGATCACGAGCTCTCCAAGCGGATGATCGACTTCTGCTCCGGCCTCACCTACTCGCTGGACGGCGGCATGCAGCGCATCGCCGAGAAGATCTTCCTGCTCACCCCGCGCAATGTCGAGGTCTCCGCCGAGGAGAAGGCGCGCCTCCTCGACAAAGGCTTCTTCAACCAGTCCTAGCGTTGGGCGGTGGACTTCGCCCTGGGGCTAGTCTCCCCGGGCGATGATCATCGGATTCTGTGGCTCCGGCAGCATGGCGGCGGCGATGGCTCGCGGTCTTTGTGGGCCATCCCGCTCGCTGCTCTTCACCGATTCCGGCTCGGGGCGAGCGGCGGCGCTTGCCGCGGAGCTGGGGGGTGAGGCGTTGGCCTCCAACGGCGAGCTGGCCGAGCGGGCCGACGTCGTCGTGCTCGCGGTCAAGCCGGCGCGGCTCGAGCAGGCTGCCGCCGAGCTTTCAGGGGCCGGAGTCATCGTCTCGCTGCTCGGCGCCACGCCGCTGTCGCGACTAGAAGCCGCTTTTCCGCAGGCCGACGTGGTGCGGGTGATGCCGAACGTGGGAGTCGAGGTGCGAAAGGGGGTCCTTTGCGTCACCGGCTCAGCTCACGCCGGCGTGCGGGCGCTGCTGCAGGAGCTCGGGCACGTGGTTGAGCTGCCGGACTCTCAGTTCGACGCTGCGACCGCGGTGATGGGCTGTGCCCCTGCCTACGTCGCGCTGGCGGTCGAGGCGATCGCCGATGCGGGGGCGGCCGACGGCC
>DASZQM010000361.1:0-2758 GCA_035549645.1 Solirubrobacterales bacterium | reverse complement strand
CCACGGGCCGGTCATGCGATCGGCCGCCCGGGACTGCGCCGTCGTCGCACGTCGTTCGCTGTCCCGTCACAGCGCGAGTTTGCCCATCGGTCGAGTGTTGTAGTTCAGCGATTCTGTCCGCCTAACTGCTCAGCAAAAATGTCCGCCCCCCTTGGTGGTGACAGAAGGGGGAATGGAGATGAGCCAGCGGCAGTGGAAGCGGCTGGAGGCGATCGAGCGAGTGATCGCTGGGAAGCTGACCGGCACCGAGGCGGCGACGGTGCTGGGGCTCTCGGAGCGCCAGGTGCGCCGGTTGCGGCGGGCGGTCGAGAAGCGGGGGGCGGTAGCCCTGGTACACGGCAATCGGGGACGGGCGGCGCCGAACCGCATCAGCGGGACGATCCGAGAGCGGATCGTGGTGCTACGGCGGACGACGTACGACGGATTCAACGACCAGCACTTCACCGAGAAGGTGCAGCAGGTAGAGGGGCTGACGGTGTCGCGGGCAAGTGTACGGCGCGTGCTGCGCGAGGCGGGAATCGGGTCGCCACGGAAACGCCGCGCGCCGAAGCACCGGCGGCGGCGGGAGCGCAAGCCGCAGGCCGGCCTGATGGTGCTGTGGGATGGCAGTCAGCATGACTGGCTGGAAGGCCGCGGGCCGCGGCTCTGCCTGATGGGGGCCATCGATGATGCCACCAGCGAGCTGCTCCCCGGCGCCCATTTCGTCGAACAGGAATGCGCGGCCGGGTATCTGCGGACGCTGCAGCGGCTGGCGGCCGCCCGCGGACTGCCCTGGAGCGTGTACATGGACCGGCACGGCAGCCTGGCCCGCAACGATGATCACTGGACGCTGGCCGAAGAGCTGCGGGGCCGCCAGGATCCGACGCAGGTCGGGCGCGCCTTGGAGCTGCTGGGGATTGAGGCGATCTACGCGCTCTCGCCCCAGGCGAAAGGGCGGGTGGAGCGGCTGTGGGGCACGCTCCAAGATCGACTCGTCGCCGAGCTGCGGCTGGCCGGCGCGGACACCGCCGCGCAGGCGAACGCGGTGCTCGAGCAGTACCGTCCCGCGCATAATCGCCGGTTTGCCGTTGCGGCCAAAGAGGCGATCCGCGCCTGGCGGACGATCCCGCGTGGCGTCGACCTCGCCCGCGTGTGCAGCTTCGCGTACGAGGCCACCGTGCTCAACGACAACACGGTGCGCTTGGCGGGGGTGGTGATCGATATCCCGCCCGGGCCACGCCAGCGCAGCTACCGCGGAGCGCGCGTGGAACTTCGCCAGCTCCTGGATGGGCGGTGGCGCGTTTACCGCGGCGACCAGCTGCTGGTGGAGGTGGCCGGCACGCTACCCAGCGAAGTACGTCCGCACCGACGCAAGAAGCGGCCGCCCAGCGCGGCCGCGGCGGCGAAACCTCCAGGCGCCCGCCGGGCGCCTTCCGTTTCCGCCGCCAACCTGATTGCCTCGGTCTCCTCGCAAACCCGGGGCGGACAGAATTGCTGATCTGTTGCGGGAGGACAGAATCGCTGCACGTCCACAGAGCACGCGACCGACCTTGCCTCCCCCAGGGTCGCATGGTAACCGCGATGGTTCTCGGCACCCCGGTCCGGTCGCATAGCTCAGCTGGTTAGAGCGCCTGCCTCACATGCAGGAGGTCCCTGGTTCGAGTCCAGGTGCGACCACTCCGGATGCGGTGTTTCGCCCGCCGATCCCGGGCGCCTGCTCGGCGGAGCACCGCCCGACATGGCGTGAGGGGGCTGCGGGCCGCCGCGCTACCGCCGGCGTCAGGTCGGGGCGACGACCGCCAGCCCGATCCGTTCGGCTGCTATCCGCATCCGGCTTTCGTAGGTGACGACAGCTTCGAGCTCGCGGGCCAGCAGTTGGGCGGTCGCGAGATGGATTGCGTCGAGTGACCGGACGACCGCAGGGTCGATGAGGTCCGCCACGTCGAGCAGGTCGTCGTCGATGCGGACGATCTCGACCCGTTGCTGCACGCTGCGGGCCTTGGCGAGGGCGCGGGGCCCGAAGTGGCGGATCGCGCGCGGCACCTCCGTGCGGACGAGCTGACAGGCGATGCGCTGGGGGCGCGTGGCCAGGTAGCGTCGGAGGGCGGGTGTCTCCGGTTCGCGGATGACCAGCATCATCGGCGCCGAGGAGTCGAGGAAGACCACAATTCGCGGTCTCGTCTGCTCCGTCGTCGTCAGCGCTCGGCGCGCGGCATGCGCGCCAGGCGCTTGGACGGAAGCTCGACGCCCGGGGGCGGCTTCGGCGGCATGGGGAGATCGAGGAGGTCGCCGGTCGCCGGGGTGAGCCGTCCCGCGGCGCGGAGCTGGTCGAGGAGGCTGTGCTGCGGCGGGGTCAGGAGCGCCACGGGTCGGCCACGCTCGGTCACTTCGATCGACTCACCGCGTCGCACGCGGCGCAGAACGGCGCTGGCGTGCTGCTGCAGGGCGCGTCGTCGCGGGGGCCCATGCTGCGAGGCGCCGACCGCGGCCGGGGTCGACGGCCGTCACGACGAGCTCCGCGCCGCGTCGGGGTCGGTGGGCGAACCGGGTCGCGCCGCCCATGACAGCAGGTCGAAGGCGCGGTCCAGCTCGCTCAGCACCGCCGCTTCGGTGCTCGATACGCTCGACGCTCGGCCCAGCACGCCGCCCGCGGCCTCGGCGACGGCCATGGCGCGCTGCAGCATCTCGGCTTTGAGCGCCATGCGCTCCTGGGGCGACAGCGTGGCGCAGGCGCAGCGGATGTACTCGCGCCACAGCGATTGCAGCGCCGGGCCCGGCG
>DASZQM010000360.1:0-7516 GCA_035549645.1 Solirubrobacterales bacterium | reverse complement strand
CCTCAGTGACTTCGAGAAAGCGATCATCGACTCGCCCAAGCAGTTCGAACGGGTGACGAGCTTCTTCCAGCGCACGGCGCCGGAGCTCGTCGACGGCGTCGAACTCTACGAGGAGCGCAAGCCGCTCTTCGAGAAGTGGGGCATCGACAAGGAGATCGAGTCGACCCTCGGCAAGCGGGTCGACCTCAACTCCGGCGGCTACCTGATCATCGACTACGCCGAGGCGCTGACCGTGATCGACGTCAACAGCGGCAGCTTCACCGGCCGCGGCAAAGGCGGCCTCGAGGAGACGATCACCAGGGTCAACACCGAGGCGGCCGAGGAGGCCGTGCGGCAGCTGCGCCTGCGCGACATCGGCGGCATCATCGTCATCGACTTCATCGATATGGCGCGGGCCCGCAACCGCGACAAAGTGCTGAAGACGCTGCGCAAAGCGCTCGATGCCGACAAGTCGAAGAGCTACGTGGTCGAGGTCTCGCCGCTGGGCCTGGTCGAGATGACGCGCCAGAACGTCACCGACGGCGTGCGCGAGATCCTCACCGTGCCCTGCCCGACCTGCGAGGGCGAAGGCGTGGTGCTCTCGGCCGAGACGGTGGCGCTGGACGCGATGCGGCGCCTGCCCGACGTCGCGGCGGGGGCCAAAGACGCCGAGGCGTTGCTGGTGCGGGTGCACCCCAAGGTCGCGGCGGAGCTGATCGATCCCGAGAGCGGCCTCGCCGAGCTCGAGCAGCAGACCGCCAAGCAGTTCCACTTCGAGGGCGGCGACGCGCTGCCGATCGACACCTTCGAGGTCGTCGAGACCGGCACCCGCGAGGCGATCGAGGAACGGGCGCTGCCGTTCAAGGTCGGCGAGGAGGTGCTGGTCAAAATCGACGAGCCGCACATGTACAACGCCGACGACGCCGTCGCCCGACTCGACTCCTACATCGTCAGCGTCACCGGCGGCGGCCGCTTCGTCGGCGAGCGCAAACTGGTGCGGATCGAGCGGGTCGAGCGGGCCGCCGCGGTGGCCTCGCTGCCCGAGGGCGAGTCGCAGAACGGCGCAGGCGGCGAGGAAGACGGCTCCCAGCTAGAATCCACGCCCTCGCGCAGTCGCCGTCGCGGCCGCAGGGGCGGTCGCGGCAGGTCAAGCTCAAGCCAGGGCAACAAGGACGAATGAACACGTACGCAGTCATAGAGACCGGTGGCAAGCAGTACCGGGTCGAGATGGGCACCTCGCTGCTCGTCGACCGGCTCGATGCCAAAGAGGGCGCCAAGGTCAGCCTGCGCCCGGTCCTCTTCCGCGACAAAGAGGTCGTCGCCGGGGCCAAAGAGCTGGAGAAAGTCAAAGTCGAGGCGACCGTCTCCGAGCACCTGCGCGGGCCGAAGATCAAGGTCTTCAAATACAAGCCGAAGAAGGGCTACCGCCGCCGCGCCGGTCATCGCTCCGAGCTGACCAAGCTCGAGGTGACCGAGATCAGCCTCGGTGGCCGCAAAGCGGCAGCGCCGAAAGCGGAGAAACCGGCTGCGAAAAAAGCCGCGGCGAAAAAACCCGCCGCGGCGAAAAAACCGGCTGAGAAAAAACCCGCCGCCAAAAAAGCTCCGGCTAAAAAAGCCACTGAGAAAAAACCGGCCGCGAAAAAAGCTGCTGAGAAAAAACCGGCGGCCAAAGCCAAAAAACCGGCTGCAAAAAAATCGGCTGCTAAAAAGGATTCTGACGATGGCTCATAAGAAGGGACTCGGCTCAAGCCGCAACGGCCGCGAATCCAACCCCAACATGCTCGGGGTCAAGGTCTTCGCGGGCCAAAAGGTCAGCGGCGGCGAGATCATCGTGCGCCAGCGCGGCACCCGCTTCTGGCCCGGCGAGGGCACGGGCATTGGTCGCGATCACACGATCTTCGCCTCCCGCCCTGGGACGGTGGACTTCAAGCCCTCACGCAAGGGCCGCACCATCTCCGTCCTCTCCGACGACTAGAACTTTCCTTCCTTCGAGAAGCTAAGAAAGGAACCAACGTGGGTCTGACCCCCGGGAGCATCGCTCCCCGATGGACGGTGGCTGTCTGCGCCGGCATTTTCTCTATCGCTCTTATGGCAATGCTTTGGGCTGCCTCTAATGCCAGGGCGTCTGAAGGCCTCTACTGGGACAACTACGGCGCGGATCCCGACAATGTCGCCTTCGCGAACGTCGACGGCAGCGGGGGTGGCTTCTTGAACCTCGGCACCGGAAAACTCGACAGCCCGGAAGGCATGGACTACGACTCGGCTTCCAACCGCCTTTTCGTCGCCAACGAAGAAGGCGCCAGCGGCGAGATCCTGGCGATCAACCTGAACGGCAGCGGCGCTGCCCCGTTTACTGCGCCCGGCGCTCCGATTGAAGAACCGGAAGGGGTTGCGGTCTATCCGCCCACGAACACGATCTACTGGGAGAACACCGATCCAGAAACGATCTCCTGGGCAAAGCTCGACGGCAGTGCCGGAGGGGTGCTGAATCTCACTGGTGCGCCCGTCGCGGGTCCCTGCTGTCGGATCACCGTCGATCCGGTCGGGAAGCGGGTCTACTGGGTCAACAGCGGTGCATCTCCTAACACCATTGGTTACGCCAACCTCGACAACACCGGCGGTGGCGGTGAACTGAACCTGGCCGGAAGCACCGTGGAGCCGGGCGGTGAAGGCCTCGCGGTCGACGACACCACCGGTCGCCTGTACTTCCTCGGCGGCGGCAAAATCGGATACGCGAATCTGAACGGCACTGGTGGTGGCGATGTCTCACAGGGAAGCGCGATTGTCAACAGTCCCTGGGGCCTGGCCATTGACCCGTCCATCTCTCGCCTCTACTGGGGGAACGAGGGCAACAGCGAAGGCGAGGGGGCAAATGCCTTCGGCTTCACCGGTGCGTCCAGCGGGGTCGGCGGCAACATCAGCATCGCCAATGCCTTGATCGACGAGCCCCAGGACCCCGTGATCATCAAGAGCCCGAGTGGGACCGGTGCTCCTGCGGTGACGCGTGACAGCAAAACCCGCTCGCTGCTTGCCTGCTCCCAAGGAAGCTGGGCCGCCGATTTCTACGGCGCGTTCGTATACCAGGCGCCGCGCTCCTACGCGTATCAGTGGACGCGCAACGGCACGGCGATCGCTGGGGCGACAGCGACGAGCTACCCGGCTCAATCCGCCGGCTCCTATGCCTGCACCGTGACTGCCACCAACCAGACTGGATCGGCCTCCCAGGGCAGCGCTGCGGTCAAAGTGAACGCGGCCAAAGTCAAGCTGACCGTGAAGAAGAAGGTCACGGTCAAAGCCGGCGGCGTCGCCAAGTTCAAGGTCAAGGCGGTCAACCAGGGCGATCTGCAGACGAAGAAGGCCAAGGTCTGCGTCAAGGTCCCGAAGAAGGCCAAGGCCAATCTCAAGGCGTCGAAGTGCAAGACGCTGGGCAAGCTGAAAGGACGCGGCAAAAAAGGTGGGCCGCTGACGATCAAGCTCAGCAAGGAAGCAAAGGGCACCTACCAGGTGAAGTTCGTCCTCAAGGGCGCTCCCGGTAAGTCGGCCAAGGCCAAGATCACCGTCAAGTAGTTCCGGTAGTGGCGTCTTCCTCTCGCATGGCGGGAGAAAGGCGCCACTACCCTCCAGATCTCTGTGTACGACAAGGCGAAGATCTGGGTTGAAGGTGGGGCTGGCGGCAATGGCTGTGTGAGCTTCCGACGGGAGGCCCATGTGCCGCGTGGTGGACCCGACGGTGGGGATGGAGGGCACGGCGGCGAGGTGGTGCTCGTCTGCGATCCGTCGCGGCGAGATCTCGGCGCGCTGAAGGGGAGCAAGCACTTTCGCGGTGTGCGCGGCAAGCACGGAGAAGGGTCGAACCGGCACGGAGCTCGGGGCGAGGATCGGGAGGTGCTGGTGCCGCCCGGGACGCAGGCGGAAGCTGTGGACGGCAGCCGTGTGGACCTCGTTGAGGCCGGGCAGCGAGCGGTTGTGGCGCACGGCGGGCGCGGGGGGCACGGGAACAAGCGCTTCACGACCTCGACCCGGCAGGCGCCGCGGTTTGCCGAGAAGGGGACGAGCGGGGAGGAGGGTTGGATCGAGCTGCGGTTGAAGTTGCTGGCGGATATCGGGTTGATCGGTCTCCCCAACGCCGGCAAGTCCTCTCTGCTCGGGCGGCTGACCCGGGCCGATTCGAAAGTTGGCGATTACCCGTTCACGACGGTCTCGCCGGTGCTGGGCACGCTCGAAAACGACGAGCGCCAGGCAGTGATCGCCGACATCCCGGGCTTGATCGAAGGGGCCGCCGAAGGCGCTGGCCTCGGGCACGAGTTCCTCGCCCACGTCGAGCGCTGCTCGATGCTCGTCCACCTCGTCGACCTGGCGCCGCTGGAAGGCGATCCGGAGGCTAACTACGAGGCCGTTCGCGCCGAGCTCGCTTCGTACGGCGCGGGCCTGGAGCGACTGCCGGAGCTGGTCGCGCTTTCGAAGAGCGACCTGCTGCCGGCCGACGAGGTGGCGGCGACGGTCGCCGAGTGGGAGCAACGCCTGCCCGTCGATAGGACCGAAGAAAGCCGATCGCGGCGGGTCCTCGCGATCTCCTCGGCAACCGGCGACGGTCTCGGTGCACTGCGAGATCAGCTTCTCTCCGAGCTGCCCGAGACCTCGGTCGCCGCCCCCCGAGGCGGCGCCGAGTCAATCGGGGAGTTCGAGGCTGAGCACCGCGTCTACCGGCCGGCCGGCGAGGGTGGCTACGCGATCGAGCGCGAGGACGACGGTGCTTTCCGCATCACCGGGCGCGGCGTCGAGCTGCTCTTCGAGCGTCACGACGTCGGCAACGAAGAAGCGCTCGCTTATCTCGAGCAGCGCCTCAACGAGATCGGCGTGATCGCCGCCCTGCGCGCCGCCGGCTTCGAGCCCGGCGACGACGTCCGCGTCGGCGAGCACGAGTTCGAGCTGTATCCGTAGGCGGGGAGAACTGCGGATCGCGGACGCTTAAGGGGCGGTATGCCTCTTCAGGACATTTTGGTTGGTGCCGGGATCGGATCGATCATCAGTCGTTTGATGGTCTATCGCGCTGAGCACTGCGGGGGCGAGGAGTGGCCGGCTATGCGGGTGCGCAAGGTCGAGGCCTGCTGGATCACAGTCGGCATCACCACATTTCTTGGCTTCCGGATACTATTTGCCTGATGATACGTTTTGTCCGCATCGGTTTGGCGGTCCTCGCGTCTGTGGTCGTTGTTGGCCTCGTCCAGCGGGAACTCGGTCTCCAGGGATTTGCCTGGGGCTTGGGCGACGTGGTGTCGATCACGATCGCGATGCTGTTGGCAAGCCTTGCCGACCGTGAAGCTTTCTACGGTCCGCGACCAAAACGTCACCGCTGATCAGCGAGCGCGGATCTAACTTCCCTGCTGAGCAACCGCGCGTAGACGCCGGCTCCGCCGGGCGTGAGGTGGATGCCGTCCCAGAGCAGGTTTTCGTGGGCGGCGGCGACGGAGCCCCAGTCGATCAGGGTGGTGTGGGGCCAGGTCTCATCGGCTTCAGCCAGCGCGTGGTTGGACTCGTCTTGCCAGGAGACAGGTGCGTGGTCGGTGACCAGGAAGAGCTCGCCGACCTCCGAGGTGGCCTTGCGCAGTTCTTCCATTTCATCGCCGTAGAGCGGACCGTTGTTGCCCATCTGGATGATCAGCGCGTCGACGTGGCCGCCGCGTCGCTTAAGCCTCTGGGCCAGGGCGACGAATTCGTCCGCCTGGCGGCCGAGCTTGGCGTTCATCGAGAAGCGGGGGCCGAAACGCGCCGCCAGCTTGTCCTTGGCGCCGATCATCACCGAGTCCCCGAAGGCGACGATCCGGGGCGGCTTGTGTCCGTGCGCAGATTGGTGGAAGGACACCGGCTTGACGCTGACCTTCGCCACCGCGGCGGTCGAGGCCGCCGCCGAGTTGGATGAGCCGCCGGAGGAGACGATGCCGCTCCAGCCGACCAAGGCGATGATCGCGATCACCGAGAAGGCGAGCGCGGGGCGCCCGACCCGCAACCAGCCGTCGGGCAGCGAGAAGAGCTTGCGCTTGCCGCGGAAGGGCAGCTCGACGAAGCGGTAGGAGAGGTCGGCGAGTGTCAGCACCGCCAGCAGCTGCAGCGGGATCAGCACGCCCCGTGGCAACGAGACGTCGAGTCCGGGTCGCGTCAATGCCAGCACGGGCCAATGCCAGAGGTAGAAGCTGTAGGAGCGCAGGCCGAGCCAGACCAGAGGCGGTTGGGCCAGGAGAGAGCCGAGCCGAGCTGAGGGGTGGGCAACGACTGCGATAACGGCCGCGCTGGCCAGGGCCAGCCAAAGGTAGCCGCCGTGGAAGAGGGCCAAGTCGTAGTCGTGGACGTGGAGAAAGCTGAGCACCAAATAGCCGAGCCCGATCACGCCGATCGCGTCGAGCGCCGGGCCACACCAGCGCCCCGGCGTCGCCCGCCGCAACTGCCAGGGGCTCCAGACCAGCGCCAGCGCCACACCGATCAGCAGCCCGGCCGCGTGGGTGTCGGTGCCGTAATAGACCCGCGAGGCGTCGGTCGGGTCGAAGAGGATCCAAGTCAGCGCCAGCGAGGCGGCGGCACCGGCGAGCACGCCGAGCAGCAGCCGCTTGCGCCCCAGCAGCGCCATTCCGCCGGCGAAGGCCAGGGGCCAGAAGAGGTAGAACTGCTCCTCGACCGAGAGCGACCAGAGGTGACGGAAGAGCGAGGGGCGCTGGAACTGCTCGAAGTAGGACTGGTGCTCGAAGATGAAGCGCCAGTTGGCGACGTAGGCGAGCGAAGCGATCGCGTCGCCGCGCAGCTCGCTTACCCGGTCGGGCTCGACGATCGCCGCGACGATCATCGTCACCGCGATCAGCACGCCGACCGCCGGCAGCAGCCGGCGGGCGCGACGCAGCCAGAACTGGCCCAGCCGCACGGTGCCGGTGCGGCTCCGCTCGCTGAGTAGCAGCGAGGTGATCAGGTAGCCGCTGATCACGAAGAAGACGTCGACGCCGAGGAAGCCTCCCGGCATCCAGGCCACCCCCGCGTGGTACAGGAAGACGGCGAGGACGGCGATCGCGCGCAGCGCGTCGATGCCGGGCAGGTAAGGCAGGCGGCTGTCCTGCGGTCGGCTCATCCAGGGATCTTTCGGCAGTGTGCCAGCGCGCCCTTGAACGTGAAATGCGCTCGGCGTCGCTGCGACGGTTCATACACTTGGCCCGATGACACTCGTGGTCAAGCTCGGCTCCTCGATCGTCGCCGCCGACGACGGCTCCCTACGCAGCGACGTCCTCGACTCGGTCTGCGAGCAGGTCGCCGTCCTGGAGCGGGGCGGCGAGCGGGTGGCGATGGTGACCTCCGGCGCGATTGCCCGCGGCATGCGCCTGATGGGCTTGCCGGTTCGCCCGCGGGCGATGGACGAGCTGCAGGCGGCCTCCGCCGTCGGCCAGGGCGATCTCTTCCGCGCCTATGAGAGCCGGCTTGCCGAGCACGGCACCCGCGCCGCGCAGGTGCTGTTGACGGCAGCAGACATCGCTGCCCGCACCAACTACCTCAACGCGCG
>DASZQM010000359.1:0-18987 GCA_035549645.1 Solirubrobacterales bacterium | reverse complement strand
ACGGATTGTGCCAGCCCATCTGTAGCATCGCCGCCGCGTGTCGAAAATCGCCGTCAAGAACCCGGTCGTCGAGCTCGACGGGGACGAGATGACCCGGATCATCTGGTCCTTCATCAAGGAGCAGCTGATCCTGCCCTACCTCGACCTCGAGCTCGTCTACTACGACCTTGGGATCGAGAGCCGCGACGCCAGCGAAGACCGGATCACGGTCGAAGCCGCGGAAGCGATCAAGCGGCACGGGGTCGGCGTCAAGTGCGCGACGATCACGCCGGACGAGGCGCGGGTCGATGAGTTCGGCCTGAAGGAGATGTACCGCTCGCCCAACGGCACGATCCGCAACATCCTCGGCGGCGTCATCTTCCGCGAGCCGATCGTGATCTCCAACATCCCGCGCCTGGTGCCGGGTTGGACCAAGCCGATCGTGATCGGCCGCCACGCTTTCGGCGACCAGTACCGCGCCACCGACATGGTCGTCCCCGGCGAGGGCACACTCACTCTCACCTACACGCCGACGGACGGCTCCGAGCCGGTCGAGCTCGATGTCTACGACTTTCCCGGCGGCGGCATCGCGATGGCGATGTACAACCTCGACGACTCGATTCGGGATTTCGCCCGGGCCTCGATGCGCTACGGGCTCAACCGCGGTTACCCGGTCTACCTCTCGACCAAGAACACGATCCTCAAGCGCTACGACGGTCGCTTCAAGGACCTCTTCGCCGAGGTCTACGAGAACGAGTTCAAGGCCGACTTCGAGGCGGCCGGGATCACCTACGAACACCGCCTGATCGACGACATGGTTGCCGCCGCGCTGAAGTGGGAAGGCGGTTACGTGTGGGCCTGCAAGAACTACGACGGCGACGTCCAGTCAGACACCGTCGCCCAGGGCTTTGGCTCGCTCGGCCTGATGACCAGCGTCTTGATGAGCCCCGACGGCAAGACGGTCGAGGCGGAGGCCGCGCACGGCACCGTCACCCGTCACTACCGCCAGCACCAGCAGGGCAATCCGACTTCCACCAACCCGATCGCCTCGATCTTCGCCTGGACCCGCGGGCTCGCCGCCCGCGGCCGCCTCGATGACACACCCGAGGTCTCTCGATTCGCGGAGACTTTGGAGCGCGTCTGTGTGGAGACGGTCGAAGCCGGGAAGATGACCAAAGACCTCGCCCTCCTCGTCGGTCCCGACCAGGAGTTCCAGACCACGCAGGAGTTCCTCGCCTCGATCGACGAGGGACTGCAGCGGGCGATGGCCTAGATCCTTCGAATCGAAAAACCTCTAGTCAGGAGAGAGATTCTGTGAGCACCCCCGTGAAAGTGACTGTCACCGGCGCCGCAGGGCAGATCGGTTACGCGCTGCTCTTCCGCATCGCCAGCGGTGAGATGTTGGGACCCGACACCCCGGTCGAGCTGAGCCTGCTCGAGATTCCCGAGGCGGTGAAGGCCGCCGAGGGCACCGCGATGGAGCTCGACGACTGCGCCTTCCCCCTGCTGCGCAAGATCGACATCTTCGATGACGCCAAGGCCGCCTTCGACGGCTGCAACGTCGGCCTGCTCGTCGGTGCCCGCCCCCGCGGGCCCGGTATGGAGCGCTCTGACCTGCTCGAGGCCAACGGTGGGATCTTCAAGCCGCAGGGCGAAGCGATCGCTGCCGGCGCCGCCGATGACGTACGGGTTCTCGTCGTCGGCAACCCCGCCAACACCAACTGCCTGATCGCCCTCTCCAACGCGGACGGCGTGCCGCGCGAGCGCTTCACCGCGATGATGCGCCTCGATCACAACCGGGCGATCGCGCAGACCGCGAACAAGCTCGGGACAGACGTCTCCGCGGTCAGCAACATGACCGTCTGGGGCAACCACTCGACCACCCAGTACCCCGACCTGGTCAACGCCAAGGTCAACGGGCAGAGCGCCTGGGACGCGGTCGACGACGAGGCCTGGATCGCCGACGAGTTCATTCCCCGCGTGGCGAAACGCGGTGCCGCGATCATCGAGGCGCGCGGAGCGTCGAGCGCCGCTTCCGCCGCCAACGCGGCGATCGATCACATCCACGACTGGGTGCTCGGCACCCCCGAGGGTGACTGGGTCTCGATGGGCGTTCCCGCCGATGGCTCCTACGGAGTGGAGGAGGGGATCGTCGCCGGCTTCCCCTGCAGGTGCAGCGGCGGCGAGTGGTCGATCGTCGAGGGCCTCGACGTGCCTGAGTTCTCCCGCGGGCGCATCGACGCCAGCGCCGCCGAGCTGCGCGAGGAGCGCGACGCGGTCAGCGGGCTCGGCCTGGTTTGAGCTTCATTTCATTCAAGCCGTAAAAAAGCCGGCCCCATGGGGCCGGCTTTTTTGTGAAGCGTTTGAGTCGGCGACTCAGGCGGGGTGGTACTCGCGCCCTTTCTTGGTGACGCGACCCTCTTTCTCCATTTCGCCGAGCACCCGGTACAGGTAGTTCGGTTTGATCTTCATCTGTTTGGCGATCTCCGAGGCGGAGATACCGGGGTTCTGCTCGACCAGTTTGACCGCCTGGTCGGCGCGGGTGCCACCGCGGCGGCGGCGACGGCGTTTGGTCGAGCCGGTAGCTGTGCTCGAGGCAGCTTTGGGTGGGCGACCGGGACCGCGACCGCTGCCGCGGGGACGACCCGGACGGCGTGCGATGACGCTGCCACCAAGCTCGGCAAGCGCCCGCTCGAGACGCTGGCGCTCCTCGTCAAGCTCGGCAAGCCGCTTCTTGACCAGGTCGAGAGCCTCGTCGAGTGCGTTACTGGTGCTGGGCATTTCCTTCCTTTCAATTCCCGGGAGCGCTCTGCCCCCGGTGTGGCAACTGCTCGGAGTGTGGCAGAGTGACAGTGACAGTGACTATTCATATAGTCAAATTCAGCAAAGTCACTCTGGCCATTTGGATGAATATGCCCAAAACCAGCGGCTTTTAAGCGCGGGCAAGAAACTTTTTAAGTTGCGCGTTGGGCCTGTCGCTCAGGTGAAATCCGCACCACGTTGCGGGCTAGGCCCAGCTTCTCCAGTGCACCAATAATCCAAGCGGAAGGATCGAGCTCCCAACGGCGCAGGCCGTGCACGGCGGAGCGGGGGAAGGCATGGTGATTGTGGTGCCAGGACTCACCAAGAGAGGGCAGCGCGAGCCAGAAGACGTTGGTCGAACGGTCCTCGGTGGCGAACCGACGCGTACCAAAATAGTGGCACACCGAGTTGACGCTCCAAGTCACATGATGCACGAAGAAAACTCTTACCAGTCCTCCCCAGAGCAAACCGGTGGCGGCGCCCGCGAGGGTGCCGCTGAGGAGGTACCCGGCCAGAGCCGGAACCAGCAGGGTGAGTAGCACGAGCGGCACGAACTGACGGGCGATCAGGCGCATGCCGCGGTCCTCATGGAGATCGGCCGCGTAGCGCTTCCAATCCGCGCGGCCCTGGGTTGACATCAGCCAGCCGGCGTGGGCGTGCCAGAGGCCGGTGGCGACACCGCGCAGGCCATCCGCGTGCCCGACGTGGGGACTGTGTGGGTCTCCCTCGCTGTCGGTGTGGGCATGGTGCTTGCGGTGGTCGGCCACCCAGGAGATCACCGGGCCCTGCACGGCCATCGAGCCGAGCACGGCAAATGCGTACTCGAGTGGCTTCGAGGTCTGGAAGGAGCGATGGGTGAGCAGGCGGTGGAAGCCGACGGTGATGCCGACCGCGGTCAGCAGGTACATCGCCGCGGCGATCGCCAGGTCGGTGGCGCTGACCAGCTGGTTCCAGAGCAGCACCACCGCGGTCAGGGCGGCCAGGAAGGGGACCACGACAGCGCCGAGGTTGGCGGCCTTCTCGAACTTCGTCATCTCGTGCATGAATGGCAAGTTACGCTGGAGCCGACCACTAGAATTGCGCTCGGCACCAAGTCTTTTGCTTGTTTTTAGTCATATAGATGACAAATTCCTTCGAATCTGAGCCGTGGCGCGGCCTTCCGGACTCGATCGCCGACCTGATCGAGCCAGAGCTGGCCAAGGTCACCGAGGAGATCCTCGGCGCGATCGCGCGCGAGGTTCCGGAGTACGCGCGGCCGCTGGAGGGGCGGTTCGGGCGTGGGATCCGCACCGGGGTGGGGGAGGCGCTGAGTCAGTTCGTCGCCCTGATTCGCGACCCCGACGCCGGCCGCGGCCTCGGTCGCGAGGTCTACGTCGCGCTCGGGCGCGGCGAGCTGCGGCAGGGGCGCACGCTGGATTCGCTGCAGTCCGCCTACCGGGTCGGCGCCCGCGTCGCCTGGCGGCATCTCGCCCGGGTGGGGCGCGAGGCAGGGCTGGACGCGGAGGTGCTCAGCCTCCTCGCCGAGGCGATCTTCGCCTACATCGACGAGCTCTCGGCCGACTCGGTCGAGGGCTACGCCGCCGCGCAGTCCGAGCACGAGGACCTGCGCCGCCGGCGTCGCGAGGAGGTGCTGGCCTCGTTGATGCGCGAGCCCGCCGCGCCGCTCGCCGACGTCCGTGCCGCGGGAAGGGCCGCCGGCTGGAAGGTGCCACGGGTGCTGGCGGTGCTCTCCTGTGCTGTCGACGACCTCGGTCCGATCGCCCGCAGGCTCTCCAGCGATGCCCTGAGCGCGAGCTTCGAAGGGATCGGCTGCGTTCTCGTTCCCGATCCCGCCGGCCCCGGCCGGTCCGCGGAGATCTCGCGGGCGGTCGGCGATCGGGCCGCGGCGCTTGGGCCTGCTGGGCCTCCCGACCAGACCCGCGAATCGTGGCAGCTGGCGAAGGCCGGTTTGCGCGCGCACGAGGCGGGGCTTGGGCCCGCGAAGGGGTTGCTCCAAGCCGACGATCACCTCGGCGACCTCGCCATTCTCGAGGGCGGGACGCTGCCAAAGCGGATCGCCGCCCACCGGCTCTCGTCGCTGGAGTCCCTGACCGAGAACGGCCGGGAACGGATGCGCGAGACCGCCCTCGCCTACGTGCGCCAGCGCGGCAACTCGGTCGCGATGGCGGCAGAACTGCACATCCACCCGCAAACCGCCCGCTACCGCCTCGCCCGCCTGCGCGAGCTCCTGGGTGACCAGCTCGATGACCCCGACGCCCGCTTCGAGCTCGAGATCGCCCTTCGCGCCCCTGGTCACGGCTAGTGGTTGCGCTTCTTGGGCAGGGTGCGGAAGACGACGTCCCAGATCGGCGAGGAGACGCCGTAGCCGTAGCGGTGGTCCTGGAAGTGGTGGCGCATGTGCTGCTCGCGCAGGCGCTTGCCGAAGTCGGACTTGGGGACGAAGTGGTGCACGTAGTAGTGCGTGTAGTCGTAGAAGAGGTAGCCGAGGATGAAGCCGCCGAAGAGCGGGTAGGCCGCGGGCGTGCCGAAGATCAGCGTGAAGGCGAAGAAGAAGAGCGCCGCCAGCGGGATCGAGACGGCGGGGGGCATGACCAGCCGCAGCTTGTCGTTGGGATGGTCGTGGTGGATGCCGTGGATGATGAAGTGCATGCGCCGGCCGAAGGCGTTGTCGGGCTCCCAGTGGAAGACGAGCCGGTGCAGCCAGTACTCGGTCAGCGTCCAGATGCCGATCCCGCCGAGGCTGAGCAGCAGCAGCTGCCAGACCGCGTAGCCGCGGTCGGCGCCGAGCCACTCCATCGCCACGATCACGGGCACGAAGACGATCGCCGGGATCGAGGGATGCACCCGCGAGAAGAAGTTGAGGAAGTCGCTCTCGAACAGCTGTGGCGAGGCGGCGAGCTTGTCGGTCCGGCTGGAGGACTCCATCCAGGGGCGAATGGTAGCGACGCCCTTTGCCGGCTTCCCCGCAAGACGCGGGGAAGCTGTGACGAGACTGTGTCAAGAACGTTGCGCTTTGCGGAATCGCCCCTCACGAAAGCGTCACGACGATGGCAATATCGCCGCCGTGCCGCGCAAGCAGAAAAAGCCGAGCTGCGAGGAGTGCTACTTCCACAAGAACCTCCTCTGTGCCCTCGATCTGGGCGAGCCCTGCGCGACCTTCCGCCCCAACCGCCCCGAGGGCCTGGTGCCGCCGAAGCAGCCGGTGCTGCTGATGCGCCCGCCGCGCTGGGCCTCGCCGGCGCGGAGCACCGCCTGAGCTGAATCGCCCCGCAAGGGCGCGAGGCTGGCTATGTTTCACACCTATGCCGGAGCGGGACCTATACGCGTGGGCGCGGACCACTTACGTCTCCCGTAGGAGCAGGGGCTTCACCCCCAACGTCGACGTCTACTACTGCGGCGATCCGCAGCGGGCGGTGGTGAAGGTCGACCTCGCCGGGGTCGAGCTCGAGGAGGTCGGGATCGAGGTCGGCACCAGGCAGCTGGCGATCGTCGGCGAACGCCACGTGCAGGAGACCGAGGGCCGCGTCTACCAGCAGGTCGAGATTCCCTCCGGCCCCTTCCGTCGCGTGGTCGAGCTGCAGGTCGACGTCGACCCGGAGCGGGCCACCGCCACCTACGAAGACGGCGTGCTGCGCATCGACTTGCCGCTGCGCGACCCGAACGAGACGACCCGCCGCGTCCCGATCGGAAGGGAGTAGCAGTGGCCGGCGGGAGGCGGCGCTGATGGAGGGCAGCCCCGTGCTCGAGGTGGTCGACTCGATCGACGCCGAAAACGCGATCCGCGCCTCCGAGCCGCTGCCCGACGCCCTGCCGGTCCTGCCGCTGCGCGAGACCGTCACCTTTCCGGAGACGCTGACCCCGCTCGCCGTCGGCCAGGAGCGCTCGATCAAACTGGTCAACGACGTACTTGGCGCCAACCGGATGCTGGCGATGGTCGCCTCCCGCGACCCCGAGCTCGACGAGCCCGGCCCCGAAGACCTCCATGACGTCGGCGTCGTCGGCGTCGTCTCCCGCATGCTCAAGGTCCCCGACGGCACCCTGCGCGTGCTCGTCCAGGGCACCCAGCGGGTGAAGCTGGGCCCCTACGTCGCCGAGCAGCCGTACCTGGTCGCTCGCATCGCCGAGCTGCCCGACGTGGTCGAGGACGGCCAGGAGCTGGAGGCGCTGACCCGCAACGTGCAGCGCACCTTCTCGGAGATCATCGAGCAGATTCCCTACCTGCCCGAGGAGCTGCAGATGGCGGTCGCAAATCTCGACGACCCCGCCGCCCTCGCCCACCTGATCGCCGGCGCCCTGCGCATCTCGGTCGAGGAGAAGCAGCAGCTGCTGGAGGAGCTGAACGTGGTCGCCCGCCTGCGCCACCTCTCCCAGATCCTTGCCCGCGAGCTCGAGGTGGTCCAGCTCGGCACACAGATCCAGACCCAGGTCCAGTCCGAGATCGACAAAGGCCAGCGCGAGTTCTTCCTGCGCCAGCAGATGAAAGCGATCCAGGACGAGCTGGGGGAGGGCGACGAGCAGCAGGCCGAAGTCAACGAACTGCGCGAGAAGATCGAGGCGGCGAAACTGCCCGAGCACGCGCTGAAGGCCGCCGAGCGCGAGCTGTCGCGGCTGGAGAAACTGCCGCCGGCGGCGGCCGAGCACGGCGTCATCCGCACCTATCTGGAGTGGCTGACCGAGCTGCCCTGGTCGGTCGAAACCGAGGACAACCTCGACATCGCCCACGCCCGCGAGGTCCTCGACGCCGACCATTATGACCTGGAGAAAATCAAGGACCGCATCCTCGAGTACCTGGCTGTGCGCAAGCTCAATCCCGAATCGCCCGGGCCGATCCTCTGCTTCGTCGGCCCGCCCGGCGTCGGCAAGACCAGCCTCGGCCGCTCGATCGCCCGTGCCCTCGGCCGCGAGTTCGAGCGCATCTCGGTCGGCGGCGTGCGCGACGAGGCCGAGATTCGCGGCCATCGCCGCACCTACATCGGCGCCCTGCCGGGGACGATCGTGCGCGCCCTGCGCGACGCCGGCACCCGCAACCCCGTCTTCATGATCGACGAGCTCGACAAGATGGGCGCCGACTTCCGCGGCGACCCCGCCTCGGCGATGCTCGAGGTGCTCGACCCGGCCCAGAACGACTCCTTCCGCGACCACTACCTCGACCTCGAGTTCGACCTCTCCGAGGTGCTGTTCATCGCCACGGCAAACGTCCTCGACACGATCCCGGGACCGCTGCAGGACCGGCTGGAGACGATCGAGCTGGCCGGCTACACGCTCGAGGAGAAGAAGAACATCGCCCGCCGCTACCTGGTGCCGCGGCAGATCAAAGCCAACGGCCTGAAGTCGTCGCAGATCGCATTTGCCGACCCGGCGCTGGTCGCGATCATCGAGGAGTACACGCGGGAGGCGGGCGTACGCGGCCTGGAGCGCCAGATCGGCACGGTCTGCCGCAAAGTCGCGCGCGACGTCGCCGAGGGCAAGGTCAAGGGCAAGGTGACGATCTCGGCCAAACGCGCCCGCGAGCTGCTCGGCCGCCGTCGCGTCTTCGCCGAGCAGCGGCGGCGGACCAAAGACCCGGGCGTTGCCACCGGCCTCGCCTGGACCCCGACGGGCGGCGACGTGCTCTTCATCGAGGCGACCTCGATGCCGGGCTCGGGCCAGCTGACGATCACCGGCCAGCTCGGCGACGTGATGCGCGAGTCGGCGCAGGCGGCGCTCTCCTACGTGCGCGGCCACTGGCGCGAGATCGCCCCCGACCTCGCCGAGGACTGGTTCGCCAAGCACGACATCCACATCCACGTGCCCGCCGGCGCCGTGCCCAAGGACGGGCCCTCGGCGGGCGTGGCGATGACCGTCGCTCTCGGCTCGCTGATAAGCGGCCGCCCCGTTCGCAACGATGTCGCGATGACCGGCGAGGTGACCCTGACCGGCCAGGTCCTGCCGATCGGCGGCTTGAAGGAGAAGTCGCTGGCCGCGCAGCGAGCCGGGATCAAGCGGGTGCTGGTGCCGGAGCGAAACGAAGGCGACGTGGCGGAGATTCCCGAGCACGAGCGCAGCGAGCTGGAGTTCGTCTACGTGGACCGGGTCTCCAAGGCACTCGACGCCGCGCTGGCCTAGCCGGATGGAGGCCGCCGGGACGCTGCGCCGTCGCAGCATCTTCTCGACTTACCTGGAAGCGCTCGGCGAGATGGTGCGGGCCCGCTCGCGCGCCTTCTGGATCGTCGCCGGCCTGACCCTCGGCGCCGCGGCGCTGCGCTTCGCCACGCTGGGAGTGCAGAGCTACCACCACGACGAGATCGTCACCGCCAGCCGCGTCCTGCGCGACGGCTTCTGGCACGCGATGGATGCGGTCAGCTTCAGCGAGTCGGCGCCGCCGCTCTACTACGCGGTGGCCTGGCTCTGGACGCAGGTGACCGGGACCGGGGAGTTCGGCCTGCGCTCGGTCTCGGCGCTCGCCGGCGTCGCCACCGTGCCGGTCGCCTACCTGATCGGCGCCGAGCTGAGCAGCCGTCGCGCCGGCATCCTCGCCGCGGCCCTCGTCGCCTTCAACCCGATGCTGCTCTGGTACTCGCAGGAGGCGCGCGCCTACTCGCTCTTCGTCCTGCTCACCGCGATCTCACTGCTCTATTTCGTGCGGGCTCTGGATCACGGCCGGCGTCGCGACTCGATCGGCTGGGGGGTCGCCTCGGCTCTCGCTCTCGCCACCCACTACTTCGCCGTCTTCCCGATCGCGGCCGAGGCGCTCTGGCTGCTGCGACGGCGGGGGAAGGAGAGCGGCGGCGCCTTCCCCGGCGTCTGGATCGTCGCGGGGGTGGGGGTCCTGCTGGCGCCCCTGGTCGTCCACCAGTCCTCCTTCGCCCATGCCGAATGGATCGGCAACTTCAGCCTCGGCCACCGCCTCTGGGAGACCGGGCTGACTTTTGCGATCGGCGAGACCGGCGACATCATCGCCCGGCCCGAGCACCCGTTGCTGGCCGTGCTCCCGGGCCTGGTCGCGATCGCCGGCCTCGCCCTGGTCTTCCTGCGCGGCGGGCGGCGCGAACGCCGCGGCGCCACCCTCCTCCTCGCGCTTGCCGCGGTGACCTTCGTCCTGCCGCTCGCGATCGGGCTGCTGGATCCGAAAAAGGACTACGTGCTGGCCCGCAACCTGCTGCCCGCCCTGGTGCCGCTGCTGGTGGCGCTGGCGATCGGCTTCAGCCTTCCCGCCGCCCGTCGCCGCGGCATTGCCCTCGCCGCCGTCCTGGTCGCCTACTCGCTCGGCTTCTCGATCTGGGCCAGCCTCTCGCCGGCGCTGCAGCGGCCCGATTGGCACGCCGTTGCCGACGCGATCGGGGAACCGACGACGCCACGGGCGATGGTCACCTGGACCCTGGGCGAGGCTTCGCTGCGCTACTACCTCTCGACCGGTTCCTTCCAGGTCCAGCCCTCCGACGGCTTCGCCTGGTGGGTCGGGGAAGTCGACTTCATCTCCGACGGACCGGCCCCGCCACCGCCGGCAAGGCTGCTCGGGCCCGGTTTCCGCGAAGCCGGCTACGAGAAGGTCGGCCGCCTCTACGTGCGCCGCTTCGCCACCCCGGGCCCCGAGCTGCAGCCGTTGCGGTTGCGCACGATCCGCAACGCCGAGCTTGGCTTCCGCACCAACGGGGTACTCCTCGATGGCATCGGCCCGGGCTGACGCCCGCCGCTCGAAGCGAGTTATTCTGAGGTCCCCAGGAGAGAATTCAGCGAGGAGATGGCATGAGCAAGACCAAGGCGACCCAGGCCGCCGACCTTTATTCGACCGCCCGCGAGAACCCCTACGTGCAGCGGCTGATCGAGGACGAAGAACTGCGCGACAGCCTCAAGAACGCGTTTGAAGCGGCGAAGGGCGCTTACGGTCGTGCGACCAGCAACGGCAGCACGGTCAAGGCCGTGACCAGCGACAAGAAGGTCCAGAAGGACCTCAAGGTCGCCGCCGAGAACCTGCGCGACGCCACCGAAGCGCTGCGGGCGCCGAAGAAGAAGCGCAAGGGCGGTCTCGGCCGGCTCCTGCTGCTCGCTCTGGTCGGTGCCACGGTCGCGCTGATCCTCAGCGAGGGTGCTCGCAAGACCGTCCTCGACGCCCTCTTCGGCGCCGAGGAGGAGTTCGAGTACACCAGCACGACCTCCATCAACGGTTCCTGAGGGCTTCCCAGTGCCGGCAGGCTCTTGCCTGCCGGCGCCCGAGCCTCGTCGTTAGCCGCCACTAGACTGAACCCATGGAGGCGGCGACAAAGGAGCGCGAGCTCAGCGGCGAGAAGGCCCAGCGCATCGTCGATGCGATGCGCGACAGCGTCGCCAAGCGCGGCGCCGCCGGCTCGACCTTCGAGCACGTCGCCCGCGAGGCGGGCGTCAGTCGCGGCCTGCTCCACTACTACTTCGGCACCAAGGAGCGGCTGCTGGTCGAGGTCGTCCGCCGCGACGCCGAGATCCGCGTCGCCCGGCTCGACGAGCCGCTGGCCAAAGCCGAGACCGTCGACGACGTGATCGACGTCCTGCTCGCCAGCCTCACCGACCTGATCGAGAACGAGCCCGCTTTCTTCCTCCTCCTCTACGAGCTCTTCAGCGCCGGCCGCCGCAATCCGGAAATCCAGCACGAGGTCGGCCAGCTCTTCGAGCGCACCCGCTCCCACGTCGCCGAGGTCCTCCGCTCCAAGGAGCGCGAGGGAGTCCTCAAGCTCCGCTACGACGCCGAGGAGATCGTCTCCTACCTCTTCGCGATAGCCGACGGCTTCGCCCTCCAGGCCCTCTCCGACACCAGCCGCGACATCGGCGGCGGCCTGGCTGTAGCGGCCGCCTCCGGGCGCTTCCTCCTCACCTCCGACAGCTGAGCCGCGAGGGGCCACACCGATGATCCCCTTCATGTGGGGAGTGCCCCTGCTCTTCTGCTTCATCGCCACGGGTGCCCTGGTCGTCTCGATCGAAGAAACATCCGACGGCAAGTACTTCAACGGCATCGCCTTCGCCGGCGTCTTCCTCCTCTGCTGCTGGGTCGTCTACACGGTCTTGAAGCGCCGAGCCCGCAACCGCTCCTCGCGCTGGTAGCTGGCGTGACCGGGCTCACGCCTATCCCTTCTATGTAGAAGCAATTTCCAGCCGTTTCCCGGCCTAGCTTCTCCGCCTCAGTCCAAACAAATGGCCCCCGCGCTGGTGGAACAGCCGGGGGCCGTGGCACCGAAAGGCGGAACCTTCCGATGCAGGCCAACCCTAGCCAGCGCTCGGCTGATGAGCGCGAGGACAAGCCGACGCAGCGCGCCGTGCTGTCGCTTCTCCTCTTTGAGTTCCCGGCGCAGATCACCCGAGAAGGGCTGAGATACACGCTCGGCACCGACAAGGGCAAAGAGATTCACCGAGCCGTTAGCAACCTCAGCGCGGTCGGCCTGGTCTGGCAGGAGGGCGATTTCGTCCTGCCAACGCTTGCCGCTCGTCACTTCGACTGGCTGGAGTTGTCGTGAACGCCGTGGCACAGCAGTTCGGCAGGAACGCCGCGCGCCTACGTGAGCGCTCCGGTCTCACGCAGGAGGAGGCGGGGATCCGCGCCGACCTCCACCGAACGGAGATCAGCCAGATCGAGCGCGGGAAGCGCTGCCCGAAGGCGGACACCATCGTCAAGCTCGCCGGGACTCTGGGGGTCTATCCCGGAGAGTTCTTTGAGGGAATCGCGTGGACGCCTGCGGAGATTCAGCGAGGCAGCTTCAACGCTCACGACAGATAGCTGGGGCCGCTCCCCTGAAAGGTCTTGGCGTGGCGGGAAGCGGCCCCGTCAGAGCAAATTGGAAGCGGCATAGATATATCGGGGCTTTCGGTCGGTGCTGGAGTGTCCGCACCCGTTTCTAAATTGAATCCCTCAAGGCCCTAACGACCGTCCATTGGCGTGGCGCGGCCGGGGGCAAATAGAGCAAGAAAGGAAGTCCCCATGTCTCCTAATCAAAAGGAGCTTTGGCTGGCAGTTCTCGGCGTTGTGATTTCGGTAGGGAGCCTTGTGCTCGTTGTTCAGCGCCAGCGCGGCTAGGCGGGAATGGCAAAGCGCAATCCGTACCACACGGACTCGGCTGAGTCCGGGCGAAAAGTCCATCACAACAATGATGCTTGTCCTAGCGGCAGGCGAATCAAACCGGAGCACAAAAAGTCAGGGAAAGGTGGCCGCCCCCTCTGCGATAAGTGCAAAGCACTCAAGCGCTAAGGAGAAGTGGGGACGGTCATGACGGGGTGAGAGCGCGAAAAGCTCTCGCCCTGTCGTCCCTTCCTTCGTCGGCGCTACCCTGAGCAAGTGCCGCGAAGTCAGCGCAAGCAGAAGACCGACAAGGGACTTGAGATTCCCGTTCCGAGCAAAGGCGAGTTCGACGCTGACCTGGCTAAGGTCGCTCCGCCAGCAAGTCGTAAACGCCCTGGCGGGAAAGGCCGGCTTCAGAAGCAATCTGGGTGATTGAGACACCCGCCTCGCGGGCTTCCTCGCAGTAGCGGCGCAGGTCGGTGGTTGCCTCTCGTTTGGCGGCGTCGGCTTTCTCGCGACGCTTGGCCGCGCCCCGGATGCTTCGCAGGATGGTCGCCTCGCTCATCGCTGCGCCGCCTCATTCAGCAGGGAATGGAACATTGAGCGGCCGTCCCGGTGCCGTTCGTTGTAGCGCCAGGCGTACTCGTCCAGGTAGGACTGGAGCCATTTGTCAGAAACGACCTTGTAGGCACCGCGCATCCCGGTCTTGAGGTTGCCGAAGAAGCCCTCGATGGTGTTCGTATGGATATCTCCCACAACGTAGGAGCCTGCCGAGTCTATGGCCTGCGAACTCTCTTGAGAGCGGCCGGTAGGGGCGCCAGTCGTCGGTGAAGATGAAGGAGTCCGGGTTGACGTTCGCCCGCACGGCTTCACTCAGCGGCTCGCCTCGCCGGGAGGCGATGACCCGCACCCGGACGCGCCCGCCGCGCTCGACCATCCCGAGCACAGTTGTCTTGGCCTCACGGAACACCGCTGCCTCGGCGCGGGTGAGCTTGCGCCGTGGCCTTCCGCCCCAAGAGGTCTCATCAACCTCGACTTTCCCTCGAAGCGGCTGGGTCCGGGCCTCATCCTCGGCCATCAGCTCGTTCCTGATCTTGTTGAACATGCGCCAGGCGGTCTTGTAATGGACTCCAAGCTCCCGCTCTAGCTGCTTGGCAGATATGCCGCAACGAGTGCTCGTCATCAAGTACATGGCGTGGAACCAGAGCCGCAGCGAGGTCGAGGAGCGATGGAAGATCGTCCCGGCCGTGGGATGGACGTGAAGGCCACAGGCCGTGCAGGTCCAAGACTGCCGCTGCTGCTTGGTCTCGTAGCGCTTGAAGACCTTCTCAGCGTCGCAGCGAGGACAGTGGGCGTGTTCGCCATCGGGCGAGTAGCGAGACCGCCAAAGATGCTCCAGACAGGCGGCATCGTCGGGGAAGTCCCGCAGGAACTCCGTGACGGAGTAGTCCGAGTGCGAGGACTTGGCTCGCCTCGGTTCGTGGCGGTTGGCCGGTGGCATGGTGTAAAGCTACTTGACAGATCGGCGGTTGTCAAGTCGGTTGACAGGTACTCGCCAGTACCCTGCCGCGCAATCAATGAGCAGGAAAGCCACGGACAAGCGCTGCGTCTTTTGCGGTCGCACCGACCAGAAGATGAGCAAGGAGCACCTGTGGCCCGAATGGGTTCGCAAACTCTTGCCGGATGCCCTTGCTAACCAGAAAGTCGTCTACTCGATGGCCGATTCCCATCTGGGCGAGATCCGCAAAATTGAACTTCGCCTATTTGATCTGACCGTCAAGGACGTTTGCGAACCCTGCAATACCGGCTGGATGCATCGCATCGAGGATGCGATGAAATCGGTTACCGAACATCTCCTTCGCGGGGGTCAGCGAGAACTTCACGCTGGCGGGCAGACGACTATTGCCGCATGGGCCGTCTTGAAGCTGCTCGTCATGAGCCGCGTGATGCCAAGACGCCTTGTTCTGGACGCCGACTACGAAGCAATTTTTGAGACCGGCCAGGAGCTTGAGCCGCCGTCCTGCGTGCGGGTCTACACCGCAGGAGCCGCTTGGTCGAAAGGGCAGGCCCCGTCAGGCTTCTTCCGCGTCAATGGGATCGAAGAAGACCTCGAAACCGCCGACGAAGATCAGATTGACGGATACCTCGGCACCATTAGCGTGCTTGATCTTGTAGTCCAAGTCTTCAGGGTCTACGGGGACGACAGCGCCTCTGAGGACTTCGTCCATAGTCCAGGGCTTGCTCCGTCCGTGAGGCGCATCTGGCCCGTAACGCCCTCTTTTGTCTGGCCTCCCGGGTCGTTGCTTACGACCAATGGGATCAAAGCTCTGGCCGGGGGCGAGTTCGCAGCCTGACTTAGCCACGCTCTAGCCAGCCCTTCTGAGCCGCCGCAGCCTCGCTTCTACATAGATGGGATAGGCGTGACCGGGCTCACAGACGACTAGTTGCGGTTGCGAAAGGCTGGCTGTCCAGCCAATGCGTGACTTCATGGTCAGACTCGCCGGGTTCCTGGGGCGCCGCCGCCGCTGGGTGCTTGCGGGTTGGGTCGTGGTCGTTGTGTTGGCGCTGCCGCTCGCGCAGCACCAGACCGATCACCTGACCGGGGGCGGCTTCGACGTTCCCGGCAGCGAATCGAAAGCGGTCAGCGACTCGCTGAAGAGCGATTTCGGCGACGAAAGCGGGAACATGGCCGTGCTGCTGCGGGCCGAACCCGGTGCCGACAAGGCCCAGCGCGCCGCTGCCGTCGGCCGGGTCCGCAAGGCGGTCGCAGGTCTCGACGAAGTCAGCCTGCCGGCGGCGACCGCCCGCCGCGCGGAGCTGGCCCTGCAGCGCTCGGACACGGCGATGCTGCCGCTCTTCAGCGAAAAGTCCTCCGACCGCCAGATCGACTCGGCGGCCGAACTGCGCGAAGACCTCGAACCCGGCACGGCTGTCGATGGGGTCACCACCTACCTCGCCGGCCAGCCGACGATCTGGGCCGGCATGCAGGAGCTCTCCAAGGAAGACCTCTCCAAAGCGGAGGCCGGTGGCTTCCCGATCGTCGCGATCATCCTGCTGGTCGTCTTCGGCTCGCTGGCGGCGGCAGTGCTGCCGCTGGTGCTCGGCTTCGTCAGCGTGATCGTCACCGGCGCCCTGATCTACTTCCTCTCCCAGCAGATCGAGACCTCGGTCTTCGTCACCAACATGGCCTCGATGATCGGGATCGGCGTGGCGATCGACTACTCGCTCTTCATCCTCGCCCGCTACCGGGAGGAGCGTGCCCGCGGTCTCGATCAGGATGCCGCCCGCGCCGAGGCGCTCTCGACCTCCGGGCTGGCGGTGGCTTTCTCCGGCCTCGCCGTGATCGTCTCCCTCGCCGGCCTCTGGATGGTCAACAACCAGGCGCTGCGCTCGATGGCGCTGGGGGCGATGACGGTGGTCGCGATCTCGATCCTCACCGCGACGACCCTGCTGCCCGCCCTGATCGCGATGCTCGGCGATCGCGTGCTGCCCGGCGGCATCGTCGCCAGGGCGCTGACCTTCATCGGGCGCCCGTTCAAGGGCCTGCGCCGCGAGCGTCCGGAACGCGAGGCGTTTTGGGTGCGCTGGACCGCTCGAGTGATGGCGCGTCCCTGGGTCGCGGTGATCGGCGTCTCCGCCGTCCTGCTGACCTTGGCGATCCCGCTGCTCTCGATCGAAACCGGGACGCAGGCGATCAAGCAGTTCCCCAAGAGCAGCGACGTGCGGGTCGGCAACGAACTGGCCTCGAAGCAGCTCGGTGGCGGCACCGACCCGGTGCAGATCGTCGCCTCCTTCAGCGACGGCAGCGGCCCCGATCGCGCCGCGGTCGCCGGCTTCACCCGCACGATCGGGTCGACACCCGGTGTCAGCGCTGTGACCCGGCCCTCTTACGCCGGCAACAGCGTCCTGATCCAGGCCACCCCGAGCACGCCGAGCGAGTCCGACGCGACGATCTCCCTGGTCGAGCGCCTGCGCGACAAGGTGGTGCCGGCCACCGCACTGGCCCATCTGGCGACGGTCGACGTCGGCGGCGAAACCGCGCGCAGCCAGGACGCCCGTGCCCAGGTCAGCGGCTCGATGTGGAAGATCGTCCTCTTCGTCCTCGCGCTCAGCTTCGTCGTGCTGATGGTGATGCTGCGCTCGCTGCTGCTGCCGCTGAAGGCGGTGCTGATGAACCTGCTCTCGATCGGAGCCGCCTTCGGCGTACTCGTCGCGATCTTCCAGTGGGGCTGGTTCGACAGCCTGCTCGGCTTCGAGAACCAGGGTGCCCTGGACACGATCAACGTGCCGCTGATCTTCGCCATCGTCTTCGGCCTCTCGATGGATTACGAGGTCTTCCTCATGTCCCGCATCCGCGAGCACTACCTCGAGCACGGCGACAACGAACGGGCCGTCGCCGAAGGCCTCTCGACCAGCGCCCGCACGATCTCCTCGGCGGCGCTGATCATGACCTGCGTCTTCGCCGTCTTCGTGCTCACCGGGGTGCCCTCGATCAAGGAGCTCGGCCTCGGTTGCGCGGTGGCGATCGCGCTCGACGCGACTCTGGTCCGCCTGATCCTCGTACCCGCCGCGATGAAGCTGCTCGGCGGCTGGAACTGGTGGTTCCCCTCCTGGCTCGACCGCGCCCTGCCCGACCTCAGCTTCGAGGCCGGCGGCGCCACGCCCGAGCCAGAGCCCGAACCGACCTGACGATGGCTCTATAGGCTTGCCGCATGGGTGACGATCTCGCTTTCGCGGGCGCGGCCAAGCAGGCGGAGATGGTGCGAAAGCACGAGGTCTCGCCGCGCGAGCTGGTGCAGTTCCACCTCGACCGGATCGCCCGCCTCGACCCGCAGCTGAACTCCTTCCGCAAGGTCTTCGCCGAAAAGGCGCTGCTCGAGGCCGAGCAGGCCGAGGCGCGGCTGCGGGCGGGGGAGGAGCGGCCGCTGCTCGGCGTGCCGATCGCGATCAAGGACGAAGTCGACGTGGCCGGCGAGATCAACACGCACGGCACCGACGGCTTCACCGAGCCCGCCAAGCAGGACTCCGAGATGGTGCGGCGGCTGCGCGAGGCCGGCGCGATCGTGATCGGGCTGACGCTGCTGCCGGAGCTGGCGGCGTGCGGTTTCACCGAGTCCGCCACCTACGGCGTGACCCGCAACCCCTGGAACCTGCAGCGCACGCCCGCCGGCTCCAGTGGCGGCTCGGGCGCGGCGGTCGCCGCCGGGCTCGTCCCGATCGCCTCCGCCGGAGACGGTGCCGGCTCGATTCGGTTCCCGGCCGCCTCGTGTGGACTCTTCGGCCTCAAGCCCTCGCGGGGGCGCATTTCGCTGGCGCCTCTGCTGGAAGGGTGGGGCGGTCTCGCCGTCCTCGGCTGCCTCAGCCGCAACGTGCTCGACACGGCGCTTTGGCTCGACGTGACCTCCGGTGGCTCGAGCGAGCCCGAGGCTCCCGCCGCGCCCGACCGGCCTTTCGTCGAGGCGGCGAAGACGCCGCCCGGCAAGCTCCGCGTCGCCTACTCGACGCTGCCGCCTCGCGCCGCGGCACCGCCGACGGTCGACCAGGTGGTCAAGGACGCCGTCGCCGACGCCGCCGAGCTGCTCGGCTCACTCGGACACGAGGTCAGCCAGCGCGATCCCGACTGGGGCATGATCGGCAACAACATCACCGCCCGCTTCCTCGGCGGAGTCGCCGAGACGGTGCGGGAAGTGCCGCACCCCGAGCGCCTGGAACGGCGCACCCGCGGCTTTGGCCGTCTCGGCGGCACCCTGCCCAGGGGCCTCTACGAGAAGGCCCGGACCAGCGGCCGCGAAGCCGACGCGGCCCGCGTCAACGCGATCTTCGACTCGGTCGACGTGCTCGTCACCCCGGTGATGGGCGGCACCGCGCTGCCGATCCGCCGCTGGGAGGGCCGGGGCGCGATCCGCACGGTCCTTGGCATGAGCCGCTTCTATCCCTACTGCGTCCCCTGGAACCACCTCGGCAACCCCGCCATGTCGGTCCCGATGGGCTTCGCCCCCGACGGCATGCCCCTCGCGGTCCAGATCGTCGGCCGCCACGGCGACGAGGCAACCCTGCTCTCCCTCGCCGCCCAGATCGAGGCCGAGCGCCCCTGGGCCGACGCCCGCCCCCCGGTTTCCTGAAGCTACTTCTGCGGCGGGTTGGTTGCGGAAGTCTGGGGAGGGTCCTCCAGACACTCCCCGCTTTTGTCTGGAGGACCCTCCCCA
>DASZQM010000358.1:0-2087 GCA_035549645.1 Solirubrobacterales bacterium | reverse complement strand
AAAAGGGAGTCCTCGGTCAAACAGATGATCGGCCGCGTCGCGGGGACGATCTCGGAGTGGGGCCGTACCGGGGGTTACTTCGCCTCAGCCGAGGACGCCGAGGCCTTCGAAGCCGAGCTGACCTCGATCCTGCTCAACCAGAAGGCGGCCTTCAACTCGCCGGTCTGGTTCAACGTCGGCTTCGAGGAGAAACCGCAGTGCTCGGCCTGCTTCATCCTCAGCGTCGAAGACAACATGGACTCGATCCTGGGCTGGAACACCAAGGAGGGCAAGATCTTCCGCGGCGGCTCCGGCTCGGGGATCAATCTCTCCAACATCCGCGGCTCGATGGAGCAGCTGGCCAAGGGCGGCACCGCCAGCGGCCCGGTCAGCTTCATGCGCGGCGCCGACTCCTGGGCAGGCACGATCAAGTCGGGCGGCAAGACGCGGCGGGCGGCGAAGATGGTCGTGCTCGACGTCGACCACCCGGACATCGAGCACTTCATCTGGTGCAAGGCCGACGAGGAGAAGAAGGCCGAGGCGCTGCGCGACGCCGGCTTCGACATGTCGATCGACGGCGAGGGCTTCACCTCGATCCAGTACCAGAACGCCAACAACTCGGTGCGCGTAACCGACGACTTCATGGAGGCGGTCGAGGCCGGCGAGGACTGGCACCTGACCGCCCGCACGGACGGCTCGACCGTGAAGACCCTGGACGCGCGCGAGCTGATGAACCAGATCGCCGACGCCGCCTGGCGCTGCGCCGACCCGGGCGTGCAGTACGACACGATCATCAACCGCTGGCACACCTGCCCCGAGTCGGGCCGGATCAACGCCTCCAACCCCTGCAGCGAGTACATGCACGTCGACGACTCGGCCTGCAACCTGGCCTCGCTCAACCTGATGAAGTTCCGCCGCGAGGACGGCAGCTTCGACGTCGCCGACTTCGAGCACGCCGTCGACATCGTCTTCCTCGCCCAGGAGATCGTCGTCGGCTTCTCCAGCTACCCGACCGAGGAGATCACCGAGAACGCCAACAAGTTCCGCCAGCTCGGCCTCGGCTACGCCAACCTCGGCGCCCTGCTGATGTCCGACGGCCTCCCCTACGACTCCGACACCGGTCGCAACGTCGCCGCCGCGATCACGGCGCTGATGACCGGCCGCGCCTACCGCCAGTCGGCGCTGATCGCCGCCGGCGCTACGGGGCCGTACGAGGAGTACGAGAAGAACCGCGAGCCGCACAACGGCGTGATGCGGATGCACCGCGACGCCTCCTACGACGTCGACCCGACCGGGATCAAGGGCGACCTGCTCGAGGCCGCCCAGCGGGCCTGGGACGAAGCGGTCGAGCTCGGCGAGGAGCACGGCTACCGCAACGCGCAGGCGACGGTGCTGGCGCCGACCGGGACGATCAGCTTCCTGATGGACTGCGACACGACCGGGATCGAGCCCGACTTCTCCCTGGTCAAGTTCAAGGAGCTGGTCGGCGGCGGCCAGATGACGATCGTCAACAAGTCGGTGCCGCTGGCGCTCGAGACGCTCGGCTACTCACAGGCGGAGATCGACCAGATCGATGCCCACATCGCCGAGCAGGGCACGATCATCGGCGCCCCCGGGCTCAAGGACGAGCACCTGCCGGTCTTCGACGTCGCGGTCGGCGAGCGGGCGATCTCCCACACCGGCCACATCGACATGATGGCGGCGACCCAGCCCTTCATCTCCGGGGCGATCTCGAAGACGGTCAACCTGCCGCAGAGCGCCACGATCGAGGACATCGCCGACGCCTACACGCGTGGCTGGAAGGGCGGCCTCAAGGCGCTGGCGATCTACCGCGACGGCTCGAAGACGGCGCAGGCGCTGCGCACCGACGCCCAGGAGGAAAAGGAGGCCGAGGCCGAACAGGAGATGTCGGCCCCGGTGCGCAAGCGGATGCCGCAGGAGCGCGAATCGATCACCCACAAGTTCTCGATCGCCGGCCACGAGGGCTACATCACCGCCGGCAAGTACGAGGACGGCTCGGTCGGCGAGATCTTCCTCACCGACATCGGCAAGGAGGGCTCGACGATGCGCGGGCTGCTCAACGCCTTCGCCACGGCGATCTCGCTCGG
>DASZQM010000357.1:0-3122 GCA_035549645.1 Solirubrobacterales bacterium | reverse complement strand
CACCGGGGCTAGAGCGTCGGTCCAAACTCGCTCCTTTGCCCAGAGGTGGACACGTGCCCTATGATGTACGAAGCCGTTTATTTCCCAGGGAGGGGAAGGTAGTTTGGGTATCAAGAAGGTATGGCCGGGCTCGCGATGCCTGGCTGCTGTCGCTATCGCAATCGGCATCCTCGCCATCGGGGCAAGCAGCGCTGCCGCTGCAATTCCGACGATCCAGGCCACCTGGGTAACCGAAGTCAATGCCACCGCGGCCAACCTGCGGACCAAGATCAACAACTCGGCCGGCCCGGCGGGCAGCTACCGCTTCGAACTCATCGCTCAGGCCGCCGACGAAGCCAACCTGAAAGCGGCGAAAGCGGGCTTCACGGGGGCGAGCAAAGTGCCGGCGTCGGGCTCGGCGCCGCTCGGCCTCGGCAGCGCCGAAGAACCCGTCCAGCACGCCGGTGGCCTGACGCCGCTCACCAGCTACCTCTACCGCGTCGTCGCCACCAACTCCAGCGGCACCGCGACCGGGCCGGAACACCCCTTCACCACTCAGGAAACCGCACCGGTGTTCCATCTTCCCGACGGGCGGGCCTGGGAGATGGTCTCGCCGGTCGACAAAGACGGTGGCGCGATCCAGGCCCCCGGCACCCTCTTCGGCGGCGGCGACTTCCAGGCGGCGTCGCAGGGAAGCTCCCTCACCTACTCCTCGGCCACCGCCTTCGCCCAGGCAAAGAGCGCCCCGCCGGTGAGCCAGTACATCTCGACCCGCACGAGCGGCGGCTGGGCCACGCAGAACGTATCGCCGCCGATCGATTCCGCCTCCTACGGCGACGAACCGGACGGCGCTCCATTCCGTCTCTTCGCGGAATCGCTCTCCAGCTCGGTCTTCTTCGGTGGCGAACCCTGCCGCGGCGTGGCGGGCTGCCCCGAACCTTCCGCGCCCCTGCCGGGCTCGGGCGCCCCGGCCGACTTTCCCGAGCTCTACCTCAGGGACAACACCACCGGGGCCTATCAGGCGTTGATCACCCAGGCGGAGCACAACCATTCCGCGGTCACCCCCGAACACTTCGAAGCAAGCCTGGTCGCCGCCACCTCGGACCTCTCCCACCTGGTGATCTCCAGCTGCGCCGCGCTCACGCCCGACGCGACCGAGGTGAGCGCGGGCCCCGGCCAGTGCAACGCGGCCGAGCAGAACCTCTACGAGTGGAGCGGGGGCGCGCTCACGCTCTTGAACCTCCTGCCGAGCGAAGCCACCGGGACTCCCGGAGCCGAGGTCGCCGCCTCGCTTGGCGCGATCTCGACCGACGGCACCCGCGTCTACTTCACCACGCTCGAAGACGGCGCCCTCTACCTGCGCGAAGGCTCGCAGACCAAGCTGCTGCCGGAAACGATCGGTGGCGGCGCTGCCTTCCAGGTCGCCTCCTCCAACGGCGGCGTCGCCTACTTCACCCACGGCTCTCACCTGTACCGCTACGAAGCCGCCGCGGGCACCTCGACCGACATCGCCCCGGGCGGGGGGGTGACGGGAGTCCTGGGCGCCTCCGCCGACGGCTCGGTCGTCTACTTCCAGGACGCCGCGGGGGTCGAGCGCTGGCAGGAAGGGACCACGACCACGGTTGCCGCCGGTGCCGAAGCCGGCATCTCCGCCAACTACCCCCCGGCGACCGGAGCCGCTCGTGTCAGTGCCGACGGCTCTCACCTCGCCTTTCTCTCGGCCAAAGAACTCGGTGACTACGAAAACGCCGGGCAGACCGAGGTCTTCATCTACGGCTCGCCCCCAAGTGGGGGACCGGCTCAGCTCGTCTGCGCGTCCTGCAACCCCACCGGCGAACGGCCCGAAGGCTCCGCCTCGCTGCCCGGCGCCCAGAAAAACGGCTCGAGCCCACTCGCCTACAAGCCGCGCGCCCTCTCCGCCGACGGCCAGCGCCTCTACTTCCAGTCCTCCGACGACCTCAACCTGCAGGACACGAACAAACGCCCCGACGTCTACCAGTGGGAGGCCGCCGGCGAGGGCGATTGCGCGCGCGCCCCGGGCTGCGTCAACCTGATCTCCTCCGGGCGCAGCCCCGAAGGCGCCACCTTCCTCGACGCCTCGGCCAGCGGCAGCGATGCCTACTTCCTCACCGACGGCTCGCTCGTCTCCTCCGATCCGGGCTCGATCGACGTCTACGACGCCAGGGTCGGCGGCGGCTTCCCCGAAGCGATCAAACCGATCCCCTGCGAGGCGGATGCTTGTCAGGCGTTGCCACCCACGCCCGAAGACCCGACGCCGGGGACCCTGCTCAAGGGCCCGGAAAACCCGCCGCTCCACTTCGAAAAGGAAAAGCAGAAGAAGCCGAAGCACGGCAAGCACCACAAAGGCAAACACCACCACAAGGGCCATAAGGGAGGGAAGAAGTGAGGGGTCGCCTCGCCTACCTGATCTGCCTCGGCCTGCTCTGCCTGGGTCTCGCAGCGCCGACCGGCGCAGCTGCCTTCGGCTTCCTCCCCGGCAGTGAAGGCTTCTCGGCCCAGGTCCTCGGCGAAGGCGGGGTGGACGAGACCGAAGCCGGCGCCCACCCGACGTCACTCTCGCTCAGCGCCGGCTTCAAAGCAGGGCCCAACTTCACCGAAGCAGACATCCGCGATCTCTCCTTCGAGCTGCCGCCGGGCCTGATCGAAAACCCGTCCGCGGTGGCGGTCTGCTCCCAGGCGGCCTTTCACACCCCTCGCAACTCTCCCTTCGAAGAATCGCGCTCGGGGGAGAGCTGCCCCGACCGCTCGCAGGTCGGCGTTGCCACCCTCACCACCTCCCAGGGTGGAGGGGAAACCCGCAGCTTCGGCATCTTCAACCTGCAGCCCCCGCCCGGCGCGCCGTCGGAGCTCGGCCTCTCCCCCTACGGAGCGCCGATCACCTTCATCCCCGCGGTGCGTCAGGCCGATGGCGAATACGGCCTCACCTTGGAGAGCAAGGAAATAACCCAGCTCTTCAACACCAAGCGGCTCACGCTGACGATCTGGGGGACGCCCTGGCTGGTCTCCCATGACGCCCAGCGCGGCAACTGCCTGAAGGAGAGCGAACCTGCCTTCGGCTGGGCCAAATGCTCGATCGGCCCGCCCAAAGCCAACCCCGCCACCGCCTACCTGACGATGCCCAC
>DASZQM010000356.1:0-3711 GCA_035549645.1 Solirubrobacterales bacterium | reverse complement strand
CGCCGACGCCGCGCTCGCCGAGCGCATCCGCCGCAAGTTCGCGATCAAGAACACCACCGGCTACCGGCTCTGCGCCTTCCTCGACGCCGACGAGCCGCTGGAGATCTTCCGCCGCCTCGTCGTCGGCTCGGAGGGCACGCTCGCCTTCGTCGCCGAGGCGGTCTTCGAGACCGTGCCGCTGCCCGCCCGCACCACCACCGCCTGGATCCACTTCCCCGGCATCGAGGAGGCGATCGGCGCGGTGCGCGCGCTGGTCGACAGCGGCGCGACGGCGGTCGAGCTGATGGTCGCCCCGGCCCTGATCACCGCCGCCTGGAACATGGTCGGGGCACCGGAGGAGTGGAAGGAGCTGCCGCCGGAGTCGGCGGTGCTGCTGGTCGAGTACGGCGGTGCCGACGAGGAGGAGCTCGCCGCCCAGGTCGCCGTGGCCGAGGAGATCCTGGCCGGCCACGAGACGATCCAGCCCTTCGCCTTCAGCCGCGAGCTGGAGGAGATCGAGCTCGCCTGGCGCGTGCGCGAGGGCCTGCACGGACTGATCGGCCGCGTCCGCATCCCCGGCACGGCGCTGATCGTCGAGGACGTCTGCGTGCCGCCCGAGCGGATCGCCGAGGGCGCACGGGACCTGCAGGCGCTGCTCGGCGAGCACGGCTTCCTGCCCGGCGTCGCCGGCCACGCCTCCGCCGGCAACCTGCACTTCATGCTCACACCGGACTTCGCCAAGCAGGAGGACCTGGAGCGCTACGAGGCCTTCATGGCGAAGCTGGTCGAGCTGATCGTCGGCAAGTACGACGGCTCGCTCAAGGCCGAGCACGGGACCGGGATCAACATGGCCCCTTATGTGGAGCGCGAGTGGGGGGAGCGGGCGACCGGGCTGATGTGGCGGATCAAGCAGCTCGCCGATCCCGACGGCGTGCTCAACCCCGGCGTCGTCCTCAACCGCGACCCCGACGTCCACCTGCAGAACCTGAAGACGACCCCGCCGATCGAGGAGTCGGCGAACACCTGCGTCGAGTGCGGCTTCTGCGAGCCGGTTTGTCCCAGCCGCCACCTCACCACGACTCCCCGCCAGCGAATCGTCCTGCGGCGCGAGATCGCCCGCCAGCCCGAGGGCTCGCCGCTGCGGCGGGCGCTGGAGGAGGAGTACGAGTACGACTCGCTCGAGACCTGCGCCGCCGACGGCTCCTGCCAGCTCGCCTGCCCGGTCGGGATCGACACCGGCCTCCTCGTCAAGGAATTGCGCAAGGGGCAGCATGGTGAGCGGGCCGAAAAGGCGGCGCTGGGCGCGGCCAAGCGCTGGAGGATGGTCGAAGCAGCTTCGCGACTGGGGCTGCGGTTGGGCGGGCCGTTGGCGCGACGCACGAAGCGGGGACGGGGACTGCCGGGGGCCGCACGGTGGGGAGGAGAGGGCGACCCCCGCCCGACAAAAGCGGGGAGTGTCGGGAGAGGGTCACCCTCTCCTCCCCAGAGCGCAGTCGCCGCTGTCTACGTGCCCAGCTGCACCAACCGGATCTTCGATGGAAACCCAGTCGAGGCCCTGGCGGCGGTTTCGGCTCGTGCGGGCATGCCGGTGCGGATACCGGACGACGTTGCGGGGAGCTGCTGCGGGTTGCCGTTTGGCTCGAAGGGCTTCGGGGCGGCGCACGCGCATAAGGCGAACGAGATGGTCGAGAAGCTCTGGGGGTGGAGCGAGGAGGGGGCGCTGCCGATCGTGATCGACGCGGCGTCTTGCACGCAGGCGATCGCCGATCCGGGCGAGGGGGTGCTCAGCGAGGAGAACGCCGAGCGGCTCGGCAAGCTGGAGATCCTCGACTCGGTCGCCTGGGCCCACGATCGCCTGCTGCCCAAGCTGCAGGTCGTTGGCCGGGTCGGCTCGGCCACCGTGCACCCGACCTGCGCCAGCCGTCACATGGGCCTGGCGCCGCGCCTGCGTTCGCTCGCCAAGGCGCTGGCCGATGACGTCTACGTCGCCCCCTCGGCGACCTGCTGTGGCTTCGCCGGCGACCGCGGCATCTCCCATCCCGAGCTGACGGCCGCCGCGACCCGCCCCCAGGCCGAAGAGCTGGCCGGCCGCCGCTTCGACGCCCGCCTCTCCAACAACCGCACCTGCGAGATCGGCCTCGGCCGCGCCACCGGCGCCGACTACGAGTCGATCGTGATCCTGCTCGAGCGGCTGACTCGCCAGGCGGGCTAGGTCGCCGACTTCGCCGCCTTGTCGGCCTCGGCTTGGCGCAGTGCCGCGGCGATTTTGGCGTCGCGCGCCATGCGGTGGTCGAGAACCGGGCCGAGGACGCCGCGCAGGGCCGAGACGTAGCGCCACCAGCGCGGCGCGAAGACCCGTGGCGCTCTCGCCTCGATGCCGTCCACGAGCGCCGTCGCCGCCTCCTCGACGCGGATCCGCTTGAAGAAGAACTTCGGCAGCAGTTCCTGGATTCGCCTGCCGCCCTGCTCGCGGTCCAGGCCCTGTCGCACCATCTCGGTTTCGACCCAGCCGAAGTAGGCCACCGTGGCGCTCGCTCCCCACGGCGCCAGCTCCACCCGAAGCGAGCGTCCGAGCGCCTCGACCGCCGCCTTCGACGCCGCGTAGGGGCTGAGCATCATCCCGTTCATGAAGGCGGCGACGGAAGCGACGATGACGATCTGGCCATTGCGCTCGGAGATCTGCGGCAGGGCGGCGCGCACGGTGTTCCAGACGCCGAGCAGGTCGACGTCGATCACCCGCTCCCATTCCTCCGCTGGCATCGTCCGCGTGGTGGATCCTTCCGGCGCGATGCCGGCGTTGGCCATCGCCAGGTCGAGCCCGCCGAAGCGCTCGACGGTCTCGGCCACCGCAGCGAGCATCGCGCCCGCGTCGGTGACGTCGGCGCCGATCCCGACCGCGCGCTCGCCGATCCGCTCCGCCGCCTCGCGCGCCTCGCCGGCGTCGAGGTCGACGACGGCGACCGAGGCGCCGCGCGCGTGCATCCGCTGCGCCGTCTCGAAGCCGATGCCCCGGGCGGCGCCGGTGACCAGCGCCACCTTGCCGCTCAGGTCGTAGGTCGCCATGGGCGTGCCGCCTTCTCAGCGACCCGTGGCGGCGACCGCCGCTGCGCCCTGTTCGTCGCTGCCGGACTCCACCTCGAGCACGGTCTTGATCATCCGTCGGTCGCTCTCCATCCGCCGGTCGAGCAGCGGGTTGATGATGCCGCGCAGGGCCGAGACGTAGCGCCACCAGCGCGGCGCGAAGATCCGTGGCGAGCGCTCTTCGATCCCGCGCACGATCGCGGCGCCGGCCTCGCTTGGCGGGATCCGTTTGAGCAGGAAGGCGGGCGTGTTCTCCCGCAGGCGCTCGGAGCCGGGCCGCGAGGTTGCGTCCTGGACCATCTTCGTGTCGACCCAGCCGAAGTAGGCGACGCTGGCGCTCGCGCCCAGCGGGGTCAGCTCGGCCCGCAGCGCCCGGCCCATCGACTCGACGCCGGCCTTGGCGACCGCGTAGGGGCTGTTGAGGGCGCCGTTGACGAAGGCGTAGACCGAAGAGGTGACGACGACGTGCCCTTTGCGCTCGACGATCTGGGGCAGCGCGGCGCGCACCGTGCGCCAGACGCCGAGCAGGTCGACCTCGAAGACCCGCTCCCATTCCTCGACCGAGATCCCCCGCGCGGTCGCCACCTGGCCCTGGGCGATGCCGGCGTTGGCGACGACGATGTCGAGGCCGCCGAAGCGCTCGACCGTCTC
>DASZQM010000355.1:0-6622 GCA_035549645.1 Solirubrobacterales bacterium | reverse complement strand
CGACACGCTCTCGGCCGCCCGCAACGCTGCCGAGAGAGCGACGGCGCGCCGGCGTGCCTCCTCGTCGAGGTAGGCGTTGCGCGAGCTCATCGCCAGGCCATCGGGCTCGCGCACGATCGGCAGCACCTCGATCCGCAGGGGGAAGTCGAGGTCGCGGACCATGCGGCGGATGACGGCGGCCTGCTGCGCGTCCTTCTGGCCGAAGTAGGCGACGTCGGGGCCGACGGTGTTGAAGAGCTTGGCGACGACGGTGGTGACGCCGCGGAAGTGCCCGGAGCCGCGACGAGCGTCGTCGCCGTCGAGAACGCCGGTCAGACGACCCTCGACCTCGACGTAGGTGGAGAAGCCCGCGGGGTAGACCGCCTCGACCGGCGGCGCGTAGACATAGTCGGCACCGGCCTCGGCCGCGAGGCGCAGATCACGCTCCTCGTCGCGCGGATAGCGGTCGAGGTCCTCTCCGGGGCCGAACTGGGTCGGGTTGACGAAGAGGCTCATCACGACCACGTCGCACTCGGCACGGGCGGCGCGCAGCAGGGAGAGGTGCCCCTCGTGCAGGTAGCCCATCGTCGGCACGAGACCGATCGTGCTGCCCTCGCGGCGCAGCGGCGCCAGAGCAGCGCGAAGCTGATCCTTGCCCCGAAGGAGCGTCACATCGCCTTTTGCGCGTGGAAGATCGACGAGTTCGAGAGTCATTGGTCCATGCCCTTGGGGTCACGGCCGTCTACGGATTATAGGCACGCCCTTGCGACGGTTCGCGCGGATTTCGTCACATTGGGCAAACGATCCAATCGTCCTGGCATTTGCACCACTCGATCGATTGACCACCGGATCAGTGGGTCAATCGATCAAACGACCCGGCGCAGCGGCTTGGCCGGAGCTCCGGCAGCCACCGTGCCCGGCGCCAGGTCCGTGGTGACGACCGAGTTGGCGCCGATCACACAGCGCTCGCCGATCGTCACCCCGCTGGTGACGACGCAATTGACCCCGAACCAGCAGTTGGAGCCGATCCTGACCGGGCCCTTGGTCGTGAATCCCTGCTGGGTGACCGGCGTGTCCGGGTCGTCGAAGCGGTGCGCCGAGTCGCCGACGAAGCAACCGTTGGCGAACATCGTGTGGTCGCCGATCTCGATCGACTCCATCGCCGCGAGCATCGTGTTGCGATTGAGGAAGCAATCGGCCCCGATCGAGATCCGCGCCTCCGGCGCCAGGGTCAGCCAGCAGCCGGGCTCGAGCAGCGTCCCTTCGCCGATCCGCAGCCGGCCCTCGTCGAGCGCCTCAAGCGCCTCGCCCTCGAGCGGCTCGCGAACGTAGAAGCCGCCGCGGGCGGCGTGGCGGGCCAGCCGCCAGCGTCGCGTCGGACGCCGATTGCGCTCGTACCAGCGGCGCTTCGCCCACCAGATGCGCCAACCCGTCTGCTCGCCGCTCACGCGCCTAGCTTTCCAGAGTGGGGCTCCTTAGACTGGCGCCGTGGCTGATCTGCGCGGCGGCATCGACCTCGGCGGGACCAAGATCCAGACGGCGATCGTCGACGCCGCCGGCCAGGTCCACGGCGAAGCGCGACATCCGACGCCGACGCAGGGCGGTCCGGCTGACGTGGCGCGGGCGATGGAGGACGCGTTGCGCGAGGCGGCCTCGGCCGCGGGCGTGAAGCCGGCCGAGCTGCAGGGAGTCGGTGTCGGCTCCCCGGGCGACGCCGACGGCAAGACGGGCATCGTCAGCGGCGCCCGCAACCTGCCCGGCTGGGAGGGCAGCTTTCCCCTCGGCGAAACGCTGGCGAAAGCGCTCGAAACCGAGGTGCGGATCGGCAACGACGTCCAGGTCGCGGTCGAAGGGGAGTTCCAGCTCGGTGCCGGCCGTCACTTCGACTCCCTGCTCGGAGTCTGGTGGGGCACCGGGGTCGGCGGCGGCATCATCCTCGGCGGCAAGCCCTGGCTCGGCCGCGGGGCCGCCGGGGAGATCGGTCACATGGTGGTCAAGCGCAATGGCGCGCGCTGCCCCTGCGGGCGCCGCGGCTGCATGGAGGCATACGCGGGCCGGGCGGCGATGGAGGCGAAGGCACGGCGCGAACACGCTGCCGGGGTCGAGACCAACCTCTTTCACATCATGGAGAAGCGCGGCAAAGACCGCCTCACCAGCGGTGTCTGGGAGCACGCCCTGCGCGAGAAGGACCCGTTGGCGGAGAGCCTGATCCGCCGTGCCGTGCGTTATCTCGGCACCGGGATCGCCTCGGCCTGCAACCTGCTCGACGTCGAGGCGGTGGTGATCGGCGGTGGTCTCGGGGTTCGCTTCGGCGAGCGCTATGCGGCCGAGATCGAGCGCGAGATGGGCAAGCACATCTTCGTCGCCGACAACCCCCCGAAGACCGTGATTGCCGAGCTCGGCGACCTCGGCGGCGCAATCGGCGCCTCCCTCCTCTTCTCTTCCTAAACGCGCCCCTCGGCTTGGCGGCGCGAGCGGGCGACCGCGTCGACGATCACCGCAGCGAGCAGGACGCCGCCGGTGATCATGAACTTGACCGACGATTCGAGCGCCAGCAGGTTCATCCCGTTGGCGATCGAGCCGATCACGGTGGCGCCGAGCAGGGCCGACCAGACGCTGCCGCGACCGCCGAAGAGGCTGGTGCCGGCGATCACAGGGGCGGCGATCGCTTCCAGCAGCAGGTTGCTGCCGCCGGAGCTCTGGTTGACCGCGAGCAGGCGCGAAGCGGCGAGGATGCCACCGACGGCCGCCATCGAGGAACAAAGCACGAAGGCGACGACGCGGATCTTGTCGACCCCGATCCCGGCGCGCCGGGCCGCCTCGGCGTTGCCGCCGACGGCGAAGAGGTGGCGGCCGAAGACGGTGCGGGTGATCAAGATCTGGAAGCCGATCACAAAGGCGAGCAGGATCAACAGCGCGAGCGGCAAGCCGCGATCGGAGTTGAGGATCGCGACGGCGACTATCACCACGACCGCGACGACGACGATCCGCGCGAGCAGCAGCGGCGTCGGCTCGGTGGTCACTCCCGCCGCCAGCCGCCGCCGGTGCCCGCCCAGGGTGACGAGGGCGAAGACGGCGATCGCAAGGGCGGCGAAGATCCAGCTGACCGCGGGCCCGTAGAAGGTGTTGGCGAGGTCGGTGATGCCCGAGTTGCTGAGGTTGACCGTGCCGGTTTCGCCCAGCACCAGCAGCAGGGCGCCCTGCCAGGTCAGCAGGCCTGCCAGGGTGACGACGAAGGAGGGGATGCGAAAGCGGGTGAAGAGCAGGCCCTGGAGCAGGCCGATCGCCGCGCCGGTCGCGACCCCGATCGCGATCGCCGGCACCGTGCCCCAGCCGTGTTTGACGTTGAGCACCGCCATCACCGCGGCGGCGAGGCCGCTCACCGCGCCGACCGAGAGGTCGATCTCGCCGATCAGGAGGACCATCACGACGCCGATCGCGATCAGGCCGACGGCGGTGATCTGCAGGAAGAGGTTGGTGAGGTTCGCCGCCGAGAGAAAGCGTTCGTTCTGGATGTCGAAGATGATCCAGATCAGCGCGATCGCGAGGATCACGCGCAGCGAGGCGAGGTCGCCCTGCAGGAAGCGCCGCATCAGGTCGCGCGGCGAGGTCGCCTCCGCCCCGGCCGCCTCAGGCGCCGCTACGTCGGGATCTCCCACCCTCACAGTTGCCTCTCCTGTTCGGCCGTGTCGGCCGTGGCTCCCGTGATCGCTCCCACCACCTGCTCCTCGGTCGTCTCGGAGGCCTCGTAGACGCCGGCGCGCCGGCCCAGCCGCAGCACGAAGATGCGGTCGGCGACCTCGAACACGTTCGCGAGGTTGTGACTGATCACGATCACCCCCAGGTTGCGCTCGCGCAGGCGCCGGATCAGGTCGAGGACCTGTTTGGTCTGGACCACGCCGAGGGCCGCCGTCGGCTCGTCCAGCATCACGACCTTGGGCTCACCGAGCAGCGAGCGGGCAACGGCCACCTGCTGGCGCTGCCCGCCCGAGAGCGTTCCGACCTCGGAGCGGACGCTGGGAATCGTCACCGAGAGCTGCTCGAGCAGCTCGTGCGAGCGCTGCTCCATGTCGATCTCGTCGAGCGCCCTGACCGCGCCGACGCCGCCGATCGTCTCCTCCTGACCGAGGAAGAGGTTGGCGACGACGTCGAGGTTGTCGCAGAGGGCCAGGTCCTGGTAGACGGTGGCGATTCCCAGTTCGGTCGCCGTGGCGGGCCCGCTGATCGGCACCTGCCGTCCTTCGAAGAGGAACTCGCCCGAGTCGACCTGGTAGATCCCGGAGATCGACTTGACCAGGGTCGACTTGCCGGCACCGTTGTCGCCGACCAGGGCGAGAACCTCACCGGCCCTCACCTCCAGGTCGACTCCGTCAAGCGCCTGCACGGGGCCAAAGCGCTTGCTCAGGCCCCGTGCCGACAGGATCGGATCGCTCATCTGACCGCTTCTATTCGATGCCGGCTTCTTTACAGGCCGCCTTGTAGGGGCCGGTGCAGATTTCCGACGTTGGCCAGAATTCGTCTTTGACGATCGTCGAGTTGATGTTGTCTTTGGTCACGGCCACCGGTTTGAGCAGCACCGAGGGCACTTCTTCGAGTTCGTTGTCTTCTTTCGCGTTGACCAGCCCGGACGGGATCGGTTTGCCTTCGGCGAGGGCAACGGCCATTTCGGCCGCGTCGTGTGCCTCCGGCGTAATCGCCTTGTAGACGGTCATGAACTGTTCGCCGACGAGGATCCGCTGGATCGCTTCCAGTTCGGCGTCCTGGCCGGTGGTCGGCTTGCTTTCCGGTTCGATCCCGGCCGACTTCATCGCCGCGATCGCGCCGCCGGCGGTGCCGTCGTTGGCCGCGTAGACCGCCGCGAACCCGTTCTTGCCGAGCGCCGTGATCGCCTGTTCCATCTCGTTCTGAGCCTGGTCGGGGCTCCATTCCGGCGTGTCGTATTCCTTGGCGATGTCGACGCCGTCTTTTTCGAACACCTTCTTTGCGCCCGCCTTGAACTGAGCCGCGTTGGGGTCGGTGGGAGAGCCGTTGATCATCACGATCGGCCCGCTCGGGCTGCCTTCTTCCTTCAGCTTCTTCTCGAGCGTTTCGGCTTGCAGTTCGCCGACCCGTTCGTTGTCGAAGGAGACGTAGTAGTCGACCGGAGCGCCGAGGACCAGCCGGTCGTAGCTGATCACCGGGATGTTTTCTTCCTTTGCCTTCTTCACCACCGATCCGACGGCTGTCGCGTCGACGGCATCGAGGACGAGGACGTTGGCACCCTGGGTGATCGCAGCTTCACCCTGAGACTGCTGTTCAGAGGTGCTCTGATTGGCGTTGCTGTAGATGATTTCGCAGTCTTCGCATATTTCTTCGACCTTTTCTTCGAATTCAGGCCGATCATGCGCTTCATAGCGACTGGTCTTCGACTCGGGGAGGAGGAGCGCGACCTTGGGCCCGCCACCACCGCCCCCGCCGCAACCCGCCGCTACGAGGACCGCCATCAGGAACACACCGAGTGCGATGCCCGATCGCACTGGAACCGATTTGGACATAGGGCTCTCCTTTCGCCCCTGCCCTTACCCGCTAGCCGCGAATACCACTCCAGCGTACACCCGTCGCAGCGGGCACGGTGGACTCAACCCCTAAAACGCGGGTTCTATTCGGCTGTGATGCCGGCTTCGCGGCAGTACTTCGCGTACCTGCCGGTGCATAGCTGCGACGGGTCGACGAAACCGTTGTCGATGACCGTCTTCTTCATGTCGTCCTTGGTGACGGCGGTCGACTTCAGCAGGATCGCCGGCACGTCCCTGAGCCCGTTGGCGGCTTCGTCGGGAAATTTGGAGGGTGGCGGTTCCTTTCCTTCGGCCAGTTCGACCGCGAGTTCGGCTGCTGTGTCGGTGACTTCCTGATCCGCTTCGTAGACGGTCATCGCCTGTTCGCCCGCGAGGATCCGCTGCAGCGCCGGGATCGTCGCCCCCGCCCCGGTCGTGGGCTTTTCCGCTGGGTCGATCCCGGCCGCCTTCATCACGTTGATCGTCCCTTCGGCCGCTTTGTCGTCGAAGGCGTAGACCGCGTTGAACCCGTGGGGCCCGATCGCTTTCAGCACACGCTTCATTTCGCGTTCGGACTTGCCGACCGGCGCTTCCTGCAGGAGGTAGGACATGTTGTGTTCGTCGGCGACTTCCATTTCTTCGGCGGAGAACACTTCACGGGCCCCGCCGTTGACCGGACCGCTGGTACTGACTGTGACGACCGCCAGCGGGCCGTGAGGCTTGCCCATTCCCTTCAGCTCTTCCGCCAGGACCGTCGCCTGGTCTTTGCCGATGTCCGCGTCTTCGGCGTCGACGTAGTAGTCGACCCGGGCGTTGTAGATCAGGCGGCCGTAGGAGATCACCGGCACGTGGCGCAGTTTCGCGGTCTGGACGATGTCGCTGGCCTTTTCGATGCTGACCGGAGCGACGACGAGCACCTTCGCTCCCTTGGCCATCGCTTCTTCGGCCTGTTCCTGTTGCAGCGCGGCGCTTCCTTTGGCGTTGCGGTAGATGACCTTGCAGCCACTGCAGAGGTCGGCGACCTCGCGTTCGAACTCAGGGCGATCGCGGGTCATGTTCGTGTAGGCGCTCGCCTCTTCGTTGGGCAGGAGCAGGGCGACCGTTCCGCT
>DASZQM010000354.1:0-4891 GCA_035549645.1 Solirubrobacterales bacterium | reverse complement strand
CAGGCCCGCCCGCCAGGTCTCCATCTCGTCGCCCTCGCTGGCCGCGGCGCGGTAGATCCGCTCCGACTCTTCGAGCGCGGCGAGCGCACCGGCGTAGTCGCCCGCGGCGATCAGCGTCCCGCCCAGGTTGGAGAAGGCGAGGCTGCGCGAGAAGACGTCGCCCAGTCGTTCCGTCAGCTCGCAGTTGCGCCGCGCCAGGGCGACCGCGGCGTCGAGCTCTCCGCGCATCGCCAGCATCAGCGACTGGTTGCTGCGGGTCCAGCTGGCGATCTCCGGGTCTCCCTCCTCGGTGGCGATCTGCAGCGCCAGGTTGAAGCGGGCTTCGGCCTCCTCGAGCTGGCCGCGCTCGCGCAGGACCAACCCCTTCGCCATCGTTGCCCAGGCGACGGGGCTGGCGATGATCAGGCCGACGCCGACGCCGCGATCCTCGCCGGCAAGCTCGAGGAGCTCGTCGATCGCCCGCTCGAAGCGATCGAAGTCCCCGCTGCAGAGGTACGCATATGAGCCGGCGGCGCGGATCGCGACCCGCAGGTGGAGGTCGTCCGTGCGGTCGGCGATCTCGACCGTCTCCTCGACCGCGCGCGTCCAGGTCGAGGCGACGTGGGGCATGCCGGGGCGGACGTCCCGCGCGATCCGCAGCATCGCCAGCGAGTGCAGGTCGCCGGTCCGCGTCGCCATCTGCTCCGCCTCGGCGGTCAGCTGCGCTTCCTCCTCGTCGTCCATGCCGAGGCGCCAGGCGAAGTCGAGCTGCTGCAGGCGCGACATCACCGCCATCGCCCGCGTCTCTTCGCTCTCCTCGAGGGCGTCGGACAGCTCCATCGTCTTGCGCCAGAGCCGCAGCGCGTCCTGAGGGCGGCTGCTGCCGGCCCAGTAAGCGGCACGCGCCGACCAGCGGGCCGCTTCCAGCATCTCGCCGCCGGCCTCCATGTGGCTGGCGATCAGCGCCGCCAGCTCGTCGTGGCGCTCCGGGTTGAGCTCGATCAGGGCCTTCGCGGTGGCCGCGTGCGCCTGTGCACGCTGCTCGCCCAACTGGGTGCCGTAGGCGACCTCGCGGGTCAGCGGGTGGCGGAAGGCGAAGACGCGTTCCGGATAGATCTCGGTCTCGAAGAGGAAGCCACCGTCGGTCAGCTCGCAGAGGGCGGCGCGGTAGCCCTCCGCCTCACTCTGCCCGGAGACCATGCCGAGCGCTCGCTCGCTGATCTCCTTGCTCGTCACCGAGGCCGCCTGCAGCAGTCGCTTCGCCTCGGGGCTGAGCCGGTCGATTCGTGCCGCCAGCACCGTCTGCACGCTCGCCGGCACGCCGGTGTCCTCGACCGGCCGCGCCAGCCGGTAGGCGCCGCGCTCGCCCTCGAGGTTGCCCGCTTCGGCGAGCCCGCGCACGATCTCCTCGACGAAGAAGGGATTGCCCGCCGTGCGCTCGTGGATCAGATCGCCGAGGCCGTCCAGCGAGGGATCCTCCCCGACCAGGTCGCGCAGCAGCTCGCCCGTGTGCTCGCGACCGAGCGGCTGCAGCGCCAGGCCGCGGTAGGTCGCCGCGCCGGCCCAGGCGCTGTCGTCGTATTCGGGCCGGAAGTTGACGATCGCCAGCGTCTTCGTGCCCTCGACCGAGGAGATCAGCTCGCCGAGCAGGGTGGCGCTGCCCTCGTCCATCCAGTGCAGGTCCTCGACCAGGGCGACGATCGAGTGGCGCCGGTTGGGCGCTCGCACGAGGCGGCAGACGGCGCTGCGCAGGGCCCGGTGCCGGGCCTCGGCGCTCAGCTGGGGCAGCGGCCGGTCGGGATCGGGCACCCCGAGGAAATCGAAGAAGAGGGGTAGGTCGTCGGCGAAGTCCGGATCGAGCAGCAGTGTGCGCCCGGCGATCTTCTCGCGCACGATTCGCTCCGGGTCCCCGTCCTCGATGCCGAAGTAGGAGCGCAGCATCTGCAGCACGGGCATGAAGGGGATCGCTCGCCCGTGCGCCTGCGCCTGGCATTCGAAGACCTCGACCCCACGCCCGCGGCAGCGTTCGGCGAACTCGTGGCAGAGCCGGCTCTTGCCCACGCCGGGGTCGGCGACGATGCCGACCGCGGCGCCCTCGCCCCGCTCGGCCAGGTCGAGTGCCCCTTCCAGGGTCGCCATCTCCGCGTCGCGGCCGACGAAGCGTGTGAAGCCGCGCTCGCGCGAGAGGTCGAGCCGCGAGCGGGCGGCGCCGACGCCGGCCAGCTCGAAGACCCCGACCGGGCGGCTGGCTCCCTTGATCTCGAACTGGCCGAGGTCCTCCAGCTCCATGAAGCCGTGGGCGAGCTCGGCCGTGCTCTCGGTCAGGTAGGCCCGGCCGGGCTCGGCCAGCGCCTCCATCCGCTGCGCCAGGCCGACGGTGTGGCCGACCGCGGTGTAGCCGCCCTCGCCGACCTCGGCGGCGACCACCTCACCCGAGTTGATCCCGATCCGGGTCGAGAAGTTGAGCCCGTGCTTGCGGCGCAGCTCGGCGGCGTACTCGCCGACGTCGTCGAGCATCGTCAGCGCCGCGTAGCAAGCGCGGCGCGCGTGGTCCTCGTGGGCGACCGGGGCGCCGAAGACGGCCATGATCCCGTCGCCGGTGAACTTGTCCACCGTCCCCTCGAAGCGGTGCACCGCGTCGGCGAGGATCGAGAAGAAGCGCTGCATGATCGCGTGCCACTGCTCGGGGTCCTGCTGCTCGGCCAGGTCCATCGATCCCTGGACGTCGGCGAAGAGAACGGTGACCTGCTTGCGCTCGCCACCATGCTGGGCGGTCTCGCTCATGCAGCCGAAGCTTACGCCTGCACTTATACTGACCAAACCGATTGACTGGTCAGTCAACCAGGGAGCCGAAGGAGCCCTTTGCGCGCAGCGGTCGTACAGCTCAACTCAACCGGCGACGTGGCCCGGAACCTGGAGGTCGCCGAGCGGCTCGTGCGGGCTGCCGCCGCGGAGAGAGCGGAGCTGGTCGTCCTGCCGGAGAAGTGGAACCTGCTCGCCGCGGGTGAGGAGCTGGTCGCCGGGGCGGAGTCGCTCGACGGGCCCAGCCTCAGCGCGGCCCGCTCCTGGGCACGCGAGCTGGGCATCCACCTGCTCGCCGGCAGCATCTCCGAGCGCGGGCCGGAAGAGAAGGCCTTCAACACCTCGGTTTTGATCGGCGCCGACGGCGAGGACCTCGCCGTCTACCGCAAGATCCACATGTTCGACGTCGAGGTCGGGGGCGTCTCCTACCGCGAGTCCGAGCACGAGGAGCCCGGCGAGGAGATCGTCACCGCGACGGTCGCCGGCCTCCCAATCGGGCTCACGGTCTGTTACGACCTGCGCTTCCCCGAGCTCTTCCGCATCCTTGCCGTGCGCGGTGCCCGTCTCTTCACCGTGCCGTCTGCTTTCACCCTGGCCACTGGCCGCGACCACTGGGAGGTGCTGCTGCGGGCGCGGGCGATCGAGAACCAGGCCTTCCTGCTCGCCGCCAATCAAGTGGGCGAAGCTTCGCCGCACTTCAGCTCCTACGGGCGCTCCGCGATCGTCGACCCCTGGGGCGTGGTGCTCGCCTGCGCCCCGGACGAGGAGTGCTGCGTCAGTGCCGAGCTCGACCTCGCCGGGCAGGAGCGGACCCGCGAGACGCTCCCCTCGCTCGCCAACCGGCGCCCCCGCACCTACTCTTGGCCGCAGCTGGCGGAGGCCCGCGCCTGATGGCCAAGGCAACCGCGCCGGCGGTCGACAAGCGCCGCCAGATCCTCGATGCGGCGATCCGCGTCTTTGCCCGCCAGGGCTTCTACGCGACCCGGGTCTCCGACATCGCCGACGAGGCCGGAGTCGCCTACGGCCTCGTCTACCACTACTTCAAGTCCAAGGACGAGGTCCTCAACGAGCTCTTCGTCGAGCGCTGGTCGCTGCTGCTGGCGGCGATCGAGGAGGCCGACCGCGAGGGCGCCTCGCCGCGCGCCAAGCTCGAGGCGGTCGCCGGCTTCATCGTCGACTCCTACCGCCACGACCCCGAGCTGATGAAGGTGATCATCGTCGAGGTGACGCGGGCGGCGAACTCCTTCGGCCGCACCCATCTGCCCGAGATCCGCCGCGCCTACGACTCGATTGCCAAGATCGTCGCCGACGGCCAGGCTGCCGGGGTCTTCCGCCGCGACGTCGATGCCACCTTCGCCTCGATGGCCTTCTACGGCGCGGTCGAGCAGCTCCTCTCGGGCTGGATCTTCGAGCTGATTCCGGCCTCCGACGAAGATTTCGACCAGGCAAAGGTGTTGCTGGTGGCGACCATCTGCGACGGTCTCGAGCCCCGATAGGTAAGGTCGGGGCCGATGGACAACGATCTCGTCAAGCGTCTCGCCTGGAGCGGCATGCTCGCCGCGAGCGGCGCCCTCGCCAGCATCGCCGCCACCAAGGTGGCCGCCTTCATCTTCCGTCGCGTCTTCGAAGAGGACCCGCCGGAGTAGCGTGGCTGAGCCGACCGGAACCCCTCCGCAGGGCGGCATTCCGCCGCTGCCCGAGCAGGACCCGCGCTCGGTCAGCGAGCTGGTCGTCGACGTCGCCGAAAAGAGCTCCTCGCTGGTGCGCGAGGAGATCGAGCTTGCCAAGACTGAGGTCTCCGAAAAAGTCGGCAAGATCCTGCGCGGCTCGGTTGTCGGCCTCGCCGCCGGCGTCTTCGCCTTCCTGGCGCTGATCCTGGTCATGGAGGGCGTCGCCTGGCTGCTTGCCGAAGAGGTCTTCGACGGCAACGCCTGGCCCGGTTTCTTCGTCGAGGCAGCGCTCTTCCTGCTGGTCGCCGCTCTCGCCGGCTTCGTTGCCTACCGCTCGGTCCAGGCCGGCGCCCCGCCAGTCCCCGAGCAGGCGATCCAGGAGGCAAAGTTGACCAAGGAAACGCTCGAATCCGGCGCCAAGGCGGGTGGCGAATGAGCAC
>DASZQM010000353.1:0-9608 GCA_035549645.1 Solirubrobacterales bacterium | reverse complement strand
CCGCTCTGCTGAAGGCGGCGAGGAGGCCGCTCTACTCACTCGCCTGGCGGCCCGCCGAGCTCGGCGCCGACGCCCCGGCGGCGGTCGAGGTCGCCGACTTCCGCCAGATCGCGCTGCCCACGGCGGACCCGCTCGACGTCGCCGCCGATGCCCTGCAGCGAGCGCAGGATTGGATCGCGGCAGAGGACCGTGACGACGAGGCGCGCCTGGTCTTCCTCACCGAGGGGGCCGCGGCCACGACCGCGGACGAGGACGCAAACCCGGTGGCGGCGGCGGTCTGGGGCCTGGTGCGGACCGCGCAGAGCGAGCACCCGGGCCGCTTCTCCCTGCTCGACGTCGACCGCAGCGAGGCTTCGCGGGCGGCGCTCGAGGCGGCGATCGCCGCCGGCGCCAGGGAGCCCCAGCTGGCGCTGCGGGCGGGGCGGGCGCTGGCGCCGCGGCTCGCTCGCGCCGTCGACGGCGGCGAGGGCGGGGCCGAGCCGCTCGACCCGGCGCGGACGGTCCTGGTCACCGGCGGGACAAGCGGTCTCGGTGCCGCGCTCGCCAGGCACCTGGTCGAGCGTCAGGGCGCGCGCCACCTGCTCCTGCTCAGTCGCCGCGGCAGCGAGGCCCCGGGCGCGGCCGAGCTGGCGGCGGAGCTGCGCGAGGCCGGGGCGGAGAGCGTCCGGATCGAGGCCTGCGACATCGCCGATCGCGACTCGCTGCGATCGCTGCTGGGCTCGATCGCGACCGACCGCCCGCTCGGCGCGGTGATCCACTCGGCCGCCGTGCTCGACGACGGGGTGCTCAGCTCGCTCGACCGCGACCGCCTCGCCCGCGTCTTCGCCGCCAAGGTCGAGGGGGCCCGGAACCTGCACGAGCTGACCCGCGAGCAGGAGCTGTCGCGGTTCGTCCTCTTCTCCTCGCTGGCGGGCCTGCTGGGCGCCGCCGGGCAGGCCAACTACGCCGCCGCCAACTCGTTCCTCGACGCCCTCGCGACCCACCGCCGCGCCCAGGGATTGCCTGGGCAGTCGATTGCGTGGGGCGCGCTCGGCATCGCCAGCCTCCTCGGCAGCGTCGCCGAGGCCGAACAGGTGGCGGAGGGGGTGCGCCGCCGGCTCGGCGTCGTGCCGCTGCCGGTCGAGCGTGCGCTGGAGCTGTTCGACGAAGCGGCCGCGCTTGGGCAGCCGCTGCTGGCCGCGGTCGACTTCGATCCGCCGGCCCTGCGCCGGCAGGCGCGGGACGGGGCCCTGCTGCCGGCCCTGCGCGATCTGGTGCGGCTGCCGGCCAAGCGCATGGTCGACACCGTCAGCCTCCCCGAGCGCCTCGCCGGGATTCCGCCGGAGGAGTGGGAGACGGTGACGATCGAGCTCGTCCGCGAGCACGCCGCCGCGGTCCTCGGCCACGCCTCGGCCGAGGCGATCGAGCCCGACCGTCCCTTCCGCGAGCTCGGCTTCGACTCGCTGGCGGCGGTCGAGCTGCGCAACCGGCTCGGCGCGCTCAGCGTCGTGCCGCTGCCGCCGACGCTGGCCTTCGACTATCCCTCGGCGACGGCGCTGGCACGCCACCTGCTGGCCGAGCAGGTGCCCGGGGGAGGAGCGGGCGCCACCCCTGAGGACGGCGTCGGCGCCGCCGAGGAGGAGGCGATCGAGCGGATCGACGAGATGGACGTCGACGAGCTGATCGAGCACAGCCTCACCCTGCAGGGGAGCGAAGAGTGAGCGCCGAGCAGGAGAAGAAGCTCGCCGAGGCGCTGCGCGCCTCGCTCAAGGAGGCCGAGCGGCTGCGGCTGCGCAACCGCGAGCTGAGCGAGGCGGCGAGCGAGCCGATCGCGATCGTCGGCATGGCCTGCCGCTACCCGGGCGGAGTGGGCTCGCCGCGGGAGCTGTGGGAGCTGCTGCGCGACGGCGTCGACGCGATCGGGCCATTTCCCACGGACCGCGGCTGGGACATCGAGGGAATCTACGACCCGAATCCGGAGGTGGCCGGCAGCTGCTACGTCCGCGAGGGCGGCTTCATCGACGACATCGCCGGCTTCGACCCCGGTTTCTTCGGGATCAGCCCGCGCGAGGCGCTGGGGATGGACCCGGACCAGCGGCTGCTGCTGGAAACGAGCTGGGAGGCGCTGGAGGACGCCGGGATCGACCCCCGCAGCCTGCGCGGCACGCCCGCCGGCGTCTTCGCCGGGGTGATGTCGCAGGAATACGCGGTTCCCTCGTTGGAGGTCGCCGCGGGTGCGACCAACTCCGTCGCCTCGGGGAGGCTCGCCTACACGCTCGGCCTCGAGGGGCCGGCGGTCAGCCTCGACACCGCCTGCTCCTCCTCGCTGGTCGCGCTCCACCTGGCCTGCGCGTCACTGCGCGCCCGCGAGTCCTCGCTGGCGCTGGCGGGCGGGGCGACGACCATAGTCACGCCCAGCTCGCTGATCATGTTCTCGCGCCAGCGCGTGCTCGCCCCGGACGGGCGCTGCAAGGCGTTTGCCGAGGGCGCCGACGGGCTCGGCTGGAGCGAGGGGGTCGGCGCCCTCGTGCTCGAGCGCCTCTCCGACGCCGAGGCCAACGGTCATCGCGTGCTGGCGACGGTGCGCGGCTCGGCGGTCAACCAGGACGGCGCCTCCAACGGCCTCACCGCCCCCAACGGCCCCTCGCAGGAGCGGGTGATCCGCCAGGCGCTCGCCAACGCGGGACTCGATCCGCTGGACGTCGACGCGGTCGAGGCTCACGGCACCGGCACGCCGCTCGGGGACCCGATCGAGGCCGGCGCCCTGCTCGCCACCTACGGCCGCGAACGCGAGGCACCGTTGCTGCTCGGCTCGCTGAAGTCGAACCTCGGCCACACGATGGCGGCGGCCGGGGTCGCCGGGGTGATCAAGTCGGTGCTGGCGATGCAGGAGGAGCTGCTGCCTCGCACCCTGCACGCCGAGCGGCCGTCGAGCGCGATCGATTGGAGCACGGGCAAGCTGGAGCTGCTGAGTGAGTCCCGGCCCTGGCCCCGCGGCGAGCGGACCCGCCGCATCGCCGTCTCCTCCTTCAGCGTCAGCGGCACCAACGCGCACGTGATCCTCGAGGAGCCGCCGGCCCCCGCGGCCCGCTCGGAAGAGGAGTGCGCCGGGGATCCCACGCGCGACTCCCTGGCAGGCTGGGCCCTGGTCCCGGTCTCGGCCCGCTCGGAGCCGGCGCTGCGCGCCGCTGCGGGCGATCTGGCTGAGTTCCTTCGCGCCGAGCCGCAGGCGACTCCGGCCGCCGTGGCCCGCACGCTTGCCCTGCACCGCACCACCTTCGAGCATCGCGGAGTCGTCACCGCCCGGGATCGCGAGGGCCTGCTTGCCTCACTCGACGCCCTCGCCGCCGGTGTTGAGTCCGATGCCGTCGCGCGCGGCGTCGCCCGTGCCCAGCGCAGGCCCGTCTTTCTCTTCGGCGGCCAGGGGACGCAGTGGGTGGGCATGGGGGTCGAGCTGATCGATTCCTCACCCGCCTTCGCCGCCGCGATGAGGAGCTGCGAAGAGGCGCTCTCGCCGCACGTCGAGTGGTCCCTGGAGGAGGTCCTGCGCGGCTCCGGCGAGGAGTGGATGCAGCGGATGGACATGGCGCAGCCCGCGCTCTTTGCGGTGATGGTCTCGCTGGCCCGGCTCTGGCGCTCGCTCGGAGTCAACCCGTCCTCCGTCGCCGGTCACTCGCAGGGCGAGATCGCCGCCGCTCACGTCGCCGGCGCGCTCTCGCTCGAGGACGCGGCGCGGATCGTCGCCCTGCGCTCGCAGCTGCAGATGAAGCTCTACGGCACCGGCGGGGTGCTCTGGCTGGCGCAGTCGCCGGACGAGGTAGGGGAGCGCCTGGACGACTTCGGCGGCCGAATCTCGCTGGCGACGATCAACGGCCCGGCCTCGCTCACCGTCGCCGGTGACCTCGACGCGCTGGCCGAGTTCAGCGCCGCCTGCCGCGCGGACGGGCTGCAGGTCCGCGAGGTCAAGGGCGCCAAGGCGGCCGGTCACTCGGCGCAGATGGACGTGCTGAAGGAGGACCTGCTCGAGGCAATCGCGCCGATCGCTCCCCGCTCGGGCGACGTCCCGTTCTACTCGACCGTCACCGCGGGGCTCCTCGACGGGTCCGAGCTCGGGCCCGAGTACTGGTTCCGCAACATGCGCGAGACGGTGCTCTTCGACCCTGTCGTGCGCACCCTGCTCGAGCGCGGCTCGCGCGCCTTCGTCGAGATCGCGCCCCACCCCGTGCTCGCCTACGGGGTCGAGGGGACGATCGCCGACGCGCTCGCCGGGCGGGCCGGCGAGGCCGCGATCTTCGGCGCCCTGCGGCGCGACGAGGGCGGTGCCGGGCGCTTCGCGCTCTCACTTGCGGAAGCTCACGCGAACGGCGTCGGGCTCGATTGGGAGCAGGCGTCGGCGGGGGCGGGCGCGACGCCGTTGCCGCTCCCCACCTATCCCTTCCAGCGCGAGCGCTTCTGGCCGGAGGAGACGAGCGCCGGCTCGGACCCGCGGGCGCTGGGCCAGCAGGCGCTCGCCCACCCACTGCTCGGCGCCGCGGTCCCAGCCGCCTCGGGCGAGCTCCTGCTCACCGGGCGCCTCGCTCGCCGGTCCCATTCGCAGTGGCTCGCGGAGGACCCGGCGCTGGGCGTCGCCCTGCTGCCGCCCGCCGCAGTGCTCGAGACGGCGCTCGCCGCGGCGCGGGCGGCGTCCTGCGGGGGACTCGGCGAGCTGCGGATGGGGGGGCCGCTCCTCGTTCCCGAGGACGGGGAGCTGCAGCTGCGGGTCGCGCTCGGCGCGGCGACGGATGCCGGCGAGCGCTCGCTCGAGATCCACGCCCGGCCGCGGGTCGAGGAGGAGGACGGAGCCGAGTGGACGCGCCTGGCGACGGCGACGCTGCGGGGGGCACCGACGGCGGGGCCGGATCGGGCCTCCGCCTGGCCGCCCGCGGGGGGGGAGGCCCTCGCGGTCGAGGACGTCCACCTCCAGATCGACGACCGGGAGGCGGAATGGAGCTCCGGCCAGGCCCGGCTCGAGGCCGCCTGGCGCGAGGGTGACGGCATCCATGCCGAGCTCGCGCTCGACCCCGAGCGGGCCGGCGAGGCCGAGCGCTTCTCCCTGCACCCGGCGCTGCTCCAGCTGGCCGTCCAGGTCGGGGCGCTCTGCGCTCCTGACCCCCGGCCGGGCACGATCGAGCTGCTCGCCGCCTGCCGGGAGGCCTCGCTGCCGGCCGGCGCCGCGACGAAGCTGCGCATCTCCGCCGCCCCCGATTCCGAGGGCGGCTTCTCGCTCGACCTTTACGACGGTGAGGGCTCTCCCCTGGCGCGGCTCGAGGGCCTGGCCACGACCGGGGTCGAGCCCGAGCGCCTGCGCCCCGCCGGGGCCGCCGGCCCGCGCCTCCTGGGGCTCGATTGGAGCAAGCCGATGGCGCCCCCGCCCGGCACTGACCTGCCCCGGCTCGGAGTCCTCGGCAGCCTCGACCTCGACGGCTCGGGAGCGGAGAGCTTCGGCGACCTCGAGTCGCTGGCCTCGGCGGCGCCGGAGCTCGTCGTCGCCGAGTGCCGCGTGCCCGAGGGGAACGTTCCCGCCGCCGCGCTCGACGCCGCCGCCACCACGCTCGAGCTGCTGCAGGCGTGGGTCGCCGAGGAGCGGCTCGCCGGGTCGCGCCTGGTCCTGGTCACTCGTGGCGCGGTCGCCGCGGTGGCGGGCGAGCCGGTCGATCCGGCGGCGGCGGCGCTCTGGGGCCTGGTCGCCTCGGCCCAGGCCGAGTACCCCGGTCGCTTCTCCCTGCTCGACGTCGAAGCGGGGTCCGCTCCGGGGCGCGGCTTCGCCGCTGCGCTGGCTCTTTCCGCCACCGAGCCGAAGCAGGCGATCCGCGACGGTCAAACCCTCGTGCCCCGGCTGGCTTCGCTCACGGCCGCGGGCGATGGCGAGGCGACCGCGATCGACCCCGACCGCACCGTTCTCGTCTGCGACGGCGAGGAGCGCCTGGGAGCCGCCATCGCCACCCACCTGGTCGAGTCGCTCGGGCTGCGCCACGTGCTGCTGGTCGAGGCTGGGGACGTGGGCGACCGCGAGCGGATTCGGGAGCTGATTGCCTCGATCGACCCGGCCCATCCGCTCGGCGCGGTCATCGACGCCGCCCGGGTGCCCGACGACGGGGTGATCGAGTCGCTCGACCGCGAGCGCCTCGAGAAGGTGCTGCTGCCGCGAGCCGAGGCGGCCTGGCATTTGCACGACCTGACCCGGGAGCTGGGGCTCTCGCGCTTCCTGCTGATCTCCGACTTTGCCGGGGCGGCGGGGTCGGCGGCGCAGGCCTGCTACGCCGCCGCCAGCGCGTTCCTCGACGGGCTCGCCGCGCACCGCTGCGCCTCGGGCCTGGCGGCGACCTCGCTCGCCTGGGGGCCGCTCGGCACCGCCGGTCGCGGGGGTTTCGGCCCGTCCACGCCAGCCCAGATGCTGGCCCAGCTGGGCGAAGCGCTCGGCCTCGATCGCCCCTTCGTCGCCCAGGCCGAGCTGGATCGGGAGGCCCTCCGCGACTACTTCCGCACCGACTCGCTGCCGGCCGTCCTGCGCGGCTTCGTGCCGGCCACGCTGCGGGCCGGCGCGGCCGAAGCGACGCTCGCCGCACAGCTCGCCGCCGCGCCGGATGAGGAGCGGGAGCGGATCGCGCTCGAGGCAGTGCTCGGTCACATCGCCGCCGTGCTCGGCCACGCTTCCGCGGACGAGCTCGACCCTGAGCGTCCCCTGCAGGAGCTCGGCTTCGACTCGCTGACGGCGGTCCAACTGCGCAACCGCCTCAGCGCCGCCAGCGGCCTGCGGCTGACGCCGGCGCTCGCCTTCGATTACCCGACCCCCGAGGCCCTCGCCGGCTACCTGGCCGAGTGCTGCGCCGCCGACGGCGCGGTCGACCCGGAGGAGGCGGTCGAAGCCGCGCTCGCCTCCCTCGACCAGGCGCTGTCTGCGGTCGGCGAGGCCAGTGGCGCGCGCGAGCGGGTGGAGATGCGCCTGCGGGCGGCGCTCGCCGGCATCTCTGGGGTCGTCAGCGAGCGAGCGGACGTCGGTGCCGAGGACCTGGCGGCGATGTCACACGACGAGGTCTTTGCCCTGATCGACGAGGAGCCGGGCGATGGGTGACGAGGCGCGGCTGCGCGAGTACCTGGAGAAGGCGGCGCTCGACCTGCAGCGGGCGCGCAGGCGCGTGCGCGAGCTCGAGCGCGGCGCCCACGAGCCGATCGCGATCGTCGGGATCGGCTGTCGCTACCCCGGCGGCGCCGACTCCCCCGAGAGGCTCTGGGACCTGCTCGCCGGCGGCGTCGACGCAATCTCCGGCTTCCCCGCCGATCGCGGTTGGGACCTTGACCGCCTCTACGACCCCGACCCGGACAACCCCGGCACCACCTACACGCGCTGCGGCGGCTTCCTGCCCGACATCGGCGACTTCGACCCCGGCTTCTTCGGCATCGGGCCGCGCGAGGCGCCGCTGCTCGACCCCCAGCAGCGGCAGCTGCTGGAAGTGACCTGGCAGGCGCTGGAGGGCGCCGGCATCGACCCCGTCTCGCTGCGCGGCAGCCAGACCGGCGTCTTCGTCGGCTGCGGCGGCGTCGAGTACACCCAGAACCTGCTTGGGACGGGCGCCCTGTTCACCGGCGGCGCGGGCAGCGTTGTCTCCGGCCGCATCTCCTACACCTTCGGGCTCGAGGGCCCGGCGATGTCGATCGACACCGCCTGCTCCTCCTCCCTCGTCGCCCTGCACCAGGCGGTGCTGGCGCTGCGGGCGGGGGAGTGCTCCCTCGCCCTGGCCGGCGGCGTCTCGGCGATCCTGACGCCGGCCGTCTTCGTCGACTTCAACAGGCAGCGCGGCCTCTCGCCCGACGGGCGCTGCAAGGCCTTCGCTGAGGCCGCCGACGGCGTCGGCTTCTCGGAGGGGGTCGGCGTGCTCGCGCTCGAGCGGCTGGCCGACGCGCGGGCGAACGGCCACCCGGTGCTGGCGACGGTTCGCGGCTCCGCCGTCAACCAGGACGGCGCCTCGAACGGGATCTCCGCCCCCAGCGGCCCCTCACAGGAGCGGGTGATCCGCCAGGCGCTCGCCAACGCGGGTTTCGCCGCCGCCGACGTCGACGCGGTCGAGGCGCACGGCACCGGCACCATGCTCGGCGACCCGATCGAGGCTGGCGCGCTGCTCGCGACCTACGGCAGGGAGCGCGAGGCGCCGCTGCGGCTCGGCTCGATCAAGTCGAACATCGGCCACGCGGCCTCGGCGGCGGGAGTCGCCGGGGTGATCAAGATGGTGCTGGCGCTGCGGGCCGGCGTGCTGCCGAAGACGCTCCACGTCGACCGCCCCTCGACTCGGATCGACTGGGAGGCCGGCTCGATCGAGCTGCTGACCGAGGCCGAGCCCTGGGTCGCAGACGGCCGTCCGCGCCGGGCGGGCGTCTCCTCGTTCGGGGTCAGCGGCACCAACGCCCACGTGATCCTCGAGGAGGCGCCCGCGGAGCCCGCCGGGACCGGCGCCGGCGGGGAGGGCACGGAGCCGCCCTTGGCGGCCGCGCTGCCGCTCGTCCTTTCGGCCAAATCGGAGGCGGCACTCGGCGATGCGGCGCGCAATCTCGCCGCCCGCATGCGCGCGGAGGAGGGGCTCGCGCCACTCGACGTCGCCCACACGCTGGCCCGGTCCCGGGCGCTGCTCGGCCGGCGCGCCGCCGCTGTCGGCAGCGATCGCCAGCAGCTGCTCGAACGGCTCGATGGGCTCGCCGCGGGCGGCGAGGCTGAGGGAGTCGGCACGGGCAGCGCCCGCGGCTCGCGATCCCCCGTGTTCGTCCTCTCCGGCTACGGCTCGCAGTGGGACGGCATGGCGCTCGAGCTGTTCGATTCCTCGCCGGTCTTCGCCGCCCACCTGCGGGAATGCGACGAGGCCCTGGCGGAGTTCGTCGGCTGGTCGGCCGAGGACGTGCTGCGCCGCCGCCCCGGCGCGCCCGAGCTGATCAAGGTCGGCTTCCCGGCGCTCTTCACGGTCGCGACCGCGCTGGCCAAGTTCTGGATCTCCTGCGGCGTGACGCCGGCCGCGGTGATCGGCCACTCCCAGGGCGAGGTGGTCGCCGCTCACATCGCGGGCGGGCTCTCGCTGGAAGACGCCGCCCGCGTGGCGGCGGCCCGCGACCACGCCCTCGTCAGCCTGCCGGGGTCGAGCGCGGTCGCCTCGGTCGGCATGCCGGTGGCCGAGCTGCGCCCCCGGCTGGAGCGCTTCGGCGAGGACCTCGCGATCGCCGGGATCAACGGCCCCGGCTCGACCGTCGTCTCCGGCGCCCTCGCCCCGCTCGACGAGCTGCTGGCCGAGTGCGCCGCGGCGGGCGCGCGCACGCAGAAGGTGCTCGACATGATCGTGCCCTCCCACACCGCCCGGGTCGAGGAGCGGCGTGAGCAGCTGCTGGCGGAGCTGGCGCCGATCTCGCCGCGATCGGGGCAGGTGCCCTTTCACTCGACCGTCACCGGCGAGGTCCTCGACATGGCCGAGCTCGACGCCGAGTACTGGTACCGGAACCTGCGCCAGACGGTGCTCTTCGAGCCCGCCCTGCGCGGCCTGCTCGAGCGTGGCTACGGGCCGCTGCTCGAGGTCAGCCCGCACCCGGTGCTCGGCATCGGCATGAGGGAAATC
>DASZQM010000352.1:0-10189 GCA_035549645.1 Solirubrobacterales bacterium | reverse complement strand
AGCAGACCGCGAGATCGGTGGTGCCGCGGATCTCACCTGACTCGAGGTCGGCGGCCCCGATCACGTCGCGGCGGATCTGCTCCAGCATCTGGGCCTGGAAGGCGTAGGTCAGGATCGGCGAGAACAGCGGCAGCATGTACTCGGCCGCCGCGGCAAAGCGGTGGGCGAGGTCGTGCTCGGTGTCGCCCGGCTGCATCAGGGTGCGCACGGTCAGCTCGCGGTTGGCCTCGGCGATTCGCGCCATCCCCATGCCGACGGTCCGCGCGACCGAGAGCATCCCCTCCTCCGGCAAGCCTGCGTCACGAAGTTCCTTGGCACGGCAGACGGCCTGGAGGTCGGCCTCGGTCCCAATGCGCTCGTCCGGGCCCGGAAAAGGCACGCCGAGGGCGGCGCTGAAGCGCTGGACCAGCTCGAGGTCGAGGCCGGAGATCTCGGCGATCTCACGCGGGGAGTAGCGCCGCCCGGGGCCGGCAAGGGCGCGCTCGACCGGCAGCAAGGTCAGCCTCCCGGCGGCGACCGCTTCGTGCAACTCCTCCAAGGTCACCCCGTCGCCCTCGAGCTCCTCGAGCAGGGCGAGGCGGTCCTCGCGGGGCTTGCCCTCGAGCCCGTCGAGCAGTCCCTCGGCCTCGAAATCGATCATGCGACCGCCACGCTACCGCCCCGGCGCGGATCGCCGCCTCCACTCAACTCACCCGTGTCCCGCTCGCGGGCGACAGCCTGGGTCCCGCCGAAGAAGAGGTTGATCTCGGGACGACGCAGGACCGGCGTGCCGCGCGCCTCGATCCGCGCCAGCGCCTCCTCGTCGATGCCGGGCTCCGCCTGCACCACTCCGGCCTCGAAGTGCAGGCGCGGCGCTCGCACCGCCTCGCCGGCGCTCATCCCCTGCTCGACCGCGCGCACGATCGTCTGCAGGATCGCCGAGCGAATCCGGTTGGACCCGGCGCTGCCGAGGCCGAGCTCGATCTCGCCGTCGCGCAGGACCACGGTAGGGGCCATCATCGAGGTCACCCGCTGGCCGGCCGGGATCGCGTGGAAGCCGAGCGGGTTGAGGTCCTCCTCGCCGAGCATGTTGTTGAGGATCACCCCGGTGCCGGGGACGAGCACGCCCGAGCCGGAGCCGTTCGAGCAGGTGACGTTGGCGCACATCCCGCTCGCGTCGAGGACGGAGATATGGGTGGTCGAGCCGAGCAGGTCACCGCGGGCGGCGTTGGCGGCTTCCATCGCCGCGACCAGCTGCTCGGGCCCGCTGCGCTCGCCGGCCTGCTCGAGCAGGCCGAGGCAATAGGCGATCAGCGTCCCACCCGAGGACGGCGGCGGGTTGGTCAGCACCTCGGTGCCGCGAAAGCGGGCGCGGATCGGCTCGCGCTCGACCGGCTCGTAGGCGGCGAAGTCAGCCGGGCCGAGCGTGCCGCCGCCGTCGACGACGTGCCGGCTCAGCGCCGCTGCGATCTCGCCGCGGCAGAACGGCTCGGCCCCCTCGGCGCCGAACCGTTCCAGGGCCTCCGCCAGCTCGGCGAAGCGGAAGACCTCGCCCTCGCGCAGGGTGCGCCCGGCGGGCGCGTAGAGCTCGCGCGTGCCCTCGAGCCGGGCGTGGATCGGCTCGAGGATGTCGAGGATGTAGGCCTGCTCGGCGTTGACCGGTGCGCCCTCGCGAGCGAGCTGGATGCCCGGCTTGACCAGCTCGGCGAGGGGCACAGAGCCGAAGCGCCCCAGCACCTCCTCCAGGCCGGCCGCCGTCCCCGGCACGCCGCAGGAGACGGGACCGACGTAGAACGTCTGCACGGTCTCGACGTCGAAGTGGACCGGAACGGGCACCAGCTCCGCCCCGCGCTCGATCCCGTCACGGCCTGGAGCGGAGACGAAGAAATCGACCAAGGTGGTCGCCGAATCGGCCGGTGCACCCGGGCTGTGGACCATCATGAAACCGCCGGCCCCGAAACCGGTCAGCGGGCTCTCGACCGCAAACGAGGCGAGCACGGCGCAGACCGCGGCGTCGACCGCATTGCCGCCTTCGCGCAGCACCTGCGCTCCCGCCTCGGCGGAGAGTGGGTGGCCGGCGGCAACGACCCCGCTCATCGGTGAGGCGGGTGGCCCGGTTTACCCGGGGAGAAACTCTGGGACGTCGAGGGCGTCGAGCTCGCCGGGCTTCTCGCGCCGGGTCGAGCCACCGCGGGGTGCCTCTTTGGTGCGGCGGATCGTCGGCTCGGCGACGCGGCGCGGCGCCGGGCGACCGTCGAAACGGGTGGCGACGACGGTGACCCAGACCTGGTCCTTGAGCTCGGCGTCGACGTTGGCGCCGAAGATGATGTTGGCATCGGGATGAGCTGCCTCGCCGACCAGTTTGGCTGCCTCGCTGACCTCGACCAGCGAGAGGTCCTCACCGCCGGTGATCGAGAGCAGGATCGCCCGCGCGCCCTCCATCGAGGTCTCGAGCAGGGGCGAGGAGATCGCTTTTTCGGCCGCCAGGATCGCTCGGTCGTTGCCGTGGCCCATACCGATGCCGAGCAGGGCGCGGCCGGCTTCGGACATGATCGTGCGCACGTCGGCGAAGTCGAGGTTGATCACCGCGGGCAGCGTGACCAGGTCGGAGATGCCCTGGACGCCCTGGCGCAGGACGTCGTCGGCGACCTGAAAGGCCTCGACCATCGAAGTCTGCTGGTCCAGCACCTCGAGCAGGCGGTCGTTGGGGACGACGATCAGCGTGTCGACCTCGGCCGCCAGTTCCTCGATGCCCTTCTGGGCCTGGCCGCCGCGGCGGCTGCCCTCGAAGCTGAACGGCTTGGTGACGATGCCGACCGTGAGCGCGCCGACCTCGCGGGCGAGGCGGGCGATCACCGGCGCCGCACCGGTACCGGTGCCGCCGCCGGCACCGGCGGCGACGAAGACCATGTCCGAGCCCTTGAGCAGGCGCTTGATCTTGTCCTGTTCCTCGAAGGCAGAGCGGTGACCGAGCTCGGGGTCGGCACCGGCGCCAAGGCCGCGCGTGGCCTCGTCGCCGATGTGGACGGTGACGTCGGCGACGCAGAGCTGCAGCGACTGGAGATCGGTGTTGACGGCCATGAACTCGACCCCGGGGATCCGAGCCTCGACCATGCGGTTGACCGCGTTGACTCCACCGCCACCCACACCGACGACCCGGATCACCGGCTGATGCGGCTCCCCACTCCCCGGCGGCTCATACTCCGGCTCCTCGCGCCCATAACGAGGGCTTTCCACAATCGGCTCGAGCTCCCGCCGTCCCTGAGCCGGCTCCTCGGAGAAAACCCGCTTCAGCCGCTCAGGAGGAGTCTCAACATGCTCTTCGCGAGAGGGGCTTTCCTGATCGTCGACCGATGGCGCGTCTTCCGCGGGTGGCGTCGTAGGGGGACCCGCCTCCGAGGACGCTTTAGCGACCGCAGGAGGTGGGGGGTCCCCTGCGGCGACAGGACCCGCGGACTCGTCCTCGTCCCGCGTGGTCGATCGGAAAAGGTCCGAGAGGGGACCCTCTCTCATGCTGGCCCGCTTGTCACGCCGACTCATGTGCGAGTACCTCCTTCGCCAGGTCACGGTAGTACCCCGCCGCGTTTCCCTGAGGATCGTACTTGAGCACGCTGGCACCTTTCACCGGAGCCTCGGCGAACTTGATCGCCTTGCGGATGCGCGATTTGAAGACCAGGTCGCCGAAGTTCTCCTCGAGGATTTCGACCGCCTCCTTGGCGTGGACCGTGCGCGTGTCGAGCATCGTCGGCAGGATGCCCTCGATCCGCACCTCCGGGTTGAGGTTCTCCTGGATCATCTTCAGCGTGTTCTGCAGCTGAACCAGGCCGCGCATCGAGAGGTACTCGCACTGGACCGGGACGATCACCTTGTTCGCCGCGGTCAGCGCGTTGATCGTCAGCAGCCCGAGGCTGGGCGGCGTGTCGATGCAGACGAAGTCGTATTCGCCGGAGACTTCCTTCAGCGACTTCTCCAGCGAGCGCTCGCGGCCGATCTTGGTGCTCATCGCGATCTCGGCCCCGGCCAGGTCGATCGAGGCGACGGCGATGTCGATCTCCCGTTTCTGGATGATCTCCGCGATCGGCATGTCGTGCACGAGCACGTCGTAAAGGCTCTTCTCGACCTTGTCCGGGTCGATTCCCTGGCTCATCGTCAGGTTGCCCTGAGGGTCGAGGTCGACGCACAGCACCCGGTGCCCCGACTCGGCAAACGCCACAGCAAGATTCAGCGTCGTGGTGGTCTTCGCCACCCCGCCCTTCTGGTTGGCAAAGGCAATGACCTCAGCATGCTTGACCGGCACCTCAGCCTCCGGCGCGGCCCGCTCAACCACGACCTCGTGGCGAGAGGGCGCAAGCAGATCCCGCGGCATGAACCTCTCAGGCTCCGCCGGAGCCTCGGGCTCAGGCTCGCGAACACGCTCGGGCTCGGAGGCCACGACCGGCTCGGGCTTCGGCTCGGAGGCCACGACCGGCTCGGGCTCGATCACCGGCGGCTCCGGCCTCAGCTCGGGCTCCGGCTCCGGAATCGCCTGCTCCATCTCCGCGAGCTCCTCCACAATCGGGTGCGTCTCCTCGACGACAGCGGTTTGCTTGAACTTGTTCTTGCGGCTGAGGAATCCCATTGCGCGGGTATTCGCATAGGCGTGCTCTTTTCCTGCCAGCCCCAGAAATTGCTAGGAATTGCCCGGTAAACGATCTCCTCGACAAGCGCCTGGTCTTCGTCACCGGCAAGGGCGGCGTCGGCAAGACCACGGTCGCCGTGGCGCTTGGCCTGCGCGCCGCCGCCGCCGGCAAGCGGACGATCGTCTGCGAGGTCGCCGCGCAGGAGAACGCCTCGCGCATGTTCGAGCACACCGAGGTCGGCTTCCACGAGGTCGAGATGGAGGAGAACCTCTGGTCGATCTCGATCGACCCCGACGAGTCGATGCGCGAGTACGTGCTGCTGCAGCTGAAGGTGCGGGCGATGCGCGACATGCTCTTCCGCAGCCGCATCTTCAATTACCTGGCCGCGGCGACGCCGGGGCTGAAGGAGCTGGTCACGATCGGCAAGATCTGGGAGCTGGCGCAGCTCGACCGCAAGGTCAAGAGCGGGCGCAAGTACGACCTGGTGATCGTCGACGCGCCGGCGACCGGGCACGGCATCGGCTTCCTGCAGACGCCCCGCACCTTCGCCAACATCGCCCGCGTCGGCCCGATCCACTCGCAGGCGCAGCAGCTCGACCGCCTGATCACCGACCAGGAGCACACCGGGGTCGCGATCGTCTCCCTGCCCGAGGAGATGCCGGTCAACGAGTCGGCCTCGCTGGAGGCGGACCTGCGCGACGAGGTCGGCGTAGCGGTCGATCGCGTCTACATGAACGGGCTCTACCCGGAGCGCTTCTCGGGCGAGGAGGCCGAGCGGCTGGCCGACCTTGCCGCGGCCGGGAACGGCACCACGCGCGCGGCAGCCCGAGCGGGCATCTCCGAGCACAACCGCGCCCGCTCACAGCGGGCCCAGCTGGCCCGGCTGCGGCGCCGGGTCGAGGCGCCGGTGAAGACACTGCCCTTCCTCTTCGAGCCCGACCTCGGGCTCGAGGGCGCCCGCGAGCTCTCGAGGAAGGTCGGCTGATGCCCAGCGTCGGCGAGATCCTCGACGGCAAGGACATCTGCATCTGTGCCGGCTCCGGCGGCGTCGGCAAGACGACCACCTCGGCGGCGATCGCGGCCGGGATGGCGGCACGCGGGCTCAAGGTCTGCGTGCTGACGATCGACCCGGCGAAGCGGCTCGCCGACTCGCTCGGGCTGAAGGAGCTGGGCAACGAGGCGAAGCAGGTCGACCCCTCCCTCTTCGCCCAGCAGGGGGTCGAGATCGAGGGCGAGCTCTGGGCGATGATGCTCGACGCCAAGGCGACCTTCGACGAGCTCGTCGCCCGCCAGGCGCCCGACGAGGAGGCGCGCGACCGGGTCCTGAACAACCGCATCTACCAGCAGATCTCCAGCGCCCTGGCCGGCTCGCAGGAGTACATGGCAATGGAGAAGCTGTTCGAGCTGCACAGCGAAGGCCAGTTCGACCTGCTCGTCCTCGACACGCCGCCGACCCGCAACGCGCTCGACTTCCTCGACGCGCCCAAACGCCTCACCCAGTTCATCGAGGGCCGCTCGCTGCGCGTCTTCATGAAGCCGACCGGGCTGGCAGCCAAGGTCGCGGGACGAGGAGCCTCGGTGGCGCTCTCGGTCTTCAAGCGCATCGTCGGCTTCGACCTGCTCGCCGACCTGGCCGAGTTCTTCAACGCCTTCAGCGGCATGGTCGACGGCTTCCAGGCACGGGCCAAGCGGGTCAACAGCCTGCTCGCCGATCCCCACACCTGCTTTCTCGTCGTCTGCGGGCCGCAGGGCGAGCCAGTCGACGAGGCGGTCTACTTCCACCGCAAACTGGTCGAGGCGAAGCTGCCCTTCGGCGGCGTCATCGTCAACAAGGTCCACTACCCGGCGGAGGAGCTGGGCGACGGGGACGGCGAGCTCGAGGCGGCGCTGACCGAGAAGCTGGGGGACGCCGAGCTGGCAGCGCGGGTGGCCGAGAACTTCGCCGACTACCAGGCGCTGGCCGAGCGCGACGCCCGCAACATCGAGCGGCTCGCCCGCGAGCTGCGGACGCGCGGGGTGATCCGCGTGCCGATCCTCGACGAGGACGTGCACGACCTCGCCGGCCTGGCCGAGATCAACCGCTACCTCTTCGCCTCGTCCGAGGAACGGATTGAACTCGCCGCGGGCCGCGCCTAGCCGGCGCGCTTGCGGTTGTACTTGAGCTCGCGGACCTCCCAGTCCGCGTCCTCGGGCACCGGGAAGAGGTGACGCACGCGCGGCGTGTCGATTCGTTCGCGGCGTTCCAGGTCGCCCTCGATCGCCGGGAAGTCGAGCGTGCTGTGCTCCGGCGCGTCGACCTCGTCCAGCCAGGGCGTGGCGGTGATGCGAATCTCGCCCTCGGCCGGGATCGGCTCGAGGATTCGGGTCTCCTGGCGAGTCATGTCGTAGTCCTCCTCGGGCTCGAAGTTCGGTGGCGGCTGAAGGTCCTCTGCCGGCGGCTCCTCCACCGCAGGAATCTCCCGTGAAACGACGATCTCCGGGGGAGCCTCGGCAGCGGGAATTTCCTCGGAGACGGCGATCTCGACGTCTCCGCCTTCCAGGCCGGTGGCGATCAGGGTCTCGTCGGCCGCTTTGTTGAGGTCCTTGCTCAGCTCGCCGAGGGCGGTTTCGCGCAGGATGCGGCGGACGCCTTCCTCGATCCAGCTCGAGACCGCAAGGCCGGGGAGCGAGGGGGTGCCGTTCATCAGCGAGCGCTCGAGCTCGAGCGCGCTCTCGATCCGTTCGCGGGCCTCGATCCGCTCGACGTTCTCGTCGGCGATCAACGCCGCGGCGCGCATCGGCAGCGAGGCGCCGACCGGGCCGTGCCCGTCGAGCACCGCGCGCAGCGCCAGCAGGTGGTCGCTGAGTCCCTCGAGCGAGGACTCGCGGCCACAGCCCATCTCGAAGCGGTTGACGGCCCAGGCGAGGGCGCCGTCGGGGTCGGGGCGGGCCTCGAGCTCGGCGGCGAACTCGGCGAGGCCGATCGCCTCCTCCTCGCTCAGCTCGTAGTGGCCGGCTCGGGTGGCGGGGGCGCCGGTGGCGAGCCGCGCCCAGCGCCCCTCGCCGGTCGGGGCGAAGGCGTAGGGACCGAGGCCGACGCTGCCGGGTTTGAAGAGGTGCATGACGCTGATCAGCTCACTCAGCTGGTGCAGTGCCGATTCGGCGCTGTCGGGGCCATCTGCCTGCTCGGCCAGGGCGAGGAACTGGGGCTGCCAGGCGGCCCGGCCCATGCCCTCGCTGCGCATCGCCTCGATCGGCGCCTCGATCGCGTCGGCGCGAACGATCTCCACCCCGTTGGGCAGTTGCAGGCGTGGCAGCGGCATCCGCAGGCCGACCAGCGGCGCGATCAGCACGTCGGCCTCGTCGATGCCGCGCGTCTCGGCCTCGAGCACGGCGAGGGCGTTGCGCAGGCGCTCGTGGTCGAGCGAGAGCTCGGTGCAGCCGTCCCAGAGCCCGGCGAGGAAGACGACCAGCATCTGGGCCGCGCGCTCGCCGGGATCGCTCGGCACCTGTTCCCCGCGCGCTTCCAGGTAGGCGGCGGCGATGCCGGCGGCGGCGACCGCGTCGCGGGCGGGCCCGAAGGATTCGAGCGTGCGCAGCTCGCCGTCGCGCTCGCGCACATAGCGCGAGGTCAGCGGCCGGTAGCTGTAGAAGAGGGAGTCGTCGCCGCTCTCGGCGTCGACGTCGAAGGGAATCTGGTCGCCGCCGGCGACAAGCGCGCTGAGCTTGATCGCCGCCTCGGAGGCAAGGCGGGTCAGCGAGTCATCGAGCAGGCGGTCGCGCACGGCCCTCGCTTCCCCCCCGCGCCCGGCGCTCCTGCGCCTGCACGGTTGCTTGCAGAACGTAATTAAGCGATCGCGGCCGGCTCGGCGGCCGCGCCCAGCAACCAGCGGGTGCCGTAGCGCCGCATGTCCTCCACCAGCGGCACCAGCGCCTCGCCCTTCTCGGTCAGCGCGTACTCGACCCGGGGCGGAACCTCGGGGAACGTGTGCCGCTCGACGATCCCCTCCTCTTCCAGCGCCCGCAGCCGCAGAGAGAGCGTGCGCGGGCTGATTCCCTCCAGGGACCGCTCCAACTCACAAAAACGACTAGACCCCTCGGCCAGATCGCGAATGACCAAGAGGGTCCACTTGCCGCAGACGATCTCTGCGGTGCGACAGACAGGACAGCTTGCGTTCGATGCGGCGCTCATGGGCAAAAACGAGGCGCTTGCAGGAAATGCCTCGCTTCAGCAAGTGTAGCGACATAGCTTCACTTACTGAAGTTTTGGATGAGCCGCACTGGATAGCGGTCTCCGTCCCGGGTCGAGGTTAAAGCCAACCCAGCGGATCTCCGATGGACCTGCATGACGCCACCCGGGCGCAAGCCGCTGCATGGCGAAGAAGGATTCGTGTTGATCGAGGTTCTCGTCAGCGCGCTGGTTGTCGCCCTCGTCTCGGCGGCCGTCTTCACGCTCCTGCAGGCAAGCGCGCGCTCGGCCGGCTCGGACAGGCAGCGCTCCACCGCCTTCGCCCTTGCCCAGGAAGACCAGGCGCGACTGCGCACTTTGCGCATCGCCGAACTGGCCCGCTTGCCGACGAAACCACGCGAAATCAGTCTCAACGGCACCACATTCGAAGTCTTCTCGACCGGGGTCTTCGTCAACGACAAGACCGCCACCTCGTCGTGCACGGCGGAATCGAACTCCGCCGATTACGTCAGGATCACCTCGGAAGTCAAATGGAAAGTGATGAACGGTCGCCCGCCCGTAGCGATCCAGAGCATCGTCGCCCCCGCAAACGGCTCGCTCGACCCGAGCCACGGCGCGCTTTCCTTCTCAATCCTCAACGCGGCCGAGCAACCGATTCCAGGCGTGATCCTCTCCGGCTCCGGGGCGGGCAGCTTCAGCGGCACGACCAACGCCGAAGGCTGCGCCACCTTCCCCGACTTGGCGGCGGGCAGCTACTCGGTCACACCCTCCGGGGCGGTCGCCGGCATGGTCGACAAGGACGGCAACGCCCCCGTCGCGGTCCCGGCCAGTGTCACGGCCGAAGTCACAACCCCCAAAGAACTCCACTTCGACCTGCCGGGGAAAGTCAAAAAAATCACCTTCCTGACCAAGTCCTCCCCCACCGGAACGCTGATCGCCTCCAGCTCTGACTCGGTGATCGTCTCGAACATCGGCATGAAAGAACCGAAGATCGTCGGCACTCCCGGCGGAGGGCGTAAAACGACGATCGAATCGCCGTCGCTGTATCCGTTCACGGAACCATACGGGCTCTACGGAGGGTTCTGCGGCAGCAACAACCCCAATCCGAGCGGCGAACCGACGGCGCCGGGAGCGGTTGGGGTGACCAGCGTGGTCGTGCCGAAAAACGGCTTCATCGAAGAAGCGAAAGTCGTCCTCCCCGCCCTCTACCTGACGGTCTGGAAAGGAACGTCGACGAAACCCGAAACGGCCGTCAGCAAACCCCGGGTAACGGTCACCGACCTCAACTGCAAATACAACAGCAACTCAATCAAGCGAGTTTTGGAAACCGAAACCGCCGGCCACCTGATCGATCCCGGCCTTCCGTTCAGCAAATATGAAATCTGCGCCGACAACGGAAGCAAACGCGTGAAAGAAACGGTAG
>DASZQM010000351.1:0-3277 GCA_035549645.1 Solirubrobacterales bacterium | reverse complement strand
CCGCTCTGGCCGAGCTGGCCACGGCGGCACTGGCGGCCTGCGGCGCCGAGACCGTCGTCACCGACGCCGGCTCGACCAAGCGCGACATCGTCGCTGAGCTTGGCGGCGATGAGCGCTTCATCGGCGGCCACCCGCTGGCCGGCGCCGAGACCGCGGGCGTCGAGAACGCCCGCGCCGACCTCTTCGAGGGCGCCCGCTGGTACCTGACGCCGAAATCGGCCCGCTCCAGCGGGCTCCTCTACGACCGCCTGCAGCGCACGATCGCCGGCCTGGGGGCGCGGGTGCAGGCGATCGACGCCGAGGCACACGACCGCCTGATGGCGACGATCAGCCACCTGCCGCACGTGGTCGCCAACGTGCTGGTCGGCCAGGCCGTCGCCGAGCTGACCCGAGACTCCGAGCGCATGCCCGAGGTCGGGCCGAGCTTTCGCGACACCACCCGGGTGGCAGGCGCCAACCCGGCGATCTGGGGCGACATCTTCGCCAGTAACAGCGAGGCGGTCGCCGAGGCCGTCGACGGCGTGGTCGAGCGCCTGCGCGAGGCGGCGGCGCTGATCCGCTCCGGCGAGCGCGAGGCGGTGGCGGAGTGGCACGGCGCCGCGGCGGCCGACCGGCGGCGGCTGCTCGAGACCGAACTGGCCGGCGGCCCGCTGCGCGAGCTGCGCGTGGTCGTCGCCAACCAGCCCGGCACGATCGCCGAGCTGGCGCTGGCGCTGGGCGAGGCCGGGGTCAACATCGAGGACATGGCGCTTTACCCGGCGCCCGACATGACCTCGGGCGCGGTCTCGCTCTGGGTCGCGGGCGAGGAGCAGGCCGAGCGCGCCAGCGCCCTGGTGCGCGAGCTGGGTCATACGGTCAGCGCGGTCAACGGCGACTGACGTGGCGACCCGCTTCGATCCAGCCAGCCCCCTGCGCGGCGCCCTGCGCCCGCCCGCCGACAAGTCGATCTCCCATCGCGCCGCCCTGATCGCGGCGATGAGCGACGGCCAGACCGAGATCGAGGGCTACCTCAACTCCGCCGACACCAACTCGACCCTGGCCGCGGTGCGGGCGCTCGGCGCCACGGTCGAAGGCGGCGGCTCCAACGGCACCGCGGCGGTCGTGCGTGTGCACGGGGTCGGCTTGCGCGGGGCCCAGCCGGCGACGATCGACGTCGGCAACGCCGGCACCCTGCTGCGCCTGCTGCCGGGTTGGCTCGCCGGGCAACCGAGCGGTTTATGGACCCTCGACGGCGACGAGTCGATCCGCCGCCGCCCGGTCGACCGCATCGCCGTGCCGCTGGGCGAGATGGGGGCCCAGCTCAGCTGTCGCGAAGGCCGGCTGCCGCCGCTGCAAGTGGAGGCGGCGCCGCTGAAGGGAGTCGAGCACGCGCTGCCGATCGCCAGCGCCCAGGTCAAGTCCTGCCTGCTCTTCGCCGGCCTCCTGGCGGAGGGGGAGACCTGGGTCTTCGAGCCGGCGCGCAGCCGCGACCACACCGAGCGCATGCTGGCTGCCGCCGGCGCCGAAGTTGCCTGGCTGCGGGGCGGGATCTCAGTGCGCCCGGCCAAGCGCCTGGAAGCGGGCGAGCTGGCGGTGCCGGCCGATTTCTCCTCGGCCGCGTTCTTCATCGTCGCCGCGCTGCTCGTGGCGGGCAGCGAGGTAACCCTGGAAAGGGTCGGTACGAACCCGACCCGGACCGGGTTGCTGAGCGTGCTCGAGCGGATGGGGGCCGAGGTCGAGGTCGAGCCGGTGGGGGAGCGCGGCGGCGAGCCGATCGGCACGATGCGCGCCCGCGGCTCGGCGCTGCGCGGCACCGAGGTCGGCGGCGACGAGATACCGCTGGCGATCGACGAGCTGTCGCTGGTAGCGCTCGCCGCCTGCTTTGCCGAGGGCGAGACGACGATCCGCGACGCGACCGAGCTGCGCCGCAAGGAGTCCGACCGCGTCGCCACCACCTGCGAGGCGCTGGCGGCGCTGGGCGGCGAGGTCGAACCGCTCGAGGACGGCATGCGGATCGTCGGCAGCGGCGGCCTGCGCGGCGGCACGATCGACTCGCACGGCGATCACCGCATCGCGATGCTCGGCGCGATCGCCGGGCTCGCCTCGCGTGAGGGGGTCACGGTCGAGGGAATGGGCGCCGCCGCGGTCAGCTACCCGGCCTTCGAGAAGGATCTCGCCTCCCTGCTCTAGGTTTGCCGCCATGGTCATCGCCATCGATGGGCCCGCGGGAGCGGGCAAGTCCACCGTTGCCCGCGCGCTTGCCGCCGTGCTCGGCTTCACCTACCTCGACTCGGGGGCGATGTACCGCTGCGTGGCGCTGGCCGCGCTGCGTCAGGGCGCTGACCTCGACGATCCGGCCGCGATCACGGCGATCGCCGCGGCGCTCTCGATCGAGTTCGACGGCGAGCGGGTCCTGCTCGACGGTGAGGACGTCAGCGAGGCGATCCGCGAGCCGCGGGTGAGTGAGGCCTCCTCGCGCGTATCGGTTCACCCCGGCGTGCGCGAGGCGCTGGTCGAGCGCCAGCGCCAGCTGATCGCCGCCGGCCGTTACGTCGCCGAGGGACGCGACATCGGCACCGTCGTCAGCCCCGACTCGCCGCTGAAGGTCTTCCTCACCGCCTCGCCCCAGGAGCGGGCGCGGCGCCGCGCCGCCCAGACCGGCGAGGACCCGGCGGCGGTTCTCGCAGCCCAGCAGGAGCGCGACCGCCGCGACGAGAGCCGCGAGCACAGCGCCCTGCGCGCCGCCCCCGACGCGGTCGAGCTCGACACGACGAGCCTCTCCCAGGACGAAGTCGTCGCCCGCGTCGCCGAGCTCGCTCGCGAACGGGGACTCGCATGATCCGCCGTAACGCTTTTTCAAACGTACTCGGCGAAAAAACGTTACGGCTGGGAGTGGGTGGATGAGTTCCCTGCCCATCGTCGCCATCGTCGGCTTTCCCAACGTCGGCAAGAGCACCCTGGTCAACCGGCTCGCCGGCGGGCGCGAGGCGGTCACCCACGCCGAGTCGGGGGTGACGCGCGACCGCAAGCGGGTGCGCTGCGAGTGGAACGGCGTCGCCTTCGAGCTGCTCGACACCGGCGGCATCGACCTCGAGGACGAGTCGGAGCTCGCGCGCGACATCCAGCGCCAGGCGAGGATGGGGATCGCCGAGGCCGACGTCGTCCTCTTCGTCGTCGACGCCCGCGCCGGGGTGCGTGCCGGCGACGCCGAGCTGGCGAAGACCCTGCGCGGAGCCGACGTGCCGGTGCTCGTCGTCGCCAACAAGCTCGACCGGCCCGAGGACGAGCACCTGACCGC
>DASZQM010000350.1:0-7391 GCA_035549645.1 Solirubrobacterales bacterium | reverse complement strand
ACATCGCCGCGTTGTCGCCGACCGCGTAGGCGCGGCTCGGGACCGGCCAGGCGACTCCGCGCAGGGTCGGCGTCGCCCGCTTGCCGGAGCTGCGCAGCAGCGGTTCCGGTTCCCAGCCCTGGCTGGGCACGTAGCGGGCGACCTGGCCGTTGTCGCCGACCGCGAGCGCTTCCGAGCCGAGTGCGGCGACCGGGGTGCCGGGCGCGGGGGCGATCGCCAGCAGCGGCCGGCGGAACGGGACCGGCCACTGCTCGAGGTGGGCCGGTTCGGGGGCGTAGGTGAGCTGCAGCGGCGGCTTGGCGCCGAGCCAGCCCTGGTCTGGGGCGCTGAGCGCGGCGCCGAGCCTCGCGCCAGCGTTGCCGCCGCCGAGCGGGGTGCGGCTGAAGGTCGTGCCCTGGAGGCTGAGAACCGCGCCCTGGCCGACGCCGGTAATGACCCGCTCGCCGAATTCGCCGCCATCGGGCCAGGCGAAGCTGCGCCCTTCGCCGGAGGGCAGTTCGGCGCCAAGCGGGAACTTGCAGAGTTCGGGGTTGGCAAGGTCGCACCAGGATCCGGTGACCATCCCGGCCGCGATGTCGTAGAAGATCGTCGCCTCGAACGATTCGCCGCCGCTGTTCAGCACGACGTCGACCCAGACGCCCTTTTCGCTCACGGTCAGCAGCTGGCCGTTGGCACGCGCGGAGAGCGCGACGCCAAGCGGGTTGGCTTCCGCGTAGCGGGCACCGAGGGCGCCGCCGAGGGCCTGCTGGCGCCAGACCGGCGTCCCCCCCGGTCCGCCGCTTGCTTCGCGGCGGAAGAGCTCGACCCCCTCGCCTGGGGCGGCGTTGCGGCCAAGCAGCCAGGCCTCGCCGCCGCCGGCTTCGATCGCCAGCGCCCGGAAGCCGGAGGGAGGCAGGCTGCAACCCGGAGCCGGCACGCCGGCGAGGCAGATTTCCTCCTGCGACCATTCTTCGCCGTCGTAGTCGAGGACCGTGTGGCGGCCACTGGGAACGACGTAGGCACGGGCGTGTCCCGAGGCTTCGTCGACCGCCAGCAGCGGCGCTTCTTCGAACAGTTCTTCGCCCGGGGCGTGCAGCGGGCCCGGTTCCGGCGCTTCGCGCAGCGTTCCGCCGGGGTCCCTGAGGAAGAGGAGCTTTTCGGTGCTCCGGGTCATTGCCACCGCGACGCCACCGTTGGGGGTCGTGCGGCCGGCACTCGCCCCGTCGACGAAGTTGCCTTCCGCGATCGGGGTGCCGGTCGCCGACAGCGGCGTCGGGGCGATTTCCCAGCCGCCGGCGCTGGTGTAGCGGGTGAGCGACCGGTTCCTCGTCGTCGCCCAGGCCTCGCCGGGCGCCTCCTGCTCGGCGGCGCCGAGGAAGGTGATCGCGGGCGAGCCCAGCGATGGCTGCACCGTGAGTTCGCCGGGATTGCCGGCGGCGCCGGCACCGCTGGGCCGGCCGAGCAGGACGACCGCGACGAGAGCCGCGGCAAGGCAGGCGAAGGCGAGCACGATGCGACGGCTTCCGGCGGTTCTCATTTCGAGACCTTGACCGCGTGGACCTGGAAATCGAGCTTGGTCGGCCAGCGCTTGGGGTCGAGGCGCAGGCGCAGGCTCTGGTGACCGACGCTCATCGTCAAGCGCGGGGTCTTGGCGACGACCCTGCCTTTGCTCTTGGCGAGCAGGCGCACGTGCGCCTTTTCGTGCAGGACGAAGGTCAGCTCGAGCACGCGACCGCCGATCACCCGCTGGTGCAGGCCCGAATACACCGGCTTCGGCCGTGGCAGCCTTTTTTCGGAGCTCTGCTGGGCTTCTTCTTCGGCCGGCCGGTATTCGTAGGGCGAGGAGGCGCCGGAGTCGTCTTCGGGCAGGTCGACCGGCGGCACGAAGGGCAGGCTGTCGTCGGGTGGGCGGAAGGTGATCAGCGCGTGCATCGCCGGATCGGTGTCCTGGGGCAGGTCGGGACCGAGGTGGAAGAGCCAGCCGTGTTCGGTCCCCATCCAGCACTGTTCGGCCGCGGGGCAGGCGATCGGGCCAGCGGTGCCGTGTTCGCTGATCCCTTCGCCCGGTGCCGGCAGGCGGACTTCCGGATCGACGGTGCCGTCGGCGTGGATGCGGGCGAGGCGGGCCGGATACGGCAGTTCGATTTCCATTTCGCCGCGATAGGCGACCCAGGCCGATTCGGTGCCGGGTTCGGCGGCGACGCCTTCGACCACGTCCCCGGCAGCGAAGGCGGCGCTCGGGTCGGCCAGCGGCACCTGGGCGAAGGATTCGGTGCCTTGCTTGCGCAGAACGGTCACCTGACCCGGTTCTTCGTTGGCGCCGGAGACCGCCCAGAGCGCCGAGCCATCGCCGCTGCTGAAGCGAAAGCCCCCGAGGTGCTCGGCGTCGCCGGGGCCGTAGTCGATCGGCGCCGCCAGCGGCGCCGGCTGGAACGGGCTGGGGAGAGCGGGCTCGATCTGGTGCAGGAGGACCGGTTCGGATCCCTCGCTCGGGACCTGATCGTCCGGCTGGGCTTGGACCGACTCGAAGAGATCGCCGCCGTAGAAGGCGAGGTCCTTGACCGAGCGGCCCGGGTCTTCAATCTGCGGCTGGGTCTGGGTCAGCGAGGGGATCGCGGTCAGCGAGGAGCCGTCCCAGTGCAGGTGGAAGGCGCCTTCGTTGACCAGCCCCGGCAGCCGTTCGCCGCCGAACCAGCAGTCGTTCGGGCCCGAGCAGGCGACCGCGGTCATCGGCAGGTAGGAGTTGGCCTGGCCGACCGGCTCGCCGTAGGAAGCGACGACCTGCCCGCCCTTGAAGTGACAGAGCGAGACGTGTTCGGGCGTTTCCCCACCCGTCGCCTGGCCGACCTGCTGGTCGGAGATCGTCCAGAACTCGTCCGGGCCGACCCAGGCGATCCGCCCCTCGTGACCGCCACAAACGGTCGAGTAGCGGTACCAGCCGGTTCCGTCATAGGCGAAGATCCCCGCCTGCACCCCACCGTTGCCGGCGGTGATCAGAACACCCCGGTTGGGAGCCCAGAACTCGATGTCGCCGATTTCGCCGAGGTCGGTGCGAATGCCACCGGTCTGCGGTTGCTGCGAATGCCATTCGGCGGCGCTCGCGTTCGTCGCCGCCCCGAGCAGCGAGAGCACGGTGGCCAGTGCGGCCAGGCGCTTCACTTGCCGCTCCCCTGCTTGGAGTGCGCGTGGAAGCGCACCTGGATCTCACCGCGCAGGATGCCGCCGCCGTGACGCCGGAAGCTGACCCGTGCCGTCGCGTAGACCCCTTCGCGGGTGCGGCTGAGGTGACGCAGGCGGTGTGGGAGGGCGAGCGTCAGCCGCACCATGCCCCCGCCCCGCTTGCGCGACCGCTTGCTCGCAAGCGCCAGCGAGCGAGGCGGCGCAGCCACCCCGAGCGAACCCGTGGCCCGCGCCCGCAGCGCCCCGGCGGCGGGCACGATCGCGCGCAGCTGCACGGCTCCGCTCGGCAGCGAAATAGCGGTCAAGGTCAAGCGCTTCGAGCCTTTGAGGCGCCTTTTCTTCGGCCCGGGCGAAATTGCGTTGGCAGCCGGGGCACGCGAGTCTTCGCCGTCTTCAACCGTAAAGACATCGCTGGCGTCATTGCCGTCACCTGGCACGAGGTTTGAGGCGGTGGAGGCGAAACTCACCAACTGCCCGCCAGAGGCGAGAGACGGCGATGTCGCACCCGCGCCTTGCTGGGCAACCGTGCTGAGAAGCAGCCCTGGGACGAGAGAGGCTTCGTCGACTCCTCCGAAGCCGTGGGTGAGACGGCGGATCGTCTCTCCTTCGAGGTCCATGAGGTAGAGCTCAACCATTCCGACTTGGGCCGGAGGCCGGGTGACGAGACTTGGCGGCGACAGCGGGAACTGCTGGCGCGCGGTGGCAAAGACGATCCGGTTGCCGCTTGCTGAGATCGCAAGGTCGAAGACCGATCCGTTGAGAGGAATCCCCTGCGGCGTGTTCAGCCCGAAGAACGGGTTGGCCTGGCTGAGCGAGATCTCGCGGGTGAGAGGGCGGAGTGCCTGCCTGCGGCTCAGGCCGCCGCTCATGTCGACCAGGTAGACGTTTGAGCCGGCAAGAGGATTGCCGATCAGCGCGACGTCCATGCCATCCGCGCTCAACTGCGGGACGCCGTTAGCGTTCGTCGCGCCCATCCATCCAGTGATGGATCCGCTCGCTTCGCTTGGCTTTCCGGTGGTCAGCGCCGGAAACGGCCCTTGGCACGCGGCGATTGCCAGGGTTCCGCCAGGTGGACAGCCCGGAGCCGCTGGGTCGCCGCCACCGACGATCCGCCTCGTCAGCCCATGCGGCCCGTCCTCGACGCGTCGCCAAAGTGGCTCCACGTAGGGCTCCTGATTGTTGGCGTCTACGGCTTCGATCTTTTCTCTCTCATCGTTCAGCAGCGGCACCTGGGCCGGCACGTGTGTGCTCAGCCAGGCGACCGTGCTGCCGTCGGCGCTGATCGACGCCCCGCGCAGCCTGGGCAGCAGGATGCCTTTGACCAGGGCCCCTTCCGGGACCGGAAGGTCCGTCATTGCCCCCGTCCCGAAATCTCTCTGGGCGCTCACCAGTGTCGTCCTGTGCGTTGCCCGATCGCGCCACACCACCTGGTATCCGGGCGTGCCACCTTCGGTTCCTCCAAGGTTCGAATCCCCGATGGTGAAAAAGACGAGCTTTTGGCCATCGGCGCTGAGCGCGACCCGGCCCGATGCTTCGCTTCCTCCCGCACCCGAGTAGGTGAGCCCACACGCTGCATGCGGGGAGGGATCCGAGGGATCGCAGCCGTCCAACGCCGAGGCCAGTTCGTAGCTCGGCGGCTCGGTGCTCATATCGGCGACATAGACGTCGGGCGCGAAGTTGGTGTCGTCGTCGGGGTCGAGCTCGAGGCTCGTGGTGAAGCTGATGTAGCGGCCGTTGGCGGAGATCGAGGGTTCCGCGCTGCTGCCCGACATCGCCGCGACGAGGGTGATCGAGCCGGTGCTGAGGTCCTCGCGGAAGACGCCTTCCTCGCCGCCGATCTTGCCCTGGAAGGCGACGTAGTGGCCGTCGGCGCTGATCGCGGGGGAGATTGCGCTCTGGGCCTGCTCGCTCGGCAGCTGGGAGACGAGCTTGATCGGGCCCGGTTCGGCCGAGGCCGCCGCGGCGAAGAGGAGGCAGGCGCAGCAGGCGAGCGCGAGCAGTGCGATTCCGCGGCGTCGCCTCATCGCACCTTCACCTCGAAGTGACGCACGACCTTGTTGCCCACCTTGTCGCGGGCGCGGACGACGATCGAATAGAGGCCGCCGCCTTCGTACCGGTGGCTGATGTGGAAGGAGGGCGCCTTGCCGCGACGATGGTGGATGAGCAGCCCGTTGCCGGAGGGGGCCAGGCGCAGGGCCGGGCCGCCGTCGCCGAACTTGGCGGTCGGCGGCTTTTTGCCCTTGATCCCCGAGTCGGGGTCGGAGACGCTGATCGAGACGCGGCCGCGCTTGGGCTGGGCCTTCACCTCGACGATCGGCGGCTCCGCGTCGACCTTCAGCCTCGCCCCCTTGCTCAGGACCTGCTGCCCGAGGCCGTCGGTGGCGAGCACTCGGACAGTCTTTGCGCCGCTGCCGAGCTGGCCGGCGGGCGGGCGGTAGAAGCGGCGTTTGAGGTTGGCCTTGACCACCCGGCCGCCGAGCAGGACCGAGTAGCGCAGCGGTGGGATCGCGCTCTCCGCTTCTTCCCAGTGCACCTTCGCGCGGTTGGGACGGACCCAGCCGGGAGGGACTTCGGCGTGGAAGGAGGTGGGCGGAGCGCTGACGCGGTCGGCGACGATCTGCAGGTGACCCGGTTCGCCCTGGAGGAAGGCGATCAGGCCGTCGCCACCGCCGGAGGGGCCAACCGCGAGTTCGGAGATCGGTCCGCCCTGAGCGCCTGAGACCACGCCGGTCTGCGCCGCCCCCGTTTTGAATTCCTGCCTGATCGCGACCGCCGGCCGGCCGTTGGGATCGGTCGAGACGTAGGCGGCGACCCCTCCCCCTTTCGGGTTGACGGTGGTCAGGACCTGGGCGCCGGGCTGGGCCGGCGGGCCGGGTGGCACGGTCAACGCCTCGAGCGCGCCGCTGTTGTCGACCCCGATCAGGTGAAGCTGCGGCCCGGAGAGGAAGCCGAGTCGCATCGTCCCTTCGCCGCCGCCTTCGTCGTTGGCGGCGACGAAGGGTGGGCCGAGCCCGCCGGCGCCGCCGTCGGCGATCTGGGCGCCGGTCAGCTTGCCCGCCGTTTCGGAGTAGTTCGCCTGCAGCGAGTTGAGCAGGATGCGGCCGGCGAGGGCCGAGCCCGGTTCGGGGGCGATGCGGAAGGCGACCCGCACCTGGGCGAAGGCGCTGACCGCGAGCGAGAAGGCGTCGGCGTCGGCGGTGACCGGGCTGCCCTGCCAGGTCGTCGGGCTCGCTTCCAGCACCGGCCCGGGCGTCGTGCCGAAGACGCGGCGGACCCAGATCCGCGCCGCGCCGGTCTGGTCGGGCTCCTGCCAGGCGACGGCGGCACCGCCGTCGTTGCCGGCGATCACCTTGGGGCCGTTGGTCGGGCTGGGCGGGCGCATCGAGGCTTCCGGATTGCGGTTGATCGCGCCCAGCCGCGACCAGCGGTCTTCCTTCAGCCGGGCGACCCGGACGTCCGCCATCACGTCGCCCGGGCGAAGCTGCACGGCGGTGGTGAAGCCGCTGTTGTCGAAGGTGAAGGTGATCGCCCGGTAGGCGACGATCGCCTGTCCGGGCGCGGTCGCCGAGACGGAGGGATCGACGCCGATCCCTTCGCCGACGTCGGGGTCGATCAGCTGGGAGGGGCCGAAGCTGGCCGACCTCGGCCCGAGGGTCGCCGAGTAGAGGCCCGCGCGCAGCTTGCCGTGCACGGTGGCGACGCCGGTCACCCAGACGACCAGCAGTTCACCCTTGGGCCCGGCGGCGATGCGCGGCTGGCTGGCGGCGTAGGGCTGGTCGGCGTCCACCCGCAACGGCGGGCTCCACTTCCCTTCGGAGAGGACGCTGGCGAAGACGTGCGGTACGCCTTCCACCGCCTTCAGGTAGACCACGCCGCCACCGCCGTCGCCGGCCATCGCGACCCCGCCGAAGCCGAGGATCGAGGAGGAGGGGCCGTCCACCGTCACCGGTGGCGTGATCAGCGCCTGGGAAGCAGGTGCCGCGACGAGCGCGAGGCTCACGAGAGCGGCGGTTGCCCAGGCGACTGATCGCCTGCGGCTCAGCCGCCGCCCCTGTGGTGCTTCTTCTTGCCAGTCGAGTTCGCGTTCTTGATGCACTTTGACTTGGCTTTGCCCTTGAGCTTCTTGCACTTCGCAAGCGCTTTCTGCTTGGGCGTGAGCGTGGGTTTCCTGGTTTCGACTGGAGGAGCTGGAGGTGGCGTGCTGCCGCTGCCGCCGGACGACGAGCCGCCAC
>DASZQM010000349.1:0-3984 GCA_035549645.1 Solirubrobacterales bacterium | reverse complement strand
CTCCCCCTGCGCCAGCGCGACCGAGGCGGCCGCAAGCAGGCCGACGGCGTCGGTGTCATGGTGACCGGCCAGCAGGGCAAAGGCGCGCGAGAAGAGCAGGTCGCCGACCGCGACTGCCCGTGCGGTGCCGGAGCGGGCGGCCACGGTGGGGACCCCGCGTCGCAGCGGCGCAGCGTCGAGGACGTCGTCGTGCACCAGGGTCGCCATGTGGACGAGCTCGATCGCGGCAGCTGCGCGCACCGCCTCCTCTCCCCCGCCTGAGCCGGCGCAGAGCAGCACGAGCAAGGGGCGCAGGCGCTTGCCGCCGGCCGTCAGCGTTGCCTCGGCGTCGGCGGCGAGCAGGTCGCCGAAGCCGCTGCTCTGCGCCCGCAGCAGCTCCTCCACCTCGCCGAGCCGAGCCGGCAGCCAGCGACTCGAGGCATCGAGCACCGCGGTGACCGGCGGCGGTACGGCCGAGGGGCGCGTCACCCGCGGATGCCGCTGTGGATCGCGATGATCCCACCGGCGAGAACGGTCCAGCGGACCTGCTCGATGCCCGCGTCGTGCATCAGCTCCGCCAGCCGGTTGGGGTTCGGAAAGCTGCGCACCGACTCCGGCAGATAGGTGTAGGCCTCGGCGTCGTCGGAGAAGCTGCCGAGCAAGGGCACGATGCGGTCGAACCAGAGGGAGAAGAAGGTCGAGAGCGGCGGCCGTGTGGGCTGGGTGATCTCGAGCACGACGAGGCGCCCACCGGGGCGCAGCACCCGCGCCATCTCGGCCAGGCCGCGCTCCAGATCGGCCAGGTTGCGCACGCCGAAGCCGACCGTGACCGCGTCGAAGCGCCCGGCGTCATAGGGCAGGCTGAGCGCGTCGGCCCACTCGAAGCGAACGCCGTCGGCGGTCCGCTCACGAGCCTTCTCGCGAGCGAGGTCGAGCATCGGCTCGGAGAAATCGCAGCCGACTACGTGGCCCTCGGGTGCCACCCGGCCGGCCAGCTCCAGCGCCAGGTCGCCCGTGCCGCAGCAGACGTCGAGCGCCGATTCGCCCGGCTTCAGCTCGGCCCGGTCAGCCGCGCGCTCGCGCCAGCGGTGGTGCAGGCCCGCCGTCATCACCGAGTTGAGCGCGTCGTAGCGGCTGGCGACGCGGTCGAACATGCGGTTGACCTGTCCCGCGAACTGGGTCGAGTCGCGTGAGGGCTTGGTCGTGCCGGCCATCAGGGCCTCAGGCTACCGGCCGCTCTAGTTGAGCGAGGAGAGGAAGTCGGCGAGCTCGTTGAGCTTCTTCGGCGGCAGGTCGCGGAAGGAGGGCATGATGCCCGGGCCGATCTCGACCGAGCGGATGATCGCGGCGCGCGGGATGCGCTGTGCGATGTGGGTCAGTTCGGGACCTGGCCCGTTGTTGCCGTTCTCGCCCAGCTTGTGACAGGCCAGGCACCCGGAGCCGGCGACGACCTCCTTGCCGGCTTCGTACTGAGGTGCGACCTTCATGTCGATCTCGGTCGGCGAGCCGCCGGTGGCGCCGAGGAAAGTGAGGTAGGCCATCGCGACGATCGTCAGGATCCCGGCCGTGGTCGCGATCGGGCGACGGATCGGGTTGCGCTCCGGGCCGCGATCGTAGAACGGCAGGAGCAAGAGCAGGACCATGCAGACCGTGGGCACGCCGATCGTCGCGATCGGGACCAGCTCCGGCGGCTTGATCACGCGCAGGAGCTCGAAGAGGAAGAAGAAGTACCACTCCGGCCGCGGCACGTAGGTTGTCGTGGTCGGGTCCGCCTTGGGGCCTTGCTCGGCGCCGAGCAGGACCGACATCAGGATGATCACGCCGACTACGGCGAGCATCATCGCCGAGTCCTTGAGCACCGCGTAGGGGAAGAAGGGCTTCCCCTTCTTCTTCAGCAGCTCGTATTCCTCGAGGTATGCCTGCTTCTCGGTTGGCTTCATGCGCTTGCCGACGCTCCGTTGCTCGGCGAGGCGCCGTTGCCCTCGACTCCCGCGTCGAGCTGGGCGACCGGGGTCGCGACCTTCGGCTTTTCGCCTTTGAGCCAGGGCGGCGCCGTGGTGCCGAGCTTGACCACGAGGTACATGTGGGCGCCGATCATCGCGATGATCGCCCCGGGAACGAGCAGCATGTGGATCGCGTAGAAGCGCGAGAGCGTCGTCGCCCCAAGCTCCGGCCCGGCTCTCAGGAAGTCGCTCAGATAGGGACCGATGACGGGGCCGGTGCCGTTGATGTTGATGCCGACGATCGAGGCCCAGTAGGAGCGCTGGTCGAAGGGCAGCAGGTAGCCGGTGAAGGCCATCGTCATCGTCAGGATCAGCAGCACGACGCCGATCACCCAGTTGAGCTCGCGCGGGTACTTGTAGGCGCCGAAGAAGAAGGTGCGGCCCATGTGCAGGAAGATCAGGATCACCATCACGCTCGAGCCCCACTTGTGCATGCCGTGCACGAGCTGGCCGAGGAAGACGTCGTTGTTGATGTGGGCGATCGAGGCGTAGGCCTGGGTCGTCGAGGGCGTGTAGTACATCGCCAGGAAGACGCCGGTGATCGCCTGCGAGATGAAGGCGATCAGGGTGGCGGAGCCGAGCGTGTAGAACCAGTTGGTCCCCTTCGGCACCTTGCGGTAGAGCATCCCGGTGAGGAAGCCGGTGGCGGCGGTGCGCTGGTCGACCCAGGCGAGGACGTCGACCGGGGCTTCGACCGCGCTGTCGGTGAGCCGTTTGGCGTCGGAGGGCCGCTCCGGCGGAGACGTCTTGAGGTCGGCCGGTGCCGGCCCCTTGGCGCCATTGCTCGCACCCGGCTTGGCCGGTTTGCGCAGCGGGGCGGGAATGAGGGAGTCGAGCTTCATCGGCTAGCTCACGGCGGTGGGAAGGTGGACGGACGCGGCGGATACAGATATTCCCAGATGCCGCCGGTGAACTCCCCGGGGTCGCGAGCGCGGACCGGTTCCAGCTGCGAGGTGACGCTGTAGCGGGGGCCGAGCTCGACCTGGCCGTTGCGGACCCGGGTCTGGAACTGATCGAGCGGCCGCACCGGCGGGCCGCCGATGCGCTTGCCCTGGAAGTCGTAGACACCGCCATGACAAGGGCAGATGAAGTTGCCGGCGGCCTCGACGAAGCGGACCGGGCAGCCGAGGTGGGCGCAGCGGTTGGAGACGGCGACGAACTTGCCCGGTTCTTCTTCCAGCTGCTTGGAGCTGCGGCGCACGTAAGCGGTGGTCTTGCCGGCATCGCCGATCGACTCGGTTTCGGTGAAGACGACCTGGCGGTAGGTGTCTTCGACGAAATCGCTGACCGGGCCGACCGCCTCCCAGCGCTCCTTGCCGCGGTGGAAGATCGGCGCCACCGCGAAGCCGACGGCGGGCAGGACGATGGCGGCGCCGGCCACGCCGCCGAGGCCCTGCACGGCGACCGTGAAGGCCTTGCGGCGAGTCATCGACTCGCCCTCGAAATAGCCTGGGGGTTCCGGTGCTGGCCGCTCAGGCCTGCCGGTCGCCTCGGCCCCGTTCTGCTTGTCCGCGTCGTCGCTCAACAGCTCAACCTCTAGGAAGATTGGAGTCTATTGACTCACGCCGCGGCGGCGTCGCGATACCCGCGGCCCCCGACCGCGAGAGCGGCGTTACGCCAGATCGCCGGGACCTCGGCGGTGCGCTCCTCGGTGTGCAGTTGGGCGCAGCGGCCGATCAGCTCAGCGAGCACGGCAACGGCGTTTGCGTCGCCGAGAGCGGCCAGGCGCTCGATGCCCAGGGCGTAGAGATAGTCGCCCGCGAGCAGGGCGAGGTCGTCGTCGTGGCCGCGCAGCAGCCGCGGCTCCCCGTAGTGGAGCAAGTACCCCTCGCGCACCGCCTCGACCACCAGCGCGTACTCGGCCGGCGCTGCGGCCGAGCGCGGGCCGAGCGCGGCGAGCAGGCCGAAGACCGGGCGCTCGTCGGTGTCGACGACGTGAGGAGAGATCGGGGTGTCGCCCTCGCGCAGGCCGGCAGCGAGGCGCGCGAGCGCGCGGTTGGGG
>DASZQM010000348.1:0-3418 GCA_035549645.1 Solirubrobacterales bacterium | reverse complement strand
GACCCACCCGGTCGACCAGGGCCTCGTCGCCGGCGCCACCTTCTGCCACCCGCAGGTGGCGAGCGTCGGCCTCACCGAGGCGGCGGCGAAGGAGGCGGGGCACGACGTCAAGGTCGGCAAGCAGAAGCTCGGCGGCGTCGGTGGTGCCACCGTCTACGACGACAAAGACGGCTTGGTCAAGCTCGTCGTCGACTCCAAGTACGGCGAGATCCTCGGCGCCCACATCGTCGGCAACCGCGCCTGCGACATGATCGCCGAGCTGATCGCGACGATGGCGCTGGAGGGCGGCTACCAGGAGCTCGCGCGCATCGTCCACCCCCACCCGACGATCTCCGAGGCGATTCTCGACGCCGCCCGGGCGGTCGACGGCTGGGCGATCCACGCCTAGCGACGGGCAGTCGCCTCAGCCGGAGCTGGGGGGCAGCTGGATCGTCTCGATATCGAGCTCGACCGCGGCCGCGAGCAGGTCGGAGTCGGAGCTCGCGATCCTGTCGTTCGACCCAGCGGCCGCCAGCAATATGCAATCCGCAAGCGCAAGGGACCGGTGCTTGCGGTGATAGCGCTGGCTGCGAATCGCGCCGGCCCGCCGGGCCAGATCCAAATCGACCGCAATCGACATGATCGGACCTTCAAAAAGCGGTTCAACCACCTCAGCCACCCGCTCCAGCGCAAGTCCCGTCCGCCGCACCGATCTGTCATAGACCTCGGCGACGTTGGCCGTGGTCATCGCGACCGATCCCCGACCGAGGATTGCAAGAACGGCCTCCATCGCCGGCTCCCCCCGGATGACGGCGATCAGCGCATTGGCATCGAGCAGCGTCAGCCGCTTTTCCACTTGCGCTCTTCCGCTTCTGCCTCCGCCTCGCGTTCTTCTCGTGCGACCGCCTCCCAGTCGACTTTGGGGCCCTCGCCAGCGAACGCTCCGGCGGCCGCCGCGACTGGGTCGTCCGGCGCGGGCTTGAGGACAAGCTCCTCGCCCCTGTCCTCCAGGGTCACCGTGGTCGTGCCCCAGCGCTTGCGGATCGGCGCCGGGATCGAGACCTGGCCGCCCTTGCTGATTTTCATGCGCTTTTTCATGAACATTGAAATTACCATGAGATACCTCACGCGGTAGCGGACCCATGGGCGCATAAAGTCGAGGCGTGCCCGATCTTCCCCCCCGCGCGAGCTTCTACTTCGACCTCGGCTCGCCCTACGCGTACCTGACCGCGGAGCGGATCAGCGGGCTCTTCAACGAGGCGGAAATCGAGCAGCCGGAGTGGCAGCCGGTGCTGCTCGGGGGGCTCTTCCGGCGCTTCGGTCGCAGCTCCTGGTCGGAAGGGCCCGGGCGGGCGGAGGGCATCGCCGAGATCGAGCGCCGTGCCGCCGCCTACGGCCTGCCCCCGCTCACCTGGCCCGACCCCTGGCCCGGCAACACGCTCTTCGCGATGCGCGCCGCCACCTTCGCCAAGCAGACCGGCCGCACCGTCTCCTTCGCCCTCGCCGCCTTCCGCCAGGCCTTCGCCGCCGGGCGCGACCTGACCGATCCCGACAACGTGTTGATCGCGGCCGCTGCCTGCGAGCTCCACCCCAACGCGCTGCTCAAGGCGGTGGAGACCAGGCAGGTCAAGAGCGCCTTGATCGAGGCGACCGAACGGGCGGGCGATCTCGGCGTCACCGGCGTCCCCTCGCTCGTCGTCGACGGCCAGGTCTTCTGGGGGGACGACGAAGTGGAGCAGGCGGTCGCCGCAGCTAGCTAAGGTGGCCTCAATGGCAGATTTGCCTGACGCCACCACCTCCTACGAGCTCCTCGCGCGCATGGCGCTGATTCGCCGCTTCGAGGAGGAGGCGGGGCGCCAGTACCAACGGGCCAAGGCGGGCGGCTTCCTCCACCTTGCGATCGGCGAGGAGGCGACGATCGTCGGCACCACCTCGGTGATGCGCGAGGAGGACTACCTGATCGGCACCTACCGCACCCACGGCCACGCGATCGCCCGCGGCACCGACCCCAAGCGGGTGATGGCCGAGCTCTTCGGCCGGGTCGACGGCACCAGCGGCGGGCGCGGCGGCTCGATGCACATCTTCGACGGCGAGCGGCGCTTCATGGGCGGCTACGGGATCGTCGGCGGCAACCTGCCGATCGCCGCCGGGCTGGCGCTCTCCGCCGACTACAAGGGCGAAGACGCGGTCACCGTCTGCATGTTCGGCGACGGCGCCTCCAACACCGGCAACTTCGGCGAGACGATGAACCTGGCGGCGCTCTGGAGCCTGCCCGTCCTCTTCCTGGTCGAGAACAACCTCTACGGGATGGGCACCGCGGTCGAGCGCCACTCGGCCCAGACCGACCTCTCGAAGAAGGCCGAGGGCTACGGCATCCTCGGCCGGCGGATCGACGGCATGGACGTGCTGGCGGTGCGCGAGAGCGTTGCCGAGGGCATCCGCCTCGCCCGCGAGGAGCGGCGGCCGACGCTGATCGAGGCCTTCACCTACCGCTACCGCGGCCACTCCGCCGCCGATCCCGAGATCTACCGGGAGCGTGAGGAGGTCGAGGAGTGGCAGCAGAAGGACCCGATCGAGAGCTTCTCCCGTCGCTGCGTCGAGGCGGGCGTGCTGGGCGAGCGCGAGGTGCAGGAGGTGCGCGACAAGGCGGACGCCGCGGTGCTGGCCGCGGTCGAGTTCGCCGACGCCTCCGAAGAGCCGGCGCTCGACACGCTCTACGAGAACCTCTACGTGCTCGACAGCGATACCGGCTGGTATGCGGTCGACGAGCGCAGCCCCGAGCCGCACCGCGGCGAGCACGAGGGGAAAATGCCCGACGCCGCCCGCGAGCTGGCCGAAGCGGGCGCCGCCTACGCGGAGCAGCCCCCGGACGGGCCGCGACCGAACCCGGCGGTGCATGGCGACGCCGAGCTCGGGGTGGAGCCCGAGGTCTCCGAAGAGGTCGAGGACATCGTGCCGCCCGCACAGCAGCGAAGGGGCGAGTCCTGATGGCGGAGCTGCGGATGCGGGAAGCGCTGCGCGACGCGATGGCGGAGGAGATGCGCCGCGACGAGGCGGTGCTGGTGATGGGCGAGGACGTCGCGGTCTTCCAGGGCGCCTTCAAGGTGACCGAAGGCCTGCTCGAGGAGTTCGGCGAGCGGCGGGTGCGCGACACCCCGATCTCCGAGAAGACGATCGTCGGCGCCGGGATCGGCGCGGCAATGGGCGGCCTGCGCCCGATCGTCGAGCTGATGACGGTCAACTTCTCGCTGCTGGCGCTCGACCAGATCATCAACCACGCCGCCGCGATCCCCTACATGTTCAACGGCCAGGCACGGGTGCCGATGGTGGTGCGGATGCCGGGCGGCGGCGGGCACCAGCTCGGCCCGACCCACTCGCACAGCCTCGAGGCGCTCTTCCTGCAGGTGCCGGGGCTGCTCGTCGCCTGCCCCTCGACCCC
>DASZQM010000347.1:0-6323 GCA_035549645.1 Solirubrobacterales bacterium | reverse complement strand
ACGCGGTGCCCCTCGCCCGAAGACCGTCGCGCAGCTGATCGTGGACTTGGGCTCAGGTGTCCGAGCAGGAGCCTTCGGGAGAGGGGCACCGCGTCCCTCCGGCTACCCTTACCTCGATGGCGATAACTACCAGAACCGTTGAGGAGAGCTGCGTCGCGGCGAAGAGAGCTTCGCGGGAGCTTGCGAGTGCCGAGACCAGTGCCAAGGATGCGGCGTTGGCGGCTGCTGCTCGGTTGTTGACGGAGCGGGTGGGGGAGATTCTCGAGGCCAATGCGGCTGATCTGGCTGATGAGCGGGCGGAAGGGCTGACCGCGGCGCTGCGGGATCGGTTGACGCTGACCGAGGAGCGCGTGCTCGCGATGGCTGACGGGGTGCGGGCGGTGGCCGCGCTTGCCGACCCGATCGGCGAGGAGCTGGAGCGGAAGACGCTCGAGAGTGGGCTCGATCTGCGCAAGGTTCGGGTGCCGCTGGGAGTGGTCGCCGTGGTTTACGAGGCACGGCCGAACGTGACGATCGATTGTGCGGCGCTGACGATCAAGAGCGGGAATGCGATCGTGCTGCGGGGGTCGAGCTATGCAGAGCGCTCGAATGGGGCGCTCGCGGGGGTGGTCCGGGAGGCGCTGGTCGAGGCCGGGCTGCCCGAGGACGCCGTGCTGCTCGTGGCCGGTGGGGGGCGCCAGGAGCTGGCGGAGCTCGCTACGCAGGAGGGCAACGTCGACCTCTTGATCCCGCGCGGTGGCGAAGGCTTGAAGAACGCGCTCAAGGACGTGGCGACGGTGCCGGTGATCTACGCGGCTGCCGGCAATTGCCACGTCTACGTGCACTCCGGGGCCGATCTGGAGATGGCGCGCAAGATCGCCTACAACGCCAAGGTGCAGCGGCCGGGGGTTTGCAATGCCGCCGAGACGCTGCTCGTCGATGCCGCCGTGGCGGCGGACTTCCTGCCCGGTGTGCTCGGCGACCTTCACGGTGCGGGAGTTGAGCTGGTCGGCGACGAGCGGGTGCGCGAGCTGGCCGGCGGGGTGGAGGTCGGTGCTGCCACCGACGCGGATTGGGCCACCGAGTACCTCGACCTGAAGATGGCGGTGGGGGTGGTCGATTCGCTCGAGGAGGCGATCGAGCACGTCAACGCCCACGGCACGAGCCACTCCGAGGCGATCGTCACCTCCTCTGAGGAGGCATCGCAGCGCTTCACCGCCGGGGTCGATGCCGCCGTCGTCTACACCAACGCCTCGACCCGCTTCACCGACGGCTTCGAGTTCGGCATGGGGGCGGAGATCGGCAACTCGACCCAGAAGCTGCACGCCCGGGGCCCGATCGGTCTGCGCGAGCTGACGACCTACAAGTACGTCGTGCGCGGCGACGGCCAGGTACGTGGATAGCGCCCCCGCGGCCGGCATCGGCGTCCTCGGCTCGGCCTTCAACCCGCCGCACCTCGGCCACCTCGCGCTCGCCCAGGAGGCGCTCTGGCAGCTCGGGCTCGAGGAAGTCGTGCTGATGCCCACCGGCACCGCGCCGCACAAGCGGATCGCCGACGACCCCGGGCGCGAGCAGCGCCTGGCGATGACCCGCCTCGCCGCCGCCGACGACTCGCGCTTCTCCGTCTCGACGCTCGAGGTCGAGCGTGAGGGGCCGTCCTACACGTATGAGACCTTGGAGCTGCTTGCAAAGGAAAAGGGCGATAAAGAGCTCGTCTTCGTGATGGGTGCCGACGCCGCGGTGGGGCTGGAGAGCTGGCGGGAGCCGCAGCGGGTCACCGAGCTGGCGCGCATCGCGGTCGCCCGGCGCGCCGGAATCTCCGACGCAGACGTGGCGGCGGCCATGCGCAGCCTCGATGCCGAGGGACGGGCGACGATGCTGGAGATGCCACAGTTCGGCGTCTCCTCCTCGGCCGTGCGCGAGCGGGCCGCGGCGGGACGGCCGCTGCGTTACCTGGTGCCTGAGCCGGTGGCACGCTTCATCGAAGAGAAGGGGATCTACAAGTGAGTGAGACGAAAGCCAAGGACACTGAGGCGCTGGCGCGCCGGCTCGCCGAGCTGGCCGATGCGAAAGCGGCGGATGAGATCGTCGTGATGGACATGCGCAAGCTCGTCTCCTACACGGACTTCCTGACGATCTGCACGGCTCGCAACGAGCGTCAGGCGCGGGCGATCGCCGACGAGGTGAAGCTGCGGCTGAAGCAGGAGCAGGGCCTCCTGCCGGGCGGCTCGGAGGCGGCCGAAGCGGCAGGGTGGATCGTGCTCGACTACCTCGACTGCGTCCTGCACGTGTTCACCGCCGAGGCGCGCGAGCGCTACGCGCTGGAGGACCTCTGGCGCGAGGCGCCGCGGCTGGAGCCGGCGACGGGCCAGGAAGGCGTCCGAGGGCACCTCTACGGTGCCGCGCATGGGTAGCTTCAGGCGGTCCCTTTTCGGCTACAGCCGAACCGATGTCGAGGCGGCGCTGGCCGCCCGTGACGCTCGCAACTGGGCCTCCGAACGCGATGCGCAGGAGGCGCTGGACCGCTGGCGAGAGGCTGCCGACGCGGCCGCCCGCGCCGAGGAGGAGCTCGCCTCTCTCTCGGCGATGGTGATCGAGCGTGAGCGCGAGATCCGCCTGCTCAACGAACGCCTGCTCGAAGCCAACCAGCGCCACGACCGCAGCATCGCCTCGCTCGAGTCGGTCTCCTCCCGTTTGGGAGAGATTCAGGCCCAGGCTCGCGGGCAGGCGACCCGGATCCGGATGAAGGCGTTGCGCGAGGCGGTCGAGGTCGGTCGTCGCGCCCAAGAGCTGACCGAGGCGGAGGCCGAGGCAAGCCCGGTCGAAGAGGCCGCCCAGAACCTCTTCCAGGGCCAGGTCAAAGTCGAGATCGGCCCGCTTGACGACTTCTCGCAGCTGGTCGGCTTCGAGGACGCCGCCGGCCAGATCGACGCCACCTCCGACATCTCGGTCGAGCGCTTCTCCGAGGGTCGCGCCACCCTCTCGATGCGCCTCAACGAGCCGGTCGAGCTCCTGCGCGAGCTCGAGGAGCGCTCGCCGCTCGAGTTTCGCGTCCGCCGCAGCGCCGACGACAACCTGATCCTCGACGTCGACGACGATCAGGGCCCCGAGCAGCACGCCGCTTGAGCCGGCGCTCCGGCGGGTAGCCTGTCCGCCATGAACGACGAGCAGGTTCTCTCGCGCATCGACCAGCTGGTCAAGGAGGAGGAGCATCTGCTCCACCGCCACGAGGGCGAGAGCGAGCCTCTCAGCGATGAAGAGCACGCCCGTCTCGAGCAGATCAAAGTCAGCCTCGACCGTGCCTGGGACTTCCTCCGCCAGCGCCGCTCCCTGCGCCAATACGGCCTCGATCCCGATCAGGCCACCCCCCGCGACCCCGACACCGTCGAGGACTACAAGGGCTGAAGCCCCCCGCTACGCTTAGCCCGTCCTGGCGCCCTGGCGGAGTGGCTACGCAGCGGCCTGCAAAGCCGTTTACACCGGTTCGATTCCGGTGGGCGCCTCTGGCCTGGCAAGCGTTTGGCGCTTGTGGGCCGTCTAAAGCGGAGTCTGCACCTTGGTCCGGTGTCAGCTGAATCTGTTCGGCGAATGGCCCGCAAGAATCCGAGGTTGCACGGACCCGCAGGTGCTTACCTAGGGAAACGGTGTTATTCGGTCCCGCTTGACTGCTGAGCAGAGGTCCCTCTGTCCGGTGGGACGGTCGACGGCGCGATTCTCAAAACATCTCCGAGTACGAGGTATGTGCCGGTAATGAACCGCGATGCTTCGAATCGATCTACGGTTGCGTGAGCGCCCTTCTGGCCGGCGTGATCTGCAGCGTCGAGTCTCCTGCCCAAGTAGTCGAGGTCGGCAGCAACCATGGCTGCGACCGTCTCGCTTTCAGCGTTGGTGGTGATCCAGTGAATCAAACGATTTATGTAGTTACCGTCACCCATTTTTCGGCCTTCGATGTCGGGGCCGGAGGCGCAGAGTTGGTCTGCGGCGGCCTTAAGCAATCGGCGGCACGTTCCGGCCGCATTTGCCGAATCCTCAGGATTGCTTGATGTCGCGTTCTCGAACGCCGAGGTGAGCATCGGGAGCGCATCGGGGACCAGGTCGCCGATTGACGTATCTACCTCTCGCCGTACAACCTCAAAGGCGCTCTCAACGGCCGCGCCGAACCGAAGTTCCTGATAGCGCTCGGCAACGTAGGTGTGGATCGAGCCAACGACGGCGTCAAGGTAACCCTGCTGAGTCTGAATCAGCCTGATCGTGCCATCTCTCTCAGGAGGGTTAGAGCAAGCTGGCAGCCGGACCTTCGCAGCCTCGATGACCGTGGCGATTTGTCCGGCGCTGCCTGTCTGGTACATAGGACCTTCTTTGCCTGCTGGCAGATCCTGCGGTGGCGCCTCGCGGCTTGATCGTATGGCCGCCGCCGTGGCGTCGCTGTCGAGCGGGCTTGGGTATCCCGTCGTCTCGTACTTCAGCCACCGCATCGCGTCGGAGTCATCGATCAGACGCGCAAGTCGACTTGCCTTCCGCGCAATATCGTTTGGCGAGATCGTTGACAGCTCGATCTCACCGAGCAAGTCCTCCGCAAGTCGTAGCGCCTCTGATCTCCGCGATTCCTGCGATGTCACCGGCGTGAGAGGGTAGCGGCCGCGTTGGTAGCGCATGAGAACGTCAAGGTGTATCTCATGCGTAACGAGATCCTCTTCTTGACCTTCGTGGAGTCCAGTCCTCGTTCGCTATCACCTTTGATCTCACCCAAAAGCCCGCAGAGGCCGAATGGGTAGCGCCGCTTGACGTCTTCCTCGACCAGGACCATTTTTGGGGGATCGGCCAAATAGACTCGCCGCCGATTTGGGTCACAAGCGGGACATCAAGCAATTCCGGCAAGCCTGCAAGGAGGCGGGGTTGACCATTCGAGAGCGATACGAAGCAAGCGAGGCCCTTCACGCCGAGAAGCAGGCTGGGAGCGTGCAGGCGAACATGACCTATGGAGAACTGCTGGCCTGGCTGCGACAATGGAGGGGCTAATGGCAACCGCAGTCGCACTTGACGCATCGCCTCTCAACGTCCTGCGCTCCATGCGTGGGCAGATCGTTGATGCCCGGATCGCCTATCCGGAGGTTCTTCACGTCGAGGTCAAGGACTCCGCTGGCGAACTGTGGCACCTCGCAACCCAGGACGCGGAGTGGTCGCCGGCCGATCCGGCGGCGCTGATTGGGCGCTCGGTTGACGATGCCGACATCGACGCCGAGACCGGCGAGCTGCGCTGCAAGCTCTCCGATGGCTCGCTGCTAGATGTGAAACCTGCCGTCCATGAGGCCGAGGACGATCCGCCCAACTGGGAGCTGATCACCCCCGGCGGCGTCGTCTTGGAGTTCGGGCCTGGGGTTCGCTGGCAGATCGGCAGCGCGGATAGCCGGGCATCCTCTCGTTCTTGAATAGCGGCCTGCAAAGCCGTTTACACCGGTTCGATTCCGGTGGGCGCCTTTTGATCGCTTAGCGTAAGTAGACTGCTCGGCGATGACTGGACGGGGCTGGTGGGCGCGTCGCGCCCGGGGATGGGCGGTGTGGACCACTCTTTCGTTGGGCGCTGCTGTTTTCGCGCTTGGGTCGCCGATCGGAGCCGGGGCGCAGGTCGTGACGGGCGAAGGCGCGGGGACCGCTGCCCGGTTTTGGACGACGGCGCGGATGAGGCAGGCGAAGCCGCTCGAGGTGAAAGTTTCGCGCAAGCCACAGATCGCCTTCGGCGGGGCATGGAGGGCGGGGGAAGCACCACACGTGCATCCGCCGCTGGCTGCCGAATCCGGAGCGAGCGCAAGCTCCCGTTTCGACGTGGTTCCCGATTCGACCGCCGTCGACAGGCGGGTCAACGGGGTGATCTTCTTCAAGCTGCCTTTCGGGCTCGGTCGCTGCTCGGGCACCTCGGTGAACGCTCCCAACTACAGCGTGGTGATGACCGCAGGGCACTGCATGTACACCGGTGGCCCGCTTGGCTTCTGGATGGATTTCGGTGCGGTTTTCGTTCCCGGCTATCGCTATGGACAGCGCCCCTTTGGCGTCTTTCCCGTCAAGTGGATCGACACCACCCGGCAGTGGCGCACCAACGGCAGCGAGAACTTCGACATCGGCGCCGCGGTGGTCGGGCGCAACGAACGGGGGCAGTTGCTTGCCAAAGCCGTCGGGGGAACCGGAATCGCCTGGGGGCTGAAGGCCGCGCAGGTCTTCGACGTGCACGGCTATCCGGCTGAAGCGCCGTTCGACGGAGAGACCCAGCGCCTCTGCTCCCAAACGCCCTTTCTCGGTCATGACGCCGAGTCGTTCATGACCGCCGGGCCACTCAACCTGGCGGTCGA
>DASZQM010000346.1:0-14106 GCA_035549645.1 Solirubrobacterales bacterium | reverse complement strand
AGGTAGGGCAGGATCAGCTGCTCCTTGATGAAGGACCAGATGATCCGGGTCATCTCGTCCCCGTCGAGCTCGACGACCGGGTTCTTGACGGCGATTTTCGACACGCGGCGGCGATGCTACAGATGGGCTGGCACAATCCGTTGCATGGCCACCATCGAGCGGAGCAGCTCCGCGACCACGCACGAGGTCTTCAATCAGGCGACGCCACTGGAGGACTACAACTCCTTCGACGCCGACAGGGTCCTGCAGGAGGCGCTGAAGCGCGAGGGCGGCGAGTGGGCCACCGAGCGCGCTCGTGAGCTCGGCGCGATCGCCGGCTCGGCGCAGACGATCCGCTGGGGCTTCGAGGCGAACGAGAAGAAGCCGCAGCTGAAGACCCACGATCGCTACGGCCACCGCATCGACGAGGTCGAGTTCGACTCCTCCTGGCACGAGCTGATGCGGATCGGCGTCAGCCATGGCCTGCACGCGCTGCCCTGGCGCGAACCGGGCAGCGGCGCCCACGTCGCCCGCGCGGCGATGTTCATGCTGCTGATGCAGGCAGAGGCCGGCGTCGGCTGCCCGATCTCGATGACCTACTCGGCGATCCCGGCGCTGCGCAAGCAGCCCGAGCTGGCCGCCGAGTGGGAGGAGCGCTTCCTCTCGCTCGACTACGACGAGCGCTCGCTGCCGGCCGATCGCAAGAGCGGTGCCCTCTGCGGGATGGCGATGACCGAGAAGCAGGGCGGTTCGGACGTGCGCGCCAACACCACCGTGGCGACGCCGCTGAACGGCGGTGGCCCCGGGGCCGAGTACGAGCTGGTCGGCCACAAGTGGTTCTGCTCGGCGCCGATGTGCGACGCCTTCCTCGTCCTCGCCCAGACCGAGTCGGGCATCTCCTGCTTCTTGATGCCGCGCTGGACCCCGGACGGCGAGCGCAACCGCTTCGCGATCCAACGCCTCAAGGACAAGCTCGGCAACCGCTCCAACGCTTCCTCCGAGCTCGAGTTCCGCGGTGCCTGGGCGCGCATGGTCGGCGAAGAGGGCCGCGGCGTGCCGACGATCATCGAGATGGTCAACCACACCCGCCTCGACTGCGTGATCGGCGGCGCCACCGGCTACCGGGCCGGGGTCGCGCAGGCGATCAGCCACACCGAAGGCCGCGCCGCCTTCGGCAAGGAGCTGATCGAGCAGCCGCTGATGCGCAACGTGCTCGCCGACCTCGCGGTCGAGTCCGAGGCCGCCACGGTGGCGGCGATGCGGCTCGCCCGCGCCTACGACGAGGTCGCCGCCGGCGACGAGGAGGCGGCCGAGTTCCGCCGCCTCGCCAACGCCGTGCTCAAGTACTGGCTCTGCAAGCGCCAGCCCGCGCACGCGGTCGAGTGCCTCGAGTGCTTCGGCGGCAACGGCTACGTCGAGGAGTCGGGAATGCCCCGGCTCTACCGCGAGGCGCCGCTCGCCTCGATCTGGGAGGGCTCGGGCAACGTCCAGTGCCTCGACGTCCTCCGCGCCATGGTCAAGAACCCGGCCTCGGTCGACGCCTTCTTCGCCGAGGTGATGGAGGGCGCCGGCGCCGAACCGAAGCTGGCCGCCTTCGTTGGCGACCTGAAGGACGAAATCCCCGGCGAGATCGAGACGATCGAGCTGCGCGCCCGCCGCATCGTCGAGAAGATGGCGGTCGCCCTGCAGGCCTCGCTCCTGGTCCGCTACGGCGACGAGGCCGTCGCCGACGCCTTCTGCGCCTCCCGCCTCTCAGGCGACTGGGGCCAGACCTTCGGCACCCTGCCGGCGGGCACCGACTTCGGCCGCATCATCGAGCGCCACCGGCCGCGGGCCTAAGACGCGTCGCGCAGCGCCCTGGTTATCTGCTCGGCCGTGATCACGCCTGAGAGGCGGCCTTCGGCGTCTACCGCCATCAGGGCGCCGAAGCGGCGCAGGGCGCGGCTGGAAAGCAGGGCGTCGAGCGGGGTGTCGTCGGGGACCTGGAAGGTGCCGTCGTCGCGCTCGAGCAGGTCGGAGACGTGCCAGGTCGTGCGCGAGGTCTCCGGCACCTCGTCGGCTTTGTCGCGGACGACTAGGCCGAGGAAGCGATGCGCGGCGTCGACCACGGGGAACCAGGGCCAGCGGTAGCGCAGGAAGTACTCGTCGAGCGCCCGCTCGACGCTGATCTCGTCCGGGATCGCCACCGGTTCCCGGTCCATCACGTCGGCGACAGTGAGCTCGCTGATCCGGCCGCCGACCCTGGTCTGCACCGAGGCGGCCCTGGCGGAGCTGTTGACGATGAAGCCGATGAAGGCCAGCCAGACGCCGCTGAAGGCATTGCCGCTGGCAATCAGCGCGAGACCGCCAGCGATGAAGAGGTAGCCGAAGACGCGACCGAGGCTGGCGGCGAAGCGGGTCGCGGAGTTGCGATCGCCGCTGCGCCACCAGGCGATCGCGCGCACGATGCGACCCCCGTCCATCGGGAAGGCCGGCAGCAGGTTGAAGACGAGCACGACGGCGTTGATCCAGGCCAGCCAGCCGACCACCGCCATCGCGCCGGATACGCCCGAGTTGGACTCGATCAGCACCGCCTGCTTGAACTCCTCGGGACCGACCGCAGCGAGCCCGGCGACCGTCAGCCCGACGACGATCGCGAGGCTGACCAGCGGCCCGGCCACGGCGACCTTGAACTCGGCCGCGGGACTCGGCGACTCGCGATCCATGCGCGCCATGCCGCCGAAGATCCAGAGCTGGATGCTGGAGATGCCGATGCCGTTGCGCTGCGCGGCGAAGGCGTGACCGAGCTCGTGCAGGACGATCGAGGCGAAGAAGCCCAGGGCGCTGATCACGGCGAGCGCGAACGGGGTCGAGCCGGAGCTGCTCTCGTCGAGCACCCTGCCGTAGAAGCCGGAGAGCCAGAAGATGACCAGGAAGAGGACGAGGAACCACGACCAGTCGACGGTGATGCGAATGCCACGGACGTGGAAGAGGGTTATCGGCTTGCCGCCCATCATCGGACCAATCGTACGGGTCGACCGACCTGGAGCGGACCCGTATAAGTTCGCGGCCATGGTGGCAAGTCAGGAGCAGCTCCGAGCGTGGCTCGAGGAACTCGAGCGGATCGACCGGCCCTCGGCCTCCGAAGGCGAGCGGGAAGCGGCGGAGTGGATCGTCGAGCGCTTTGCGGAGCTCGGAGCCGAGGCGCGGATCGAGGCGGAGACGGCGCACGGGACCTACTGGTGGCCGCTGGGCCTGGGCGCCGCGCTTGGCGCCCTGGGCGGCTTGCTCGGCCTGCGCGGTCGCCGGATCCTCGGCGGCCTGCTGGGCGCGATCGGCGCCGCCGGCATCGCCGCCGACTTTCCGCCCGGCAAGCGTCCCCTGCGGCGACTGCTGCGCAGGCGCACCACCTACAACGTCGTCTGCGAGCTCGGGCCCGCGAAGGCGGAGCGGACGATCGTGCTCGTGGCCCATCACGACGCCGCCCACTCCGGCCTGATCTTCCACCCGCAGATCCCCAAGATCGCCGACCGGCTCGGCCTGCTCGAGGGCAAAGACACCAGCCCGATGCTGATGGCGCCGGTGGTTGGCGGGCCGATCATGGCCGCGCTCGGAGCTCTGCTCGGCAACCGGCGCCTCGCCAAGCTCGGCGTCATGCTCGGCCTCGGCACGGTTGCGGAGATGGCCGAGACCGGCGTGCGCGACGTCGTCCCCGGCGCCAACGACAACGGCACCGGGGTGATCGCCCTGCTCGCCCTGGCCAAGCGCTTGGTCGAGGAGCCGACCGGCAACCTGCGCGTGATCCTGCTCTCGGCCGGCTCCGAGGAGTCCTTCAGCGAGGGCATCAAGGCCTTCGGCGAGCGCCACTTCGGCGAGCTCCCCCGTGAGAGCACCTTCTTCCTCTGCGTCGAGTCGCTCGGCTCGCCCCACCTGCTGGTCCTGCGCGGAGAGGGCTTCCTCCAGATGCGCGAGTACCCGTCGCGGGCGCTGGGGCTGATGGATGGCCTGGCCGAGGAGCTCGGCATCTGGCTCTATCCCAACCTGCGCCTGCACAACGGCACCGACGGGATGGAGCCGCTGGCGGCGGGCTATGAGACCGCGGCGCTCTGCGCCTGCACGGACCTGAAGCAGCCGGCCTTCTACCACTGGCCCAACGACGTCGCCGCCAACGTCGAGTTCGGCACGGTGGCCGAGGGCATCCGCCTCAGCGAGGCCGCGATCCGCCGTCTCGACGAGCGCTGGCTCGACTGAGCCGATCCGGGCTCGGGAAATCCGACTGCGGGCTCGGATTTCGCCTCTATAGAGTGCGCGCTCGTGCCCACGCATGACGTACTCGTGATCGGCGCCGGCCTCGCCGGACAGCGCGCCGCATTGGCCGCCGCCGAGGAGGGTGTCTCGGTCGGCATCGTCTCCAAGGTCCACCCGGTCCGCTCGCACTCCAATGCGGCCCAGGGCGGGATCAACGCCGCGCTCAACCCCGGCGACTCCTGGGAGTCGCACGCTTTCGACACGATCAAGGGCTCCGATTACCTCGGCGACCAGGACGCGGTCGAGATCATGGCCCGCGAGGCGCCGGAGGAAATCCTCCACATGGAGCACCTCGGCGTCACCTTCCACCGCAACGAGGAAGGGAAACTCGGCACCCGCGCCTTCGGCGGCGCCTCGGCCGCCCGCACCTACTACGTCGCCGACATCACCGGCCAGGCGATCATGCACGTGCTCTACGAGCAGCTGATGAAGTACTCCGAGCGGGTCGCCCGCTACGAGGAGTGGTTCTGCACGGCGCTGGCGCTCGACGAGGACGGCGAGTGCTGCGGCGTCGTCACCCGCAACATCGCCGACGGCTCGATGGAGCTGTTCAAGGCGAAGTCGGTGATCCTCGCCTGCGGTGGCAACGGCCAGGTCTGGAAGCCGACCACCAACGCGCTGATCTGCACCGGCGACGGCATCGCGATGGCCTACCGGGCCGGGGCGAAGCTGATGGACATGGAGATGATCCAGTACCACCCGACGACGCTGGCGGGCAAGGGCTTCCTGATCACCGAGGGCGCCCGCGGCGAGGGCGCGCACCTGCTCAACAAGAACGGCGAACGCTTCATGGAGAAGTACGCGCCGAACAAGATGGAGCTTGCCTCGCGCGACGTCGTCTCCCGCGCCGAGCAGACCGAGATCAACGAGGGGCGCGGCTTCGAGGACGGCACGGTCGCCCTCGACATCACCGTCGTGCCGAAGAAGCGCGTGCACGAGGCGCTGCGCGAGATCGTCCTCGTCGGCCGCGACTTCGCCGGCGTCGACATCACCCGCGAACCGATCCGGATCAAGCCCGGCAACCACTACACGATGGGTGGGGTCAAGACCGACGTCGACGGCCGTACCGACATCCCCGGCCTCTACGCCGCCGGCGAGACCGCCTGCGTCTCGGTCCACGGCGGCAACCGGCTCGGCGCCAACTCGCTGCTCGACACGCTGATCTTCGGCCGCCGCTCCGGCGTCGACGCCGCCGGCCGCGCCAAGCGCACCGAGGGCTCGCGCCCCTCCAAAGCCGTGCTCGAGGCCGAGCAGGCGATGATCGAGGACATCTCCTCGCGCGAGAAGGGCTCCGGCCGCCGCGTCTCGGAGATCAAGCTGGAGCTGGGCACCGTGATGGACGCCAAGGTCGCCGTCTTCCGCGACGAGGCCGGGATCACCGAAGCGCTGGAGACCGTGCGCCGGCTCAAGGAGGAGGCGAAGACCGCCTACATCGACGACAAGGGCTCGGTCTTCAACCAGGACCTGTTGGGCGCGATCGAGCTCGGCTACATGCTCGACAACGCCGAGTGCACCTGCATCGGCGCGCTCGAGCGCAAGGAGAGCCGCGGCGCCCAGTACAGGACGGACTTCCCGGAGCGCAATGATGAGGAGTGGTTGAAGCACATCGACCTGCAGCTGAGCGACGACGGTCCCGAGATCTCCTACTCCGAGGTGACGATCACCCAGTGGGAACCGCAAGAGAGGACTTACTAGATGGCTGAGTACACGCTGAAAGTCCGCCGCTACCAGCCCGAGTCGGGCGAGGGCGCCTACTGGGAGGAGTTCAAGGTCGACCTCGATCCCTCGCTCGCGGTCCTCGACGGCATCCTCCAGGCGAAAGACCGCGACGATGGCTCGCTGACCGTGCGCTGCTCCTGCAAGGCGGCGATCTGCGGCTCCTGCGGGATGAAGATCAACGGCCAGTCCGGCCTCGGCTGCAAGACCCAGATCGGCGAGGCCCAGGAGCTCGCGAACAAGAAAGCGAGCATCTCTGGAAACGGCAGCGGCGACGCCCCGATCGTGGTCGAGCCGATGGGCAACATGCCGGTGATCAAGGACCTCGTCACCGACATGGAGTCGACGCACTGGACCAAGATCCGCCGCGTCACTCCCTGGCTCCTCCCCCACGGCGAGGCGCCCGAGCGCGAGTACATCGTCGAGCCGGAGTCGATGATCGACATCACCCAGTCGATGGCCTGCATCCAGTGCGGCGCCTGCGTCTCCTCCTGCCTCTCGATGGAAGCCGACCCGGACTTCATCGGCCCGGCCGCGCTGGCCAAGGCCTACCGCTTCGTCGGCGACCCGCGTGACGCCGAGACCAAGGAGCGCCTCCACGACCTCGCCCACGACCCGCACGGGATCTACGACTGCACCCACTGCTTCAGCTGCATCGACGCCTGCCCCAAGGGCGTGGCGCCGATGGACCAGATCATGCGCCTGCGTCGCAAAGCCGGCGAGGAGGGCATCGAAGACCCCAACGCCGGTCACGCCCACGAGATGGCCTTCGTCAACATCATCGAGAAGAAGGGCACCCTCGACGAGGCGATGCTGGTTCAGGAGTCCTACGCGCCGGGCATCAAAGGCAAGCTGAAGCCGAGCAAGCGCGGGATCACGGAAACGATCAAGTCGCTGCCGACCATCATCCGCCCGCTGCGCAAACGCAAGGTCAAGCTGCGCCAGGCGATCCCCGGCACCCACCACAAGCTCCCCGGCGACGCGATGAAGGACGTCAAGGCGATCTACGACCACGCCGAGAAGCACAACGAGGAATTCAACCTCTACATCAAGGGCGAGGACGAGGACTTCATCGAACCGGAGCCCGATGAGATGACCGATGGGGCCTTGACGGCCGAGGCCAAGGCCGCGGCGGAAAGCGAGGAGTCGTAATGAGCGAGCAGATCAAGGTCGCCTACTGGCCCGGCTGCGTCTCGCGGGGCTTCACTCCCGAGCTGCACGGCTCGATGGCGATCGCCGCCGAGAAGCTCGGCATCGAGCTGGTCGAACTCGACCGCGCCAACTGCTGCGGCGCCGGCGTCATCGCCGAGCACAACCAGGAGCTCGCCGACACCCTCAACGCCCGCACCTTCGCCCTCGCCCAGCAGACCGGGCTCTCGATGATGAACATCTGCTCGACCTGCCAGGGCGCGCAATCGGAGTGTCAGCAACGACTGGATGCCGATTCTTCTTACCGCGCCCACATCAACGAGGTGCTGAGCGGCCAGGGGCTGGCCTACGAGAAGAACAAGGACGGCTTCACCAACAAGAACTTCCTCTGGCTGCTGGTCGAGGACTACGGCCTCGACCGCCTCGCCGAAAAGGTCAAGCGGCCGCTGAACGGCCTGCGCGTCGGTCCCTTCTACGGCTGCTACGTGGTGCGCCCCAAGGAGCGGCTCGGCTACGACGAGCACCCGGACCGCGACATCTACCTGGAGAAGGTGATCGAGGCCCTGGGCGGCGAGGTCGTCGAGTACGACGGCGCCCGCAAGTGCTGCGGCTTCCCGGTCGTGACGATGAACCGCGAGACCTCGCTGCGCCAGGCGGGCACTCATGTCGGCGACGCGCTCGACGCCGGCGCCGACTGCCTGGTCACGCCCTGCCCGCTCTGCCACCTCAACCTCGACATGCAGCAGCCCGAAGCGGCCAAAGTCGTCAACCGCGACCTCGGCCTCGCCGTCCTGCACCTCCCCCAGCTCGTCTCGCTCGCCCTCGGTGCGGAGCCAAAGGAACTGGGCATGAGCAAGCACATCGCTTCGACCAAGTGGGTCGAAGAGCGGCTTGCTGCGGTTCCTGCCTAGGGCCGCTTCCGCCTCAGAAGTGAATCGCGACGATCGCGCCGCCGAAGGCGGCGAGAATGCTCGCGAGCGTGATGATCATCGCGTTCTGCAGCCGATCGAAACGGTTATCGATGTGGTGCTGCAGGGCGTTGACCTGATCTCGCACCGAATCGACTTGGCCCGAGAGATGATCGAGGCGGTCGTCGTTCCAATTGGCCCTTGCCTGCTCCATCGCCACCAAGGCTAGCGGACAAAACATTACGCGTGGCGCGCGAAGTATGCCGAAATAGTTACGGGCGCTGCCCAGCGGTGCTCAGTGGGGGCGGTCGAGGCCGACGCGGCGGGCCAGCCATTGGGCGCCGACGGTGTCGGTGAGGCCGTGGGCGGCGATCGACGCGATGATCGTGATCGCCGCGATGTCGAAGATCAGGTTGCTGTCGGCGACGTCTGACTTGAGCACGAAGAGGGCGAAGAGCATCGAGGCGACGCCCTTGGGCCCGAACCAGGCCATGAAGAGCTTCTGCGGGCGCGGGATGCCGGTCTTGGCGAAGGAGAGCAGGACCGCCAGGGGACGGGCGAGGAGCAGGGCGAAGAGGACGAAGAGGACGAGCGGCGGCACGCTGTGGTGGAAGCCGGTGGCGACGATCAGGGCGCCGAAGACGAAGAAGGTGAGCACCTGCAGGATCGCGCTGGCGTTCTCGGCGAACTCGACGAAGCCGGCCGGCACCTCGCGCTCGCTCGCCGCCATCGCGATGCCGCAGACGAAGGCGGCGATCAGGCCGTTGCCGATCGTCACGTCGGCGAGGCCGAAGGCGAACAGGGCGATCCCGACCGCGTAGATCCCCTCGTAGCGCGCGGTCATGCCACCGCCGGGCAGGTAGCGGTGCAAGCGGCCGCCGAGCATGCCGAGACCCACCCCGACCGCGGCGCCGAAGAGCGCCTCGCCGAGCAGCTTCGCCGCTTCGGTGCCGGCGTCCCCGCCCGGCGTCGCGAGGACGAGGAAGAAGAGGACGAAGGGCAGCGCAAGGCCGTCGTTGAGCCCGGACTCGAGGTTGAGCGTGTGACGGACCGAGGCCGGCACGAGCTTCGAGGTCACCACGGCCGAGGTGACGACCGGGTCGGTCGGCGAGAGCACGGCGGCGAGCAGCAGCGCCTCGGCCCAGCTCAGATCCGGGAAGAGGCCCTTCGCCACCAGACCGAGCAGCAGCATCGTGATCGGCATCGCGATCACCAGCGCCCGCGCCACCGGGCTCCAGTGGCGGGCGAGCAGATCGCGCTCGACGAACATGCCGTCGGAGAAGAGGGTGAGGATCAGCGCCAGCTCGACCAGCTCGACGATCGCCTGCGAGCGCGGTTTGACGTCGATCGCGCCGACCGCGGCGAGCAGCACCCCAAGCGCCACCGAGAGCACCGAGGCCGAGAGCACCGTCCCCCGCATCACCCCCGAGAGAGCGGCGACGACGGTCAGCAGACCGCCGAAGATCAGAACCGCTTCGCCGAAGCCGATGTCCACGCGGCTAGCCGAGCAGGTCGCGCTCGATCAGCAGCTCGGCGACCTGGACGGCGTTGGTGGCGGCACCCTTGCGCAGGTTGTCGCCGGCGAGCCAGAGGTTGAGGGTGCGCTCCTGGTCGGGATCGCGGCGGATGCGGCCGACGAGGACGTCGTCCTGGCCGGCGGCGTCGAGCGCCATCGGGTAGCGGCCGTTTGCCGGGTCGTCGATGACGATCACGCCCGGCGCCTCGGCGAGCAGAGCCCGGCAGTCCTCGGGCGAGAGGTCCTCGCGGGTGCGGACGTTGACCGACTCGGAGTGGCCGCTGACGACCGGCACGCGGGCGCAGGTGGCCGAGATCGCCACCTCCTCGCCGATGCCGAGGATCTTGCGCGTCTCCGCCATCACCTTGCGCTCCTCGGTGGTGTAGTCGTCGCCGTCCTTGAAGACCTCGACCTGGGGCAGCACGTTGAAGGCGATCTGGTGCGGATAGATCTGGGCCGGCGGCACCTCCTCCCCGGCCAGCACGGCGCGCGACTGGGAGAGCATCTCCTCGATCGCTCGCTGGCCGGTGCCGGAGACCGCCTGGTAGGTGGAGACGACGAGGCGCTCGAGGCCGACGGCGCGAGCGATCGGGGCCAGCGCCATCATCATCACCATCGTCGTGCAGTTGGGGTTGGCGACGATGCCCTTGTGGCCGGCGGCGGCGTCGGGGTTGACCCCGGCGACGACCAGCGGCACGTCCTCGTGCATGCGCCAGAAGCTGGTGTTGTCGACGACGACGGCTCCGGCCTCGACCAGCTGCGGCGCCCACTCGGAGCTGACCGCGCCGCCGGCGGAGGAGAGCACGACGTCGAGGCCCTGGATCGTCTCCGGCGAGAGCGGCCGGCACTCGATCGAGGAGCCGTTCCACGGCAGCTCGCGCCCGGCCGAGCGCTCGGAGGCGAAGGGGACGACCTCGGCGGCGGGGAAGTCCCTTTCGGCGAGGATCTCGAGGATGGTCGAGCCGACGGCGCCGGTGGCGCCCAGCACTCCGACCCTGTATCCGTCGCCGTTGGCCATGCGTCCTGAGTATGAAGGCCCGGCTCAGCCGCTGACGGTCGGGTGATGCTCGGCGCCGGCGGCGTCTTCGGGCCGCACCGCGCCCTCGCCCAGCTCGAAGGCGCCGTGCAGGGCGCGGACCGCGGCGGGCACCTCGTCGGCGGAGATCACGCACGAGATCTTGATCGGCGAGGTGGAGATCATCTCGATGTTGATCTCCTCACGGCCGAGCACCTCGAAGACCTTGGCCGCGACGCCGGGGTGAGAGCGCATGCCGGCGCCGATGATCGAGACCTTGCCGATCCGCTCGTCGGTGCGCACGCCCTGGCTGACGTCGCCGAGGGCGGCGATCGCGTCGGTCGCCGCAGTCAGCTCGGCGCGGTCGATCGTGAAGGAGAGGTCGGCGAGCTCGTCGGGGCGCACCGGCTCGTTCTGGATGATCACGTCGACGTTGATGCCGGCGTCGGCTAGCGCGGTGAAGATTTCACCGGCGACGCCGGGCTCGTCGCGGATGCCGACCAAGGTCACCCGAGCCTCGTCGACTGAGTGGGTCACGGCTGTAACGAAGGGGTTCTCCATGCTCTCCTGCTCGCTCTCGTCCTCGCTGACGACGAGGGTACCGGGGCCATCCTCGAAGCTGCTGCGACAGTGGATTCGCACGCCGTGGTTGCGCGCGTACTCGACCGAGCGCAGCTGCAGCACCCGCGCCCCCGAGGCCGCCATCTCGAGCGTCTCCTCGAAGGTCGCGACGGGGATCTTGCGGGCGTCGGGGACGATCCGCGGGTCGGCGCTGAAGACGCCGGCGACGTCGGTGTAGATCTCGCAGACCTCGGCGTCGAGGGCGGCGGCCAGGGCCACGGCGGTGGTGTCGGAGCCCCCCCGCCCCAGCGTGGTCACGTCGCGGCTGGTGGTCGAGACGCCCTGGAAGCCGGCGACGAGGACGATGTGGTCCTCCTCCAGCGCCTCGCGGATGCGGTCGGCGCGGACGTCGATGATCCGCGCCTTGGTGTGCGAGGAGTCGGTGACGATGCCGGCCTGCGAACCGGTCAGGGAGATCGCCTTGTGGCCCATGTCGTGGATCGCCATCGCGCAGAGCGCGCAGGAGATCCGCTCGCCGGTCGAGAGCAGCATGTCCATCTCTCGCGTGTCGGGACGGTCGGAGATCTCGAGCGCCTGGGCGACCAGTTCGTCGGTTGTCTTGCCGCGGGCGGAGAGCACGGCGACGGCGCGCTTGCCGGCCTCCCGCGCGGCGACGATGCGGCGCGCAGCGCGCTTGATCTGCTCGGCGCCGGCGACCGAGGTGCCGCCGAACTTCATCACCACCGTGTTGGAATCGCCTCCAGGCATGGACTGCTGAGGATAGGTGGTCCTAAAGCCAGGCGCGCTTGAAACCGATGGTTCCTCACCTTGGAGCCGAGCACGACCGAAATGCCGACGATGCTGCCCGCAAGCGGCGGTGCCGATCGCGACGACCGCCTCGTGGTTGCCAGTCGCGTCTCCTCTCTGCTGGCGCGGGCGCACAGCGTCGCCGACGTCGCCACGATCGCGGTGCGGGAGCTGCACGAATCGTTCGACTACTACCTCGCCGTCGTGCAGCGGCTCGATCCCGACGGCTCGCTGCGGGTCGTCGCCGGCGCCGGGCCGCTGGCGCAGGAGGTCGACGACTTCCTCGCGCTCGAGCAGCCGGTCGAGCTCGGCGTCAACGGGAGGGTGGCGCGGACGGGCGAGCCGGCGATGGTCAACGACACCCGCCTCGACTCCGACTACCTGCACCGCAACCCCCGTACCGACCCGGGCTCCGAGCTCTCGCTGCCGATTCGGGTCGCGGGTGAGATCTGGGGCGTGATGAACCTGGAGCAGGAGGCGCGCGGCGCCTTTGCCGAGGACGACCTCCTCCTCGCCCACATCGTCGCCGGCCAGCTCGGCTCGGCGATCTACCGCTGCCAGCTGGTCGAGGAGCTCGAGGGTGCCTTCCTCACCACCCTCGGCGTGATCGCCGATGCGGTCGAGCTGCAGGACGAATACACGGCGGAGCACGCCGGAGAGGTCGCCGAGCTCGCCGTGGCGGTCGGCCGGCGGATGGGAATCGGCGGGGTCGAGCTCGACCGCCTGCGCTACGGCGCCCTCCTGCACGACGTCGGCAAGATCGGCGTGCCCGGCGAGCTGATTCGCAAGCAGGGGCCACTGACGGCGGAGGAGCGGGAGAAGATGGACGCCCACACGGCGATCGGCGCTCGCATGCTCGAGCGCATCCCCTTCCTCGCGCCGGTCGCGCCGCTGGTCCGCTCCGCCCACGAGCGGGTCGACGGAGGCGGTTATCCGGACGGGCTGAGCGGCGAGGAGATCCCCCGGGCGGCGCTGGTCATCGCCGCCTGCGACGCGTTCCACGCGATGACCTCGGACCGCAGCTACCGCCGGGCGATGCCGCGGGAGGCGGCGGTCGCCGAGCTGCGCGCCGGTGCCGGCAGCCAGTTCGACCCGGCAGTGATCGACGCCTTGATCGCCGAGGTACTATCTTGAGTTACTTGATCAACTTGAACGGGTTTAGCTGATGATCTTCGTCGTCGCCGGCATCGTGGCGTGGCTCGCAATCTCGGCCGTGGTCGGCGACGACTCGCTCGTGCAGAGCGCGGAGCGGACTACGCAGTTACGGCTGGTGAAGGAGCCGGGGCCCCAAGGGCGCGCGCGCCGCCTGAGGGCGGCAGCCGCCCTTACTCGCCGTTGCTGTTGCCGAGGTTGCCGAGCATCGCGTGCTCGGCCATGCGAATCAGGCCCAGCGCCATGTGCGGGCGCATGTCGCTGGTCCGCACCCGCACGTGCGAGCCGTGCGGCCCGACCACCTCGACGATCGTGCAGACGTCGCCGATCTGGCAGTCATCGCCGTAGTCGGCTTCCAGCGCCTCCATCTGGGCGGTGACCACCTGGCCCATCTTGCTCTGGTCGATCGGCATTTGGATCCTTTCTAGGTTGTTCTCAGCTTCAGTTCGTCGACTGGAAGCGGCGTAGGAAGTCATCGAACATGGGAACAGTAAATGCAGTATCGCCATGAGCGGGGCTGTACACCATTCCCTTGCGAATCAAGCCAGAGCGTCGGGGGGCGACGCTCTCAACCTTGACCCCGAGCGTCGCGGCTATGTCGCCGGATCGATGTGGGCCCGCGCCCAGCTCTGCCATCGCGAAGAGATATTGCTTCTCGGCTGGAGTCAGACGATCCATGCGCACCCGGAAGAAGTTCTCATCCAGTCGCCGCTGCACCTCCCTGGAAGCAAGGGTGACGTCGTCGAGCTTGATCGGCGACTCCGGGGCAGCGTTCCACACGTGGTACCCCCACTCCTGGAGGAAATAGGGGTAGCCCTGCGTGAACTCGAGCAACTTGTCGAGCGCGGCCGGCTCGAAGTCAACCCCCTGGGCTTTGGCGGGGGTCGCCAAAACGGCCCGGGCGTCATCGGCATCGAGAGATCCAATCTCGGGAAAGTCAAAGAGCCTCTCCGCGTAGGACTTTGCGTTTCCGGCCAGGCCCGGCAGCTGTGGCAACCCCGCGCCCACGAGGATGA
>DASZQM010000345.1:0-3951 GCA_035549645.1 Solirubrobacterales bacterium | reverse complement strand
ATCTCCATGGATTTCACTGTAACGCCGGCCGTGGGCGTGATTCACCGTTCGAGATCAGGTTTTGCCGTCTCTTTACCTGCGCCTTGATCGTCCTTTGGCGGGCGTTTTTCACACTGGCCTGGCAAATCGCTCAGGAGGTTGACGAGGTGAAAAACGCGAAGAAACGGATCGCCGCGGCGGCCACGATCATCGGCCTGGGCGGCCTCGCCGGGGTCGCCCTCAGCAACGGCGGTCAGGAAGCTTCGACGCTCGCCGACAAACCGGTGGTGCACACCCGCGTGATCCACCGCACGGTCCACGTGACCAAGCACGTCAAGCCGAAGCACCCGGTCGCGGGCGGTACGCCCGGCTCGCCCTACCGGACCACCTCGACCACGACCGAACCGCTGGGCGGCGTCACCACGGCGGCCTCCTCGACCGGCTCCGCCCCCACCCCCTCCTCCTCGTCGCCGGGCCCGGTGACCACCTCCTCCAGCAGCACCGGAGCGGCTCCGGCGCCGGCCTCGAGCCATACGACCAAGCCGGTGGTGACCCACACCAGCGGCTCGGGCTCGCACTCGGCCAAAGGCGGCTCCGGCTCCTCCCACGGCACACCGGTGGTGACGCACACCAGCGGTTCGCACGGCGGCTCGAAAGGCTCCGGCGGCGCCACGATCACCCCGGTGGTGACCCACACCAGCGGCGCCAGCGCCGGCTCGGGCTCCGAAAGCAGCCCCTCCACCCCGGTGGTGACCAGCCCGAGCGGCACCGGCGGCGGGGCGAGCGGTGGCGGCGGCGAGGGTGGCGACGGCGGTGGGCACGATGACTAGGCGCAGGCCCAGCCCGCGCGCCGTCGTCTGGGGCTCGATCGCGCTCTTCGCCGTGCTGCTGGCGCTGCTCACCCACCAGCTCAGCGCCAGCCAGCCCCCGGCGCCGCGACCGGTCCTGGTCCGCACCGTGATCAAGCGCAAGGTCGTCACCACCTACGTGCCGACCCCCGGGCGGTCCACGGTCAGCACCAGCGGCAGCGCCGCTCCATTGCCGGCCGAAGCCGCCCCGATCACGACGGGGGCCTCCTGATGGCCGAGCACGACCTCAGCTTCGACGCGATGGGCAGCCACGTGCGGCTGTTGATCGGCGAGCCGGGGCCGGGAATGGCGCCCGCGGCCGCTGCGGCGGAGCAGGCGCGGCGCTTCGTCGTCGAGTTCGACGCGGCGCTCTCCCGCTTCAAGCCCGAGAGCGAGCTCTGCGCCCTCAACGCCGACCCGCGGCGGGACGTCCCCGCCTCCGAGCTGCTGCGCACGGCGGTCAAGGCGGGCCTTCGCGCCGCCGCGCAGAGCGGCGGCCTGGTCGATCCGACGCTCGTCGGCGAGATCGAGTCGGCCGGCTACGTCGCCTCACGAGCCGGCGTCCCCGGCGAGCCCCTGGCGGTGGCGCTCGCCGGGGCTCCGCCCCGGCGCCCGGCGCGGCCGAACCCCGCTTCCCGCTGGCACGAGATCGCGGTCGACGACGAGGCCGGCACGATCTCCCGCCCGCCCGGCGTGCGCTTCGACAGCGGCGGCACCGGCAAGGGGCTCGCCGCCGACCTGATCGCCGCCAGCCTGCGCGGCTACTCGCGCTTCGTCGTCGATTGCGGCGGTGACATCAGGATCGGCGGCGCCAACGCGCTGGCCTGGCCCTACGAGGTCTTCGTCGAGCACCCGCTCAGCGGCGAGCGCGCCTTCGTGCTCAAGCTCGGCACCGGCGCCGTCGCCACCTCCGGCCTCAACGTGCGGATCTGGCGCGACGCGGACGGCCGCTTCGCCCACCACCTGCTCGACCCGGCCAGCGGCGAGCCCGCCTGGACCGGCCTGATCGGCGTCACCGCGCTCGGCGACACCGCGGTCGAAGCGGAGACCTTCGCCAAGGCGGCGCTGCTCTCGGGGCCCGAGGGCGCCCGCGCGGTGCTCGCCGAGCGCGGCGGGCTGGTCGTGCACGACGGCGGCCGGGTCGAGAGCGTCGGGCCGCTCAGCGCCAAGCCGCGCATCCGCATCCCCGCCGCTCCGCCGACAGGGGCGGCGGCGTGAACGAAGCCGCTGCCAACGCCCTGCAGACCCACGGCTGGTGGCTCGCCAGCCGCGCCTCGGGCCTGGTCGCCCTGGTCCTGGTGACGATCTCGGTCGGCATCGGGCTGGCGATGGCGGGCAAGGTGATGCGCCGGCCGGGCCTCTCGCGCAAGCTGCTCGCGATCCACGAGCAGACGGCGCTGGCCGGCCTGGTGGCGATCGCCGTGCACGGCATCACCCTGCTCGGCGACCCCTGGCTCAAACCGGGCATCGCCGGCATCACGGTCCCCTTCGCGATGGGCTTCCGGCCGCTGGCCACCGGGCTCGGCGTCATCGCCGGCTACCTGGCGGCACTGCTCGGGCTGAGCTTCTACGCCCGCAAGCGCATCGGCGCCCGCCTCTGGCGCAAGGCGCACCGGGCGACCGTGCTGGTCTGGGCCCTGGGCCTCGTCCACGCTCTCGGCGCCGGCAGCGACGCCTCGGCCGTCTGGTTCCGCGGCTGGGCGCTGGCGACGACGCCCGTCATCGCCGGGCTCTTCCTCTACCGGGCCTTCGGCGGCGCCTTCAAGCGCTCCCGCACCGGGCGAGCGGCGGGAGCGGAGGCGGCGCCGGCGGTCCGGCCGCGACGCGAGACCCCAATCCACCCATCCCCCGTCCTCGAGGAGGCCTGATGAAAGACAGAGGAGTGCTGATCGCCGGCGGCGGGCTCGCAGCCCAGCGCTGTGCCGAGACGCTGCGTCGCCGTGGCTACGAGGGCCCGGTGCGGATGATCTGCGCCGAGCCCGAGCCGCCCTACGACCGCCCGCCGCTCTCCAAGGAGCTGCTGGCGGGGACGGCCGCGGAGGAGGCGCTCGCCTACCGCCCGTCCTGGTGGTACGAGGAGAAGGAGATCGAGCTGCTGCTGGGCTGCCGTGCCGAGGCACTCGACCCCGCCGCCCGCAGCGTCCGGCTCTCCTCCGGCGCCGAGCTGCCCTACGAGCGGCTGCTGATCGCCACCGGCAGCGGCGCCCGCGAGCTGCCGTTTCTGCGGGGCCACGCCAACGTCCACTCCCTGCGCACCCTCGCCGACGCGCGGCGACTGCGAGCCGAGCTGGTGCCCGGCGCCCGCCTGGCGATCGTCGGCGCCGGCTTCATCGGCCAGGAGGTCGCCGCGACCGCCCGCCGCCTCGGCGCCGAGGTGACGGTGATCGAGGCGCTCGAGGTGCCGCTCGAACCGATCCTCGGCCGCGAGCTGGGCACCTGGTTCGCGCAGCTGCACCTCGACGAGGGCGTGCGGGTGCAGACCGGCGCGATGCTCGCGGACGCCCGCGGCGAGGGCCGGGTCGAGGAGCTGCGCTTCGCCGACGGAAGCGGGCTCGCCTGCGACGCGGTCGTGGTCGGGGTCGGCACCGCGCCGGCGACGGCCTGGCTCGCGGGCAGCGGGCTCGACCCCGCCGGCGTCCGCACCGACGCCTCGGGCCGCACGAAGCTGCCCGGCGTCTTCGCCGCCGGCGACGCCTCGGTGCCCTTCGACCCCCGCTTCGGCGTCCACGCCCGCACCGAGCACTGGGACGCCGCCGCCTGGCAGGGCGCCGCGGCGGCGCGGGCGATGCTCGGCGAGTACCCGGGCACGCCGCCGCTGCCGAGCTTCTGGAGCGACCAGTACGGGCTGCGGATCCAGTACGTAGGCCACGCCCACCAGGCCGACTCGGTCGCGATCGAGGGCGACCCCGGCGAGCGCGACTTCGAAGCCGTCTTCAGCCGCGCCGGCATCCCGGTCGCCGGCCTCGCCGTCGGCCGGCCGCGCGCCATCCCCAGGTTTCGCAGGTTGATCGAGGGCGGCGGCCGCGATGCCGTCGCCAGAGAGGAGGAGCTCGCATGAGCTACCAGGCAGTAGTCGACCCCGACGAGTGCAGCGCCCACGGCGACTGCGTCGAGGTCGCCCCCG
>DASZQM010000344.1:0-6549 GCA_035549645.1 Solirubrobacterales bacterium | reverse complement strand
CCTCGTGCATCGCTGCCTCTACCAACGGCCATCCGGGTGGCTCCTCGGTCCAGGCACTTCCGGCCGCGTCGCGGACGATCTTGATCTTCGCCTCGGCACCGATCGCCACATAGGCGAAGAGGAAGTGGACGATCAGGAGCTCAGCCGCCAGCCAACGCAGGTCCGGTGAGGCATCCTCAAGCTGCTTTTCGAGCTTTTCCTCGAAGTTCTCGCCGGTGCCGTAGATCGCTTCGGCGAGAAAGCGCTGGCGGAAATCCTGGAGGCTGGCGAGCGACCAGACGGCGCGATCCTCGAAGAGGAGCGACCCATCGGCCAGCAGACAGCGCTCCTTCCACAGTCCGACGACGCTGTCGATGCTCTCCCGCGAACGACCGGGATCTACAAAACGGGCCACGCGATCATCCTCTCAGTCCCATACGTCTGCCGTCGTGCCTGGATGCACTGCCTGGCTCGCCGGTCTAGTAGCCAAGTCGCTTGAGGTCGCCGCAGGTGATGTAGCCGGCCTTGTCCGCGGCGGGGTTGTAGGCCCAATATTGCGTCCGTACAGATGCTGGCTTTTGACGACAAGCCTTGAGCAGATTCCTTCCGAACTGATGGTTCTTAAGGCAGACCACCCGATAGGCGACTTCATCTTCAAAGCCGGGGTCGGGCACAGCGTCTTTGACCTGATCGCAGTAGATCTTTGGTGCGTAGATGGACTTGATCGTGGTCGTGTGGATGCCGGTCGCCTTCTTGGCGACATCGCCAGCGGTGCAACCCGTCAAGGAAAGGATGCTGGCCATAAGCGCGATTGCCAGCGCCGGCTTCATGGCACTTCGCTTTCTTCAACGTGGCTGAGACAACCGATTTCCTGTGCTTCGGACACGGCTCCTTCGCAATAGTCCTGCACCGCTTGAGGCGCTTCTTCAGCTCGTTCGATGTCTTCGGGCTCAAACTCGTAAGACCGTTCGCCGTTCTTCTTGATCGGCGTCGAATTGATGTGGCCGCCTTCGCCGGTGGTTGATCCGCAAGCCCCAACGGTGACGGCGACGAGGATCGCGCCGATCGTCAACCACAACTTCATAGGATTCCCCGGACCCACGAGAACCGCGAGGATACCGAGATCAGACCCATCCAGATCGCATTCCTGAGACGTTGAGGAATCTAGATAGGCTGGCGCGCGAAAGCCATCGGACGAGGCGCGGATGGGGGCTCTGCAAAATTGACGGCGACTGAACCGATCCCGCTCGGCGCTTCATTGTCTTGGTGTGGCTCGTGCGGCTACGTGGGACCCGAGGCCACCGTCTGCCCGGAATGCGGAAGCTCCGTTGGCAAGTCAAAGAACGGTGGCATCGTTGAAATGCCGCTCGGGTCGATCCCTTGTCCGCAATGCGGAGCCGAAGACAAGCCAATCGTCTTCCGGGGATGGGCGCGGCTATATGCCTTCATCTACTGGGCAAGAGAAGGTCGGGCAAGCGGATATCTATGCGTCGAATGCGGTCGGAAACAGACGACCATCAGCTTGTTTATGACTGCCCTTCTCGGCTGGTGGTCTCTGCCCAGCATCTGGCACGGCCCAAAGGCCACCTATTACAACTGGCGGTCGATTTGGGCCCCTCCTAGCGACCCTTTGGCCTGGGGCGCGATGGGCATCAGAGAGCTTCTGGAAGCCTCGGCTTCAGGCGCGTCCGGCGGCCCGGACATTGAGGACGACGCGGCGTTTGAGGGCTCGCCGCTGGCCGATCTCACCTTCACCGAGCGACACGTTGTGCTTCACGTTGAACGACCCTACGAGGCGTTGGGGATTGCTATCCACGCGACCCAAGCTGAAGTCAGAACTGCCTTCCGCGAGCAAGCCAAGGCCAGCCACCCGGACACGAACCCCGGCGATGCCAATGCGGCGGCGAGGATGCTCGAAATCAACCAGGCGTACGAGGTTTTGGGCAATCCAAAGCTCCGAGCAGCGTTCGATTGGCTTCAGAAGGAAGGCGCGCAGATATGACGCGGTTTCTCCTGGTCGCCGCGATGGTGGTGTCGTTGTGGCCGATCGGTGCTGTCGTCGCCATCGGGTCGAGCAGCAGCAGCGAACGGCAACGTCACGCCGATGCTGGAGGTCAAGCCGTGGTGCCTGAAACTACGGACTCGTCTTCCTCGGAATCGGCGGTCGGGTCGATCGAACAGAATCTCGCGCAGATCGAACTGAAGCCGATCGTTTCAAGCGCGCATCGTCTTAACGACGACTTTCGGAGTGCGGAACTGCGAACGGGTGAACCCCAGCCGGAATACGCCTCTCGCGCCGAAGCCATCGAAAAGGAACTTAAGGAATGGAAGAGCTTTTCCGGCACTGAAGCGTCCCCGTCAGACGTCCGAGTGTCGAATGCCCTCATCGGCCTCATGCAAGCAATGGAGCAGCTGGCGAATTCGCCCAGCGAAGAAAGCCTGAACGGATACAACGTCGCGATCGCCAGATTCAACGCATTGATCGAATAGCTCTTTGATGCTGGCGTCATGCCTGCAGGCGGGAGTCGCCCCACGTCCGCGCGGCAGAAGACCCATCTATCGCCAGGGGGTCGTCACTCCTTCACGGTCACGGGCGCTACCGCTCCGGGTCGGCCGACTCGGGGTCTGCCTCTGCTTCTGGATCGGGGATCGGCCTTCCACTCATGATTTCTTCAAACCGACGCATCCGCCGTCCCTTGGGGCGAGGAGGGGACGGGTCCGGCTCGTCAGCGGTCTCCTCGTCATCGGCCCCCTCATCCGCGGAGGGGGAAGTGTTGCCTTCCGTGTCATCGAAAGCTTCTTGGCCGCTCATGACTTCTTCAAAGCGGGTCATCCGACTCCGCCCGGAGCCGTCCTCCGCATCGCGCGTTCCCGTGAGAGCTCCCCAATCGCCGAACAGAGCCGACAGCGCGAGGATGGCGCCGCCTGCCCCGACAGTCCAAATCCCAGCTCCGGGTGATGCATCGCCGGCAACGGCACGCGAGAATTCGTTTCGGTATTCGATCGGGAGGTTCGTTCCGGCAACAACAGCCAGAATCACAAGCGCCCCTCCAGCGAGGAACGCGAGCGGCCTGGTCTTCGGATGCAGCGCGGACAAGAAGCCGGCCAAAGCGACGCAGATCACGACCGGGCCTTCCCAGTGCTGGATCAGCGAGTTCTTGGCGATATGCAACGAGGATTCGGTGTCGGCCAAAGGCAGGAAGACCCCGACGATGGCGATGATCGCGCCCACCGCGGCGAGCCCGACTCCCAAGCCGTATCGCCCCTGGGCAGTCAACCTGCCGTTTTCGTCGGTCCATCCAGAAACGGTTGGGTGAGGCGTCGGCTCCTCCTCGCGCGGGGTCGAAGGAAGGTCCGGCGCACGGTCATCGGTCCAGGCATCGCCGTCCCAATACCGAAGCGTGTGCTCGCGCTCAGGGTCGGGATACCAGCCAGCGTCGCGGACGGGAGAGTCAGGCGGCTCCGCCATTAACTGGCCTCCATGTTCAGGTCCTCATTCATCTTCGCCCTGGAGATGAAGGATGTTTTCACGCGGGATCGGATACCTCTTGCCGCAGATTTCGTTGGCTTGCCTGAAGTTGATCCCAGCCCTCATCATCGACGTTTCGCACTTGATCGAGAGATTGACTGCCCGATCTCGTTCTGCCTGGCAAGCCTTATCGCAACCTTTCAGGCTTTCGATTTCATTCGCCAAGGCTTCGGAGCGAGCTTCGAGTCTCTTCGAGGCGTAGGGCTGTTCTTGGCTTTCCCTGTAGAGCTTCTGAGAGTTGGCCCGCGCAGCCTTCGTTGCCGCCTGTAGTTCGTGGTACTTCGCCATATTGCCCGAGGTGATGGCGTCGAGCTGTTCTTCTTCGAGCTTGCCAGAGACATCCGAAGCCTTCAGGTATTCGTTCGCCGCCTTTTCCGCCTTGTTGTTGACGGCTTCTGCTTCAGCCCGTGCTTCCTTGTACTCAGCTTCGACCTGTTCGAGCTTGCTTTCCGAGCCTCCACCGCACCCACTAGCTACGAGAGCCAGGAGGACAAGCAATACGCCCACGCATTTGAACACCTACGCCTCCCCTTCCGCCATTGGACGTGGGCGAGCATATCCCAGCGCAGCCGTACCGCTTGCTCAGACAAAAACTATCTGTCTAGAGACCGCGAATCAGGGGTCGAAGCGAGTGTTGCCTACCCAGCGGGGGCTCGGCGGCGTCGACGGCGTGCTATGAGCTCGGCTCGGCTTCGAGGCGGCCTGCGATACGCGAGTCGCACCCCGCCATCTCGCAGTTCTCGGACATAAGGGCCGATCGAGGCCGGCGACAGATCCAGCGCTTCGGCGATCTCCTGTTCTCCGCGTCCCCGACTCCAAAGCCGGATGAGCAGTTCGTCGCGCTCGGCTTTCGTCGGAGCTTCGCCGGGCAGGAATTCCGGGGGCGCAAGGGGTCGGATATGCCAGGTCGCCACCTCTGCGAACAGCTCGTCGAAGCCGATCCCCAAGGCGCCCGCGATCCTGACCACCGTGAAGATTCGGAAGTTGCGGGCGCCGCGCTCGAAATCGACAAGGTCACTCCGACCCATCGAGGCCCGGTCGCTGAGAGCCTGCTGAGAGAGATCGGCCTTGCGCCGAGCGCGGCGGCCATTCTGCCCCAAGCGACCAAGCGCTGACTGCGCCTCGGGCGGAGCGTCCGTCACCTGAAACGAACCGGACGACGAGTCCCAGGCAATCCCGGCGGTGACGAGCCCACACCGCACGTTGAGGCTTCCGGCCAGTTTCAGGATGAGGGCCAGCTGGGGAACCCCCGACCTTCCACCTTCGATCTTTGACAAGTGCGTGAAGTGCGTCTCGGCCGCTTCGGCGAACTGCCTCTGGCTCAAGCCAGCTATCTCGCGGTGGCGGGCGACGTTGGCGCCGATCCGCAGCGCTATCTCATCGTTGGAGGCGCCGCCTTGGTCGGGTGGATCTACGGCATCCGCAGCCACAACAAGGGGATACTCATCGGCGCCAGCGCCATGACAGAGGGGGCGGCGGCGGCGTGCCCGCTCGTGAACTGCTCGCGTTGGCCGGCGGCGATAGTGAAGTGGCTCACCGCGCTCCCTGAGCCGGTGGACGGTGGCAGAAACGGTCCCCGGTGAGGTTCCCACGGCCTCGGCGATTTCCCGAGCAGTCTTGCCCTCATTCCAGAGGCGCCGGATCGACCCATCGAGGCTGCGGCCAGGATGCCGAGCGCGGCTCCCCTCGGACGGCCGTCGCTCGGGCTTCCAAGCGATTCCGTCGAGCAGCGCCTCGGGCGCTACTTCCATCGATCGGGCCAGAGTGAAAAGGGTTCGAATAGAAGTCTCGCGAATGCCCCGCTCGATCAGCGAGAGGCCCGCCTTGCTGAGGCCGGCGGCGCGGCTGAGTGCCCGCTGGGTCAAATGCCGGCGCTCGCGAGCGATGCGGACATTCGCCCCGAAGATCGCGGCCGCCGCCTCTCGGCTGGCGACCGGCTCGTGCGACGGGGCTGGCTCGAAGACCGGCACATTGCTCGGCAGCACGAGGAAAAAGCCGGAGAGCCGTTCCTTCGGCGGGTGCTCCTTGCTGACAACCTGGCCCGGGTTCCAGTAAATGCGCTCCGTGAGTTGGTCGATCGAGGCGCCCAGGGACTGCACGAGCCGCAATGCCGTGGTCAGGCGCAATTCGTGGGCACCGTCACCCTCGAACTCCGCGATCGCGCTGTATCCCATCGCCGCCCGGTCGCTCAACTCGTTCAGCGAGATACCAGCACGGGCGCGAAGCTCGTTGAGGTTGATCGAGAGCCGATCTGCGATTGCACTCCCCTGCCCGAGGCAATCCTCACATCGCGTCGGGGAAGACCCATTCGGTTTTAGGTCAATCAGCTCCCGGCCGCATTCGACACAGTGGATCGGCTCGGCCTTCGGCTCCACCCTCAGCCGTGCCCGCCGAGACCGACCTTCCCGAGCAGGGTGTGACGGGCGCCCTCGGGGTGGAGGTCGGATCGGTAGAGCCCGACGCCCTCGGCCCAGAACGGCTCGGTGAGCGCAGGCGGCAGCGGAGCGCTCGGGGGGCACTCAACATTCATTCGACGCCTTGACCCTCGTTTCTCGGCGCGCACTCTGGCAACAGTCAGGTGCGGCCAAAATGGGCGCTGCTCAGGCTCGTAGAGCCCGCGATTCGACAGCAGCTCGCGAAGCCCGATCTGAATGATCTCGGCGCCCGGCGAGGTGGCCGGCAGCGTGTAGATGCGCGGTCTTCCACGCGCCGGACGCTGCTCGGGATCCCGCAGCTCGACCATCGCGGGAGTCGTCCCTTCGCAGAGGTCTTGCAGGGTCGCGACGATGCGTGGCACCTGTCGCTCCAGTCGGTAGCCGAGATACACCAGCGTCATCCGCAGGTTCTCCTCGGGAACCTCGCGCAGCGCAGGATCAGCCAACGCCTGCTTTCCCCAAAGATGAACCTCGCGCTTTGTATCTCTCGGCAGATCGAGGGCGACGAATAATCTAAGCCTCGGCGCCTTTCCTGCCTGGTCGCAATGCGCCGGAGCTTCACGAGGGGCCGAGGCGGCGGAGTACCCCTGCGGAGATAGAGGCTCC
>DASZQM010000343.1:0-6457 GCA_035549645.1 Solirubrobacterales bacterium | reverse complement strand
CGTGGGTGGCGGGGTGGTGCGGCCCCATGTTCACGGTCATGACCTCCGAGGTGCGGTCCTCGGTCAAGAGCTGCGGCTCAGCCATAGTTCTTCTCGTTGTAGGTGAAGGTCACCGGCTCGCCCCCGACCGGGAAGTCGCGCCGCTGCGGCCAGCCGACGTAGTCGTCGGGCAGCAGGATCCGGGTCAGTTCCGGGTGGCCGTTGAAGACGATGCCGAAGAAGTCGAAGACTTCGCGCTCCTGGAAGTTGGCGGTGGGGAAGAGCTCGACGCAGGAGTCGAGCTCCGGCAGAACGCCCTCGCCGGGGTCGTCCAACAAGGCCTTCACGCGGAGGCGCTCTACTCGATCGCGGTTCAGGAGCTCGTAGTGCACGGCGAAGCGCGGGGCGGCCGGAAGGTAATCCGCAGCATGGAGGCTGGAGAGGAACGTGTATTCCTGGCCTGGGGCCTCTCGCAGCCAGGTGAGCACCGCGATCAGGTGCGCCGGTTTGATCGAGAGGACGGCGCGGTCCTGGGCGAAGCCCGTGTCGAGGATCGCGCCGGGGTGCTCGGCCTCGATCTCGCCGCGGATCAGCTCTAGGCCGGGTGCGTCAGGCACGGAGCAGCTCCCGGGCCTTCTCGTAGGCCTCTGCCGCTTCGCCGCTCGGTTCGCTGCGCGGCCCGCCGCGAGCCCACTCCTCGGTGCCGGCCGCGCCGTAGCGAGCGCGCCAGCCCTGCTCGGGGTTGCCCTGGACCAGGCGCTGCAGCTTGTTGAAGCCGTAGAGGACCGCCTCCGGGCGCGGCGGGCAGCCCGGGATGTGGACGTCGATCGGCATGAACTTGTCGGCGCCCTGGACCACGGCGTAGTTGGAGAACATGCCGCCGGAGGACGAGCAGGCGCCCATCGAGATCGCCCACTTCGGCTCCAGCATCTGGTCGTAGAGGCGGCGGACGACCGGTGCCATCTTGATCGAGACCCGGCCCGAGAGGACGATGAAATCGGCCTGACGCGGCGAGGCCCGCCCGGCCTCGGCGCCGAAGCGGGCGATGTCGTAGCGGGCGGTGACCGCCGACATCGGGATCCCCTCGATCGCGCAGCAGGCGAGGCCGAAGGAGAGCGGGAACATCGAGTTCGAGCGCGCCCAGCCGAGCATTTTCTCGAAGGTCGTCATCACGACCCGTTCCTCGACGTAGCGCTCCAGCTCCTCGCCCTCGAGGTCGCCGCGCAGCATGTCGCGGGCGCGCAGCTGTCGCTCGCGCATCGTCGTCCGCTCGACCGCGAGCTCTTGCCGCTCTATCTCCAATTCAGTGCCCCCTTGCGCCAGACGTAGACAAAAGCGACCAGCAGCAGGGCGATGAAGGTGACGATCTCGCCCAGCACGAAGAGGCTGTCGGCCGCCTTGATGATGACCCCGATCGGGTAGAGGAAGACGACCTCGATGTCGAAGAGGATGAAGAGCATCGCGATCAGGTAGAAGCTGACGCCGAAGCGAAGGCCGTGGCTCGGCTCGACCGGGATCCCCGACTCATACGGCTCGGACTGGCGCAGGCTCGCCGCCGTCGGCCGCTTCGGCTTCTTCGGCCCGATCAGGTGATTGAGCATCGCGAAAGCGCCCCCGACGGTGAGGCCGAGGACGGCAAAGACGAGAATCGGCAGGTAGCTCTTCAGCACTGGTGGATGAGATTTCAGGACGGCGGTTCGCGGAGGCGCGTCAACCGCCTGTGTGGCGAGTTATATACCCGCTTGTAACACATTGCTACATAGTGCTTTTCCGCATCAGCAAGCCGAATCCCGACCCTTTTGAGAGGAAATAGACCTTGGCGGTAGTTCATCTCGTAGTCGGCTGCGCAGTCATCCTGCTCAACCTCGTCGCCTTCGCCTTCGGCGGCATCGCCTGGCTGCGGGACCGCAACTCCGTTCCCTTCTGGCTGGTCCTGCGCGCCGCCCAGGTCGCCGTCTTCATCCAGGTGATGCTGGGCGGCCTGCTCGTCCTCACCGGCCACAAGCCCGATGACGAACTGCACTACCTCTACGGCATCCTGCCCCTCGTCGTTTCGCTGATCGCCGAGGGCGCCCGCGCCGGCGCCGCCGAGCGCGAGCTGGGCGACGTCGACTTCGAATCCCTCCCCGCCGAGAGCCAGCAGGCCCTGGCCCTCGCCATCGTCCGCCGCGAGATGGGCATCATGGCCGTCAGCTGCGGCGTAATCCTCTTCCTCGCCCTCCGCGCGGCAGGTACCAGCGGCGCCTTCTAGCCGCGAGACCGTCTCCAGCCGCAAATATTGCGCCTCAGGACGGTTTCGTCGAAGCAGTGCCGCGGTCGAGGCCGAGCTGAATCGCGGCGATGAGGCCGAAGAGGACGCCGGTGGTGATGTGGAGGACGGCGTCGGCGTCGTTGTTGGGGAAGGTGAAGATGCCGGCGGGGCTGGTCGACCAGATCGCCCAGAGGCCGGTGACGATCAGGGCGACGGAGACGTAGATCGCGTAGAGGACCGCCCAGCGCGGCTTGAGGGCGAAGTAGTAGGCGGGCAGGAAGAGCAGGAAGCCCGATAGGGCGTGGACGCCGTTGAAGTCGAGGCGAGGACGACGATGCCCCACTGGGCGAACGTCCATCGTGGGCGCGAGACCGCTGCCGCCTCCATCGACCCAGAGCCTACGAGCTCGAGCCGCGCGCGCCGGAGTCGGTGATGCGGAAGACGGGGTGGTCGGGCGCGATGCGCTGAAGCTCCGATTCCGGCGCATCGGCGCCGACACCGTCGAAGAAGGCCCCGACCTCCCATTTCCACTTCTTCAGGTAGGCGCGCAGCAGCGCCGGCTTCTCCTCGTCGGGCAGCTCGGTGGCGGTGAAGCTCTCGGTGCGGCGACCTGCCAGCCGTCCCTCGCCGCTGACCCGCAGGTTGCGGACCCACTGGGTGTGGCCGCGCGGCGCCACCAGGTACCGCTCGCCTTCGAAGGTCAGCGGGTTGACCGGCGTCTGGCGCCACTCGCCGCTCTTGCGCCCTTTGACTTCGAGCACTCGCGCGCCGGCGACGCCAAGCCCGATCCGGCTCAATCCCGCGATCAAGGGATTGAAGAGGTGCTTCGTGAACCAACCCGGTTCTTGAAAGCGATCTGACATCGGCCGAGCTTACGCCCCACCCAGCGGCCGGTACTCGCCCCCGTGGAAGATGAGCGGCGTGCCTTTGCCACTCTCGAGGCCGCGGACCTCGCCGGTGACGATCACGTGGTCGCCCGCGGCGACCACGTCGCGCAGCTCGCAGGCGATCCAGGCGAGCGAGTCGTCGATCGCCGGCATGCCGTCGCGCTCGCTCCACTTGACGCCCTGCCACTTCTCGGCGACCGGAGCCTTGGTCGCGAAGGCGCGGGCGATCTCCTCCTGGCCGGCGTGGAGCACGCTGATCCCGAAGTGATTGGCGGCCTGCACGGCGAGCAGGGTGCGCGAGCCGCGGTCGAGACAGGCCAGCATCAGCATCGGCTCGATCGAGAGCGAGCAGACCGCGTTTGCGGTCGCGCCGGCCGGTCCGTCGGGCCCTGCCGCGCTGACCACGGTCACCCCTGTGGGCAGCATTGCCATCGCGGCGCGGAAACGGGCTGGGTCGGGCGGCGGCATCGTCGGAAAGCGGAATCGGGTCAAGACAATATGATGCGCGCCGCGTGCGTCCAGCGCTGATCACAATCATGGCTCTCCTCGCCGCCTTCGGGCTCGCCGCCTGTGGATTTGGCGAAGAAGGAGTCTCGGTGTCCGACAACGACCCCAACCACGAAGGGGCCGTTCTCTTCGCCACGCACTGCTCCGGCTGCCACACGCTCAGCGCCGCCGGCACGCAGGGCAGCGGCAACCGCGGCCAGCGCACCCAGGGCCCGAACCTCAACCAGAGGACCGAGACTTACGAAGACGCCCTCTACGCGATCCAGAACGGCGGCTTCTCCGGCGCGATCATGCCCCAGAACATCGTCGTCGGCAAAGAAGCAGAAGCCGTCGCCCACTTCGTCGCCAAGTACGCCGGCGAAGAAGCGATCGAATCCCCTCGCCCCGGCGAGCCCTCTCCCTAATCTTCACGGGCGATGCTCGACCTGAAGCTGATCCGCTCCGACCCTGAGCGGGTCAAGGCGTCGCTGGCGCGGCGTGGAGCTGCCGAGCAGGTCGACGAGCTGCTTGCCCTCGACGGTCGCCGCCGCGAGCTGCTGCCGCGGATCGAGGGCGCCCAGGCCGAGCGCAAGACGATCTCCAAGCAGATCGGCGAGGCCAAGCAGCGCGGCGAGGACGCGGCCGAGCAGATGGCCGCCGTTGCCGAGCTGAAGCAGACGATCGAGGCGGGCAAGGCCGAGCTGGAGCAGGTCGACGCCGACCTGCAGCGCCTCACCGCGGCCCTGCCCAACCTGCCCGATCCCGACGCTCCCGACGGCATGACCGAGGAGGACGCCGTCGTCCTGCGCGAGGAGGGCGAACGGCCGAGCTTCGACTTCGAGCCGCGCGACCACCTCGACATCGGCACCGAGCTCGGCCTGATCGACATGGAGGCGGGGGCGCGGGTCTCCGGCTCCCGCTTCGCCTACCTCAAGGGCGACCTGGTGCTGCTCGAGCTGGCCCTGGTCCGCTTCGCCCTCGACCTCGTCCGCGGCGAGGGCCACGAGCCGGTCGTGCCGCCGGTGCTGGTCCGCGAAGAGGCGCTCGTCGGCACCGGCTTCCTGCCCGGCGATCGCGACCAGATCTACGAGGTGCCCAAGGACGAGCTCTTCCTCGTCGGCACCTCGGAGGTGCCGCTCGCCGCCCTGCACGCCGACGAGATCCTCGCCGCCGAGCAGCTGCCGATCCGCTACGCGGGCTTCTCCTCCTGCTTCCGCCGCGAGGCCGGCGCCGCCGGCCGCGACACGCGCGGCATCTTCCGCGTCCACCAGTTCGACAAGGTCGAGATGTTCTCGTTCGTCGAGCCCTCCGAGTCGGCCGCCGAGCACGAGCGGCTGCTGGCGATCGAGGAGCGGATCCTCGCCGAGCTCGAGATTCCCTACCGGGTGGTCAATGTGGCGGCGGGTGATCTGGGAGCCCCTGCTGCGAAGAAGTACGACTGTGAGGCATGGATCCCGAGCCAGGAGCGTTACCGCGAGTTGACCTCGTGTTCAAACACAACCGATTACCAAGCGCGTCGTCTCGCCTGTAGGTATCGGCGGCAGGATGGCGAATCCCCACAAGTGGTGCATACCCTTAACGGCACTGCCGTGGCTGTGGGAAGGACGATGATCGCCCTGATCGAGAACCGACAAGAGCGGGATGGCGGGTTCACGCTACCCACTATTCTGCATTCTTATGGTGCGCCTGAGAGGATTGGACCATCGTGAGTAGTGGTGTGCGTGACGCTAAACGAGTTGTCCTATGCGACGACCATGAGATCGTCCGTGAGGCGATCAAGGCCCGCATGGCGAATTCGAGCATCGTCGAGATCGTCGGCGAGGCGGGCAACGGGCGCGACGTCGTCGACGTGGTCAAGGAACTCGAGCCCGACGTCCTGATCATCGACGTCGAGCTGCCCAAGCGCGACGGCATCGAGGCGACGAAGGAAGTGCTCAAGGCTCGCCCGCGCACCAAAGTGATCATCTTCACCGCGCACGCCCAGCCCGACCTGCTCGCCCTCGCGCTGCGGGCCGGCGCATCGGGCTATGTGCTCAAGTCGGCTCCGGCCGAGGACATCGCCCGTGCGGTCAAAGCGGTGACCAGCGGCGGCACCTTCCTCGGCGGCGACTTCGCCGGCGGCAAGCCCTCCGAGGTCGAGAAGCTGCTCGAGCTCTCGCCGCGCGAGCGCCAGATCCTCGAGCTGCTCGCCGAGGGCCTGCGGGTGAAAGAGATCGCCGAGCGGCTGCAGCTGAGCCCGGCGACCGTGCACACCCATGTGCGCAACGCGATCGCCAAGCTCGAGGTCGACACCCGCACCGAGGCGGTCGCCCTCGCGGTGAAGTTCAGCTACCTGGGCGCCGGCGGCAAAGCCTGAGCCTTGTCGTGCCGCCCTACGGGGCGTCGCCCTCCGTCGCCGGCCTCAGCTCCAGCGCGCAGCCGTTGATGCAGTAGCGCTGTCCGCCCCGATCCGCCGGGCCGTCGTCGAAGACGTGACCGAGGTGGGCCTCGCAGTGCTTGCAGACGACCTCGGTGCGGCGCATGAAGAGGCTGTTGTCGGGTCGCAGCTCGACGTGCTCGAGGTTGGCCGGCTCGGTGAAGCTGGGCCAGCCGGTGCCGGAGTCGAACTTCGTGTCGGAGGAGAAGAGCTCGGTTCCACAGCACACGCAGTGGTACATGCCCTCGGTCTTCTCATCGACATAGGGACCCGTGAACGCACGCTCAGTGCCGGCGTTGCGCGTCACCTCGTATTGCTCGGGCGTCAACTGGTCGCGCCACTCTTGCTCTGACTTACTGATCTTGGTCGTCATCTCACTCCTTTCGTCTGTTCTCAGGTTACGCCGACGGTCTTACAGGGAGGTGACGGGGAGTGGGG
>DASZQM010000342.1:0-16678 GCA_035549645.1 Solirubrobacterales bacterium | reverse complement strand
GGTCGCCGCCGGCGAGGCCGGGGGGCTGGAGGAGCTGCTCCCGGAGGTCGCCGAATTCATCCTCGCACCCTACCTGGGTGCCGAGTCTGCGGGCCGCCTGGCGCATTCCCAAGCCGCCTAATTCGGTACCCCCGTATACGCCCAGGGAACGCCTCTGGGAACTCTCTTTTTCTTTTGGGAACTTCTCCTTGACAACTCCTGAAACGGGTGCTTCACTGGCGCCACTGGTCGGTACCAACTGCACTTTCTAGGAACGATTCACACCTAGCGAGCGCTCCAGGAAACGGCCGGTACAGGGAAATAGGAACCGAGCCTCGAGGAAGCCGCAAAGGGAAGCGGCGGGCAGAGGGGCTCACGGGACAAGGAGAGAGCTACGTGACTCGCCACGCGAAGGCATCGTCCGCGGGATCGACTCAGGGCCAGGGCAATCGCTCGGGCTCGTTCGTTCGTGGAGCCGGCGCGACCCGTGACACCTCAAGCGATGCCAACGGGAGTGGTGCGCGCTCGATCGGGCCGGTCAGGCTTACGTTTGTTCTCTGCCTCTCCATCGTCGCGGCGCTGGCGCTCTGCGCCTCATCGGCCCTCGCCCAACAGACCCACCCCTACACCGGCACCTCCTTCGGTCCCGACGGGGTGGGGGGCTCAGAAAGCTTCGAACGAGTGCAGTCGATCGCCGTCGACCCCGCAAACGGCGACACCTACGTCTATGACGGCGGTGCCGAAAAGGTCTACAAGTTCGACTCCGCCGGAGCGCCGGTCGAATTCTCGGCAACCGGGAACAACGCGATCAGCGGCGTCGGTCTCGGATTCGGCGGCGCCGAATACGAGATCGCCCTCGCCCCGGCGGGCTCCCCCGGCGGAACCGCCGGCGACATCTACGTCGCCAACAACGGCAACGCGATCCACGTCTACTCGGCGGCCGGTGCCGAACTGGGCGAAGTCGAACAGGGCGGGGAGACCTGCGGCGTGGCCACCGATCCCTCCGGAAACTTCTACGCCGGCGTCTACTCCAGCACGATCAACAAGTTCACCCCCTCGGCGAATCCGCCCGTCGCAGGCGACCTGTCCGGCACCGGCACCGTCGAACACGGCATCTGCAACGTCGCCGCCGACGGGCTCGGCAACGTCTACGCCGCCAACTTCAGCGCCGGCGTGTACCAGCTGGAAGGGATCGCAGACACCACCCCGACCTTGATCGATTCCGCCGCCAACACGATGGCGATCGCGCCCGGCAGCAACGACCTCTACGCCGACCATGGCAACGAAATCTTCCAGTACGACTCCTCGGGCACTCCGATTGGCGGCTTCGGCAACGGCGAAATCTCCGAATCGCACGGCGTTGCGGTCAACTCCGGCGCGACCAAGATCTATGTAGGGACGCCAGGCAAGGTCAAGGTCTTTGGCCCCGCGACCACGGTGCCCGACGCGATCACCGAAGCGGCCGACGCGATCACAAGGAACACGGCGGCGTTGCACGGCACGGTCGGTGCCGCTGGCGGCCCGGAAGCCACCTGCGTCTTCCAATACACCAGCACCTCTGCCTACTTCGAACACGGCTTCGAAGGGGCGAGCGAAGCACCTTGTAACCCGGCCGGGCCCTTCAGCGGCTCCGGCACCACACCCGTCAGCGCCGGCGCGACCGGGCTCAGTGCCGAAACCAACTATCGCTTCCGCCTCCTGGCAAGCAGCTCCAATGGCTCCAACGGCGGCGCGGTCCTCAGCTTCTCAACCCCGGGCGCGATCAACGTCCAGACCGACCCGGCCACCAACATCACCGCCTCCGGCGCGACGCTGAACGGCACGATCAACCCCGAAGGCACCGAACCCGAAGAATGCGCCTTCGAATACCGCACCGGCTTCGGGTCCTTCACAAAGGTCCCCTGTGCCGAGAGCCCGGCGACGATCGGCTCGGGCAACAGCCCGGTTTCGGTCCACCTCGACCTGAGCGAATTGGTCGGCGGCACCGAATACCAGTTCCGCCTGTTCGGCAAGAACGAATTCGGCAGCAAGCAGGGCGGCAATGAATTCTTCAATACCAACGGCCCCTCGCTCGGCTCGGTTTCGGTCGGCGGCGTGAGCGAAACCTCTGCCACCTTCCACGCCACGGTCAACCCCAACGGCGTCGACACCAGTTACGTCTTCGAATACGTCACCCAGGCCGATTTCGAAGCGAGCGGATTCGCCGGAGCGACGAGCGTTCCCCTCGGCGGGGAAAGCATCGGCGCGGGCACCGCCAACGTCGAAGTCAGCGCCACCGCGGAAGGTCTCGAGCCAAAGGGCGCCTACCGTTTCCGCGTTTCGGCCACCAGCGCCGACGGGACATCCACCAGCTCCGCATTGCCTTTCGCGACCTTTGGCCCCGCTCCCGTGTTCGGCCCCTGCCCCAACGATCGCTTCCGCACCGGCCCCTCGGCCAAGTTGCCGGACTGCCGCGCCTATGAACAGGCCACTCCCACCGACAAGTACGGCTCGGACGTCAGCGGCAATACCTTCGGCGTCCAGGCCGCCAGCTCGGGCGACGCGGTCACCTTCTACACCTTCGCCGGCTTTCCCGGCCCCGAACACTTCGCGATCACCAACGTCCTGTTGTCGCGCTTCGACGGCGCCAAGTGGTCCACCGCGGGTCTCGCCAACCCCCCCTCCTACGGAAACCAAGACAATACGCTGGGCTGGACATCTGACCTCCGTCTCAGCTTTGGAATACCGCGCGTCGGCGGAGGCGCTCCGGGCAATGCCCTGGTGATGCGTGACAGCGCCACGGGCGCCCGCACGGTCCTGATTCCGCAGGGCGCCGGGTTCACAAAGGGGCCTAGCCAAGAACGCCTCATAGGCGGTGTGTTCGACGACGACTCGAAGGTTCTCTTTGCGGCGAACGGCGACGTCCCGGTCACCTCCGGGCCGGCGCCGCTCTCGATGACCAAAGCCAACGTCTACCTCTACGATCGCGACACGGGTGAACTGACCCTGGCCGGGCTGCTGCCCGACTCGGCCTGTGCCACACCGCCCTGCGTGCCCGCCGCGGGCTCACAATTCCCGTTTGCCTTTGGAACCTTTGCCCAGGACGGCAACGTGGTCTCCACCGACGGGGACGTCTACTTCATCGACAGCTCCGGCCAGCTCTACCTGCGCCGGGACGCGGCCGGTCCCGGCGCCACGACTGTGCAGGTCTCCGCCTCGCAGAAGACCAACGGCGGGGGGTCGGGCGGCAGCGACCCCAACGGTCCGCAGCCTGTCGAATTCTCCGGCGCGACTCCCTCGGGCTCAAAGGCCCTGTTCATGTCGAAGGAGGAGCTCACCAACGACGCCTCCACCGGCGGTGACGAAACCCAGGATCTCTACGCCTATGACAAGGAAACGGGCGGCCTGACCGATCTCGCCCCCGGCGGGAAAGTCATCGGCGTGCTCGGCTACTCTAATGACGCCTCCAGCGTCTACTTCGCCGCCAACGGGGACCTCGACGGCGCCGGCCCGGCGCAGGCGGGCAATTGCGAACCCGCCAACAGCGAAGGCGGCTCTTGCTCGGTCTACCTCTGGCAAGCCGAAGGCACCGGTGGCTGCACGACAACGGGTGGCTGCACCAGCTTTGTCTTTCGCTCCGAAGCCGGCTTCGGAAACGGCGACTACAACTGGTATTCGAGTCTCGTCGGCGACATGAAGACCGCCCGAGTCAGCTCCGACGGCAGCACCCTCGTCTTCAGCTCCCGAAGTCAGCTGACCGCTTACGACAACCAGGGCACGGCCGAGTTCTACCGCTACGAGGCGACGAGCGGGCAGATCAGCTGCCTCACCTGCAGCTCGAGCGGCGTGCCGCCGGTCGGCAAACCCGACCTGAAGAACGGCGACCTCTACCACGCGCCGGGCACTCACCTGAGCTTCAAGGCCCAGCGCTTCCTCAGTCGCAACCTCTCTCCCGACGGCAAGCGCTTCTTCTTCCAGAGCCCCGACAAGCTCGTCCCCGCCGACGTCAACGGGGAAGTGAGCTGCGGTGAAGAAGAAGAAACGCAAGTCGGCTCGGGCCCGTCCTGTGAGGACGTCTATGAGTGGGAGGCCCCCGGCGAGGGCAGCTGCACCGAAGGCAGCTCCGCTTATAGCCCCGTCAACGGGGGCTGCATCTATTTGCTCTCGACCGGGACTGGGATCTACCCCTCCTACCTGGCCGACGTCTCGGAATCGGGTGATACCGCCTTCATCTACAGCCGTCAGAAACTGGTGCCCTCTGACGAAGACAACCAAGAGGACATCTACGCGGTGAAAGTGGACGGCGGCCTTGCCTACCAGCACGAAGCGCGACCGGCGAGCTGCGAAGGCGATGCCTGCCGCGGCGCCTCGAGCAAGCCCTCCAGCGCACCGGGAGCGGGCACCGCGGCCTTCGAAGGCCCTGGCAACCCGAAGTCCAACATCAACAAGACGCGCTGCCCGAAGGGCAAGCGCACCGTCCACTCCAAGGGCAAGGTGCGCTGCGTGGCCAAGAAGCACAAGAAGCACGCGAAGAAGCACAAGAGCAAATCCCACAAGCGAGCAGCCAACAACAACCGGAGGGCGAGTCGATGAACACCGTGACCAAGAAGATCGCGATCGCCCTTTTGGCCCTCGGGGCGCTGCTGGTGCCCGCCTCGCAGGCGAGCGCCGCACAGGCCCCGGCCTGGCGCTTCGACGTCAGCTCAGTGCCCACCAACCTCGTCCCGGGATCCGTCTTCGAAGAAGGAAATCCCAGCTATATGGCGGTGGCGACCAACGTCGGCACGGCGCCTACCGAAGGCCCGGTGACGATCACTGACACCTTGCCCGCGGGGCTGACCTTGGAGGCAGCGCGGCCGACGGGCGAAGCCGAAGGATCTTGCTCGACCGCCGGCTCAACCGCGACCTGCGTCTTTCCCGGCCCGATCCATCCGGGGGAAGTGATCTATGCGGAAGTCGGCTTTGACGTCGACGGCACCGGCACGATACTGCACGAGGGTGACCTGATCACCGACCAGGCGATCATCTCGGGCGGCGGCACGGGCGCGGTGGTGGCCGAAAACACGACCGAAGTCTCCTCGACCCCCGCCCCCTTCGAGTTCCTGCCGGGGATCCCGGGCTTCGGCATGAGCCCCTATGCCGAGGACGGCACGGCGGAAACGCTGGCCGGCGGGCACCCGCACGTGATGACGGTCAACCTCTCCTTCTCGACCGAAATCCTCGGCTCGCTGCCGCAGGGGACCGACGGCGGTGTGCGCGACATCAACGTCTATCTGCCGCACGGGACGATCGTCAACCCGACGGCGACGCCGCGGCGTTGCAGCGAGGTGCAGTTGGAGGCCTATGGTTGCCCGGCCAACTCGCAGATCGGGGTGGTCAACGTGGGTACCTCGATTGGCTCTGCGACGGTTGGTGCGGAACCCCTCTACAACATGGAACCGGCGCCGGGCAAAGCCTCGAACTTCGGCTTCGTCGTGATCTTCTTCCCGGTCCACATCGAGGGAGGAGTGCGCGCCGGCGACTACACCGAGATGGCGGAAGTCCAGGGCATCCCAGACCTCTTCGGGAAGCCGACGATGTCGACCCAGGTGCTGTTCTGGGGCGATCCGAGCGCGCCGAGCTTCGACTACGCGCGCAGGGGCACCTACTTCGGCGATTGCGAAGAAGCCCCCTGCCCGGTTCCCGAGCAGGACACACCGGCGCTGAGCATGCCGACCTCCTGCGCGGAAGCGCCGGTCGGCGAAGCCGAAATGGTCTCCTGGGAACACCCGAACGGTCCGCCGGTAAAGCGCAAAGACACGTTGCGCGACGCCAACGGCAACGAAATCGGCACCACCGGCTGCGCCGGGCTCGAATTCAACCCGACGCTGAAGGCGAGGCCGACGACGAGCGTCGCCGATTCGCCGAGCGGGCTGGAAGTAGACCTCGGGGTGCCGCAGACCGATTCGCTCAGCGAACGCGCCACCGCGCACCTCAGAAAGACGGTCGTCACCCTGCCCGAAGGCCTGGTGGTCAACCCCTCCGGCGCCAACGGCCTGGCAGGCTGCTCCTCCGCGCAGCTCGGGATCGACAACGCAACCGCGGTGCCCAACGGCAACCCCGTGACGTGCCCCGACGCCTCGCGGATCGGCTCGGTCGAAGTCGACACCCCGCTGGTCGACCACCCCTTGGCGGGCTCGGTCTATGCGGCCACTCCGCACGACAACCCGTTCGGGTCGCTCCTTGCGATCTACGCGGTGATCGACGACAAGCCCTCGGGCATCTTGATCAAGTTGCCGGGACACGTGGTCCCCGATCCCAACACGGGGAGACTGGTCGCAACCTTTGACAACAACCCACAATTGCCGTTCAGCCACTTCAAGCTGAACTTCTTCGGCGGCGCCCACGGCGTGCTGAGGACCCCGAGCACCTGCGGCAACTATTCGACCACCTCGGAGATGACCCCGTGGTCGGCGCCGGACTCAGGGCCCCCGGCAACGCCGAAAGACGACTACTCGATCTCCACCCCGCCGGCGGGCGGGGGCTGTGGCGCCTCCCTGGCCAACGCCCCCAGCCTCGACGCAGGCGTTGTCAGCCCCGTGGCAGCCAAGTACTCGCCCTTCGTGCTTCACCTGCGCAGGGGAGACGGCACCCAGCCGATCTCGTCCTTCACCACCAAGCTGCCCCCGGGCCTGACCGGCAAGCTGGCAGGAGTGGCGCAGTGCTCGGATGCCGAACTGGCGAGTGCGGCAACCAAGACAGGTGCCCAAGAGCAGGCAAGCCCGTCCTGCCCCGCCTCCTCGCACCTTGGATCGGTGGTTGCAGGAGCAGGAGCAGGCCCCTCGCCCTTCTATGCCAACGGCAACGCCTACCTCGCCGGCCCCTATAAGGGAGCACCGCTCTCTCTCGCGGTGATCACCCCGGCGGTCGCGGGTCCCTATGACCTCGGCACGATCGTGGTCAGAGCAGCGCTGCGAGTGGACGGCTCGACCGGCCAGATCACGGCTGAATCGGACCCGATCCCCTCGATCCTGCAGGGCATCCCCTTGGACGTGCGCTCGATCGACGTTCAGATCGACCGTCCTCAGTTCAGCCTCACGGGCACGAGCTGCGATCCGAGCTCCTTCGAAGGGTCGGCCACCTCGACCCTGGGTCAGGTCGCACCGCTCACCACCCGCTACCAGCTCGGCGAGTGCCAGGACCTGGCCTTCAAGCCCAAGCTCGGCATCCGCCTCTTCGGAAGCACGAAACGCGGCGGTCACCCGGCGCTGAAGGGCACGGTGACGATGCCCGCGGGCGGCGCCAACATCGCCCAGGCATCGGTCGCCCTGCCTCACTCCGAGTTCCTCGACCAGAGCCACATCGGCACCGTCTGCACCAGGGTGCAGTTCGCCGAAGGCGACGGCAACGGCTCCAACTGCCCGCCGGCATCGATCTACGGCTCGGCCAAGGCGACCAGCCCCCTGGTCGACTACACGCTCGAAGGCCCGGCGATCCTGCGTTCCTCGACTCACAAGCTGCCCGACCTCGTAGTGGCTCTCCACGGTCCGCCCTCACAGCCGATCGCAGTGGACGTCGCAGGACGGATCGACTCGGTCAACGGCGGCATCCGCACCACCTTCGAAGGAGTCCCCGACCTTCCGGTCTCCTCCTTCGTGCTCTCGATGCAGGGCGGCAAGAAGGGACTGCTGCAGAACTCGACCAACGTCTGCAAGGCCGCCAACAAGGCCACCGCTCTCCTCGCCGCCCAGAACGGCAAAGGAGTGGAACTGCGGCCGGAACTGAAGAACTCGAAGTGCGGCAAGGCCAAGAAGAAGAGCAAGGGCAAGAAGTCAAAGCACTCGCATAAGCGCCCGAGCAGGTAGGTAGGGGCGCTCCTAGATGGCGCGCAGTACGAAAAGGCACCGGCGCCCCTTGAGGTGCGCCGGTGCTGTCCTGCTCACCCTCTGCGTGCTGGGAGCAGCTTCTTCGTCCGCCCTCGCAGTCGGCCCGCCGATCGCCGGCAAGCTCTGGGCCTCTCAGGTCGATTCGCGCTCGGCGACCCTGAGCGCCGAAGTCGACCCCAACGGCTCGCTCACCACCGGCTACATGGAGTACGCGACCAACCCCGCCTTCACCGGCGCCAAACGGGTCAACGTCAACGTGATCGGCTCAGAAGCCGGGATGTTCACGGTCAACTTCCCGACGATCACTTCTCTCACACCCGACACGACCTACTACTACCGCGTCGTCCTCACCAGCGGCAAAGGCCAGACCGTCAAGCCGACCGCGGCGCCTTATCCCTTCTTTCGCACCGCCCAGGCGGCAGGCGGACCGCTTCTGTCCGACGGACGGGGTTGGGAGATGGTCAGCCCCGTTGACAAAAACGGAGGAGGTGTAGCCACGCCGGAATCGATCGCCGAAGGCGGGGCCCTGCAGGCCGCGGCTCAGGGCGGCAGCGCCACCTACTCCTCCGCCTCCTCCTTCGCCGGGGGCCAGGGAGCGCCACCCGCCTCCCAGTACGTCTCCACCCGCACCTCCTCGGGGTGGACCGCCCAGAACATCACCGTGCCGATCTTCTCGGCGTCCTATGACATCGACAGTGGCGGAGCCCCCTACCGCCTCTTCTCGACCGACCTCGCCCGCGGCCTGCTGCTCAACGGCAAGGGCTGCCGCGGGGAAGCCACCGGCTGCCCGGTCCCCAACCCGACCCTGCCGGGCACAGGTGCACCGGCGGGCTTTCAGAACTACTACCTGCGCACCACCTCCAGCGGAAGCTTCGAAGCACTGCTCGGTCCCGCCGAGACCGGGCTCTCCGGTCAGAGCGCCTCGCAGTTCGAAGCGGCGCTCGCCGGAGCCACCCCCGACCTCGCACACGTGGTGCTCTCCTCCTGCGCAAAGCTCACGGCGAGCGCGACCTCGGGTTGCCCGGGACAGGACAACCTCTATGAGTTCTCCGGCGGGACGCTCAAACAGCTGAACGCATCACCCGGTGCGACCCTTGTCGCCCAGGGCGCGAACGCGATCTCCACCGACGGCACTCGCGTCTATTTCGACGAAGGCGGCAACCTCTTCGTGCGCGACGGCTCGACGCTGAAGCAGGCAGACCAAGGAGCCGGGGGAGGGGGGAGCTTCCAGCTCGCCTCCGGCGACGGCGCCCTCGCCTACTTCACCAAGGGCGGTGACCTCTACCGCTACGGCACTACCCCGAACACCGCCACCAAGCTCACTTCAAGCGCAGACGTCGTGGGCGCGCTCGGAGCGGCGACGAACGGCTCGAACCTCTACTACCTGCGCACGGGTGGCCTCTACCGCTGCACGGCGGCCAACGCGGCTGCGGCAAGCGGCTGCGACGGCGCAGTGAAGATCGCCGACACCGCAGACGCCTCCGACTACCCACCGGCAAGCGGCACCGCCCGGGTCAGCGCCGACGGCACGAAGCTTCTCTTCGCCTCGACGACCCCACTCGAAGACCACGCCGGCAACACCTACGACAACACCGACCTCGTAACCGGGGAACCCGACACAGAGCTCTACCTCTATGACGCCGCAACGGGCGTCGCCTGCATCTCGTGCAACCCCACCAACGGTCGCCCGATCGGGTTCTCCTCGATCCCCGGCGCGGTCAAGAACGGGGCCGGACTTTCCGCCTATGAGCCGCGCGTCCTGGCCGACAACGGCAGGCGCATCTTCTTCACCTCGGCCGACGCGCTCGTCCCCACGGACACCAACACCCAGGGCTCCTCGAACAAAGGCGTCGCCGACGCCTACCAGTGGGAGGCACAGGGAGAGGGGAGTTGCACGAGGCCCGAAGGTTGCGTCTCCCTGCTCTCCTCGGGACGGGACGCGACACCCTCGCTCTTCGCCGACGCCTCCGAAGACGGCTCTGACGCCTTCTTCCTCACCGGCGCCTCATTGGTCGGAGCAGACCCGGGAGCGATCGACCTCTACGACGCAAGGGTCGGCGGCGGCTTCGCAGAACCGGGCGAAGGGATCCCCTGCGAGGGCGACTCCTGCCAAGCGCTCCCCCCCGAACCGACGGAACCGACCCTGACCACGCTGCTCTCCGGTCCCGGCAATCCCCCGGTCCACTACACCCGTTACGGCTTCAAGGCGGCCAAGAGCTGCCCCAAAGGAAAGGTGCCGAAGACGGTCAAGACGAAGGGCGGCAAAAAGGTGAAGAAGTGCGTGGCGAAGAGGGCGAAGCGCCCACATCGGCGCAGTAAGGGGGCGGGACGATGAGGCGCATCCTCGCAGGCACTGTGTGTGTCCTGGTCCTGTCGGGCATGCTCGCCTCGACGGCAGGCGCCTCCTTCGGCTTCAAGTCGGGCAAAGAAGGCTTCTCGGTCGCGGTCAAGGCCGAAGATGGCAAACCGTCGAGCAAAGCGGGCTCTCATCCCGGCGAATGGAGCATGCACCTTGGCCTCAACCAGGCAGGTGGCTTCCCCGACGGCGACCTGCGCGACCTGAAGATCGAAACCCCCCAGGGAATGCTCTTGAACCCGACCTTCCAGGGCTCGGTCGCGAGTGAACTGGTCAAGTGCTCGCTGGTCGACTTCCAGACGCCGCGGGTCTCCCCCTACGAACAGAGTCTCTCCGGCGAGTCCTGCCCTCTCTACGCCCAGGTCGGCACGATCGAAGTCCACTCCTCCTTCGGCGGGGGAGTGACCAGGCGCTTCGGACTCTTCAACCTCAAGGCCCCGCCGGGTCTGCCTGCTCAGCTCGGCGCCTCACCTTTCGGCTCACCGATCGTCTTCGACGTCGGACTGGCCCCTAATTCCTCCGGCCGCTATCAGCTCTCCCTAGAAGCCACCGACTTCTCCCAGGCGCTTGACGTCTCGGGCATCGACTTCAACTTCTGGGGCGTGCCCTGGGCAACCAACCATGACCCCGAACGGGGTATTTGCCTCAACGAGACAGATCCGTCGGCCTATTACGGCGAACTGCACAAAATCGAAATCATCGAAAAAGAAGGCAAAAAAACAGAAAAGTTCGTTCCCGCCACCTGCGGGGTCGGCCCGCCGGGGGAATACCCGCCCAAAGCCTTCCTCACCTTGCCCACGGAGTGCTCAGCCTCACTCTCCTTCACCGCGACGGCGAACTCCTGGCAGGCACCGGCGAAGGTCTCGGCCACGGCGATCAACGACGACACCTTGGGCCAACCGGAAAAAATAAGCAACTGCTCGAGCCTGCCCTTCACCCCCGAACCACTCGGTCTACTCAATACGACCAATGCCTCGACCTCCTCGGGCTATGATTTCCGTCTGACTGCCGATCAGGAAGGCTTGGTCCAGCCAAACCAACCTGTTCCATCGGCGGCCCGCAAGGTCGTGGTGCACCTCCCCCAAGGCGTAACGGTCAATCCCTCGGTCGGTGCCGGCCTGATCGGCTGCTCCCCTTCCCAATACGCCGCCGAGACGCCCTTCAACGGCCAAGGCCACGGCTGTCCTAACGGCTCCAAGATCGGTGACTTCATCGTGCAGACACCGCTCTTCGAAAACGTCGCGGGGCATGAATTCTTCGACGGGGCGATCTACCTGGCGCAGCCGAGGGACAACCCTTCGGGGTCTTTGGTCGGCGTGTATTTGGTAGCCAAGCTCCGCCAGCGCGGCGTGATGATTCGCCTCGCAGGCAAGATCGACCCGAATCCCACAGACGGCACGATCACCGCCACCTTCGAAGGACTGCCCGAGCTGCCGTATACGGATCTGCGAATGAACTTCAGGGCGGGGCAGCGCGCCTTCCTGATCAGCCCGCCCTCCTGTGGGGAAGCGATCACCCATACCGAGATGACGCCGTGGTCCAACGAAACGACGATCTCGGGCACCCCGACGAGTTCAGACATCACCTCCGGAGTCGAATACGGCCCCTGCCCCTGGGGCACGCCTCCCTTCGACGTCGAAGCCACCACCGGCGGCATCAACTCCAACGTCAACTCCTACACCCCCTACTACGTCCACCTCACCCGCCACGACACCGACCAGGAGATCACCTCCTACTCGCTGGTCCTGCCCAAGGGCATCACCGGCAAGCTGGCGGGGGTTCCCTACTGCCCCGAGGCCGACATCGCAGCGGCGAGGAACAACACCGGCTTTAACGAGGAAGCCCATCCCTCCTGTCCGGCCGCATCGCAGGTCGGCAGGACCGTGACCGGCTACGGGGTCGGCCCGGCCTTGACCTACGCCTCAGGGCGGATCTACCTGGCCGGGCCCTACCACGGAGCGCCCTTGTCGCTGGTGACCGTCAACTCGGCAACGGTCGGCCCCTTCGACCTCGGCACGATCGTGATCCGCTCCGCCTTCCAGGTCGACCCCCACACCGCGCAATTGTGGATCGACTCCTCGGCCTCGGACCCGATCCCCCACATCATCGACGGCATCCCCCTGCACCTCAGGGAGGTCCGCATCTACGTCGACCGGCCCAACTTCACCCACAACCCCTCTTCATGTGAGCCCTCCAGCCTCGAATCGACATTGACCGGCTCCGGTGCGAGCTTCGAAAGCAGCTCAGACGACTCCAAGGTGACGATCTCCCGCCACTTCCAGCTCTTGAACTGCTCGACCTTGGGCTTCAAGCCGAAGCTCGGCATCCGCCTGCGGGGCAACTTCCACCGCGGGGGCTACCCACAGCTGCGAGCCACCTTTGCCGCCAGGGGCCCCCAGGACTCCAACCTGCGGCGGATCGAGGTCGAAATGCCCCACGCCGAGTTCCTCGCCCAGAACCACATCCGCGAAGTCTGCTCGCGGGTCCAGTTCGACGCGAAACGCTGCCCCTCGGGCTCCGTCTACGGCTCCGCCGTCGCCTACACGCCGCTGCTCGACGATCCCTTGCGCGGCAACGTCTATTTGCGCTCCTCCACCGGCAAGCTGCCCGACCTCGTCGCAGACCTCTACTCCGGCGCGGTGCGGATCGTCGTCGAAGGCCACATCGGCCCGACCAAGCAGGGTGGCGTCGACGCCTTCTTCGACGAACTGCCCGATCAGCCACTCGAACGCTTCGTGATGACGCTCAGGGGCGGCAAGCACGGACTGCTGACCAACTCGACCAACATCTGCGCCGCCCCTCCCTTCGCCTCGGTCTCCTCGATCGCCCAGAACAACATCGGCGCCAAGTTCGACACGGTGCTGCGGGGCACTTGCAAGGGCAAGAAGAAGCCGAAGGCAAAGCAGGGGAAGGGCAAGGGGAGCAAGGGCACCGGCCATAAGAAGGGCCACAAGTGAAAAGGGCGCTCCTGGCTTTGATCGCGTGCCTTGCCCTGGCTCTCGGCGGCTGCGGGGGAAGCAGTGACGACAGCGCTTCCACCTCGAGCACGACTACGGAAGCCACGACGGCCGACGCACCGCAGGGCACCACACCTGAAGCCCAGGGTGGGGAGAAGGGCGAGCAGGGCGAAGGAAAGTCCGGTGGCTCCTCCACACAGGATGGAAACCCGAAGCAGCAGGGCGACAAGAGCAACGACTCCTCCTCGAGCCCCCATCCCGTCAAGCCCCCCAGGGTCTCCTCCGCTCCCGTCGCCGGCTCCAAGGCCCCCGCCCCTGGTGTGAAGACGGTCAAGGGCGGCGACAACAGCGTGCAGGAATACGGAGTCGAGGGAGATGAAGCAGAACGCCGAGAAGCCGCGATCGCCCTACAGGCCTATCTCGACGCAAGAGCAGAAGGGGACTGGCCCCGGGCCTGTTCCCTTCTCGCCAAGCCGCCGACCGAACAGCTCGAAAAGCTCGCGGGCGGCAAGGCCGACTGCGCCGAAGTGCTCAAGGCAACCGCCAAAGGCCCCCCCTCGCAGCCGGGCTCTGAGATCACCGAAGTGCTCAGCCTGCGGGGCGAAGGAGGCCTCCCCGGCGACCCCTCCTACCTGATCTTCGAGGGCCCACCAGGGAGCACCCTCTTCAGCATGCCGATGTATCTGGAAGGCGGCGCCTGGAAGGCCGGCCTGGCCCAGCCATCGGAACTGCCGGTCTGAGCATCACCTCAAACACGATCAAGGACGAACCTCGATGAAGAACCCCAACCGCCTCTGCCTCCTCGCTCTCATCGCAGCGCTCTCGGTAATCCTCGCCATGACCGCCCTCGCGGCAGCCGAAACCGCCCAGGACGGCAACCTGCGGGTCACCGTGCAGGGCAAGCTGGCGCCGAAGAAGCTGCCGCGCACGGGCGTCGCGCCGATCTCGGTCTCGGTCGGCGGGCAGATCGCCACCACCGACAACACCCTGCCGCCGACGCTGAAGAAGATGCGGATCGAGCTGAACCGCCACGGGCGCCTGGACTACGAAGGCCTCCCTACCTGCGATTACGGGCGCATCCAGCCCGGCTCCAGCTCCCACGCCCTGGTCGGCTGCCGCTCCTCACTGGTCGGCGAAGGGACCTTCAGCGCCGACATCACCCTCTCGGGCCAGGAACCGTATCCGACCAAAGGCAAGCTCCTGGTCTTCAACAGCGTCAAAGGCGGCAAGCCGGTCCTCTACGGCCACATCTACGCCCCCCATCCTTTCGCCACCTCCTTCGTGATCGTCTTCAAGGTCTCCCAGCTGAAGAAGGGCACCTACGGCGTCGTCCTCGACGCTCCCCTGCCCAAGGCGATGAAGGCGTGGGGGCGGCTAACCGGCCTCGAGATGACCCTCGATCGTCGCTTCACCTACAAGGGCAAGTCCCACTCCTACATCTCCTCCGGCTGCCCGGCCCCCAAGGGCACCAACCTCGCCGCCTTCCCGATCGCCCGCACCTCCTTCGCCTTCGAGGGAGGCAAGCAGCTCTCCTCGGTGCTGCTGGGGAGCTGCCGGGTGCGGTGACCGCTCCGCTACGCCGATGGGGGCGAGGAGGTTTTGAGGCTCAGGAGCCCTCCATACGCAGCTGTTCATCCATCGCGCCAGGCAACGAGTAACGCTTGGGCCGCGCTTTGACTTCAGCGAGCCCCTCTTTCACCGCTCGCTCAAGCCAGGCCCTTGCCTGTGCCAGTTTCAGGTCGAGCGTCTCGGCGACTTCGCGCTCGCCCTTCGGCTCGCGCAGTTGACGCTCCAGCAGCGGCCAGATCGCGCCGAAGGCGTCATCCCTCGTATTTGCGTCGTCTTTGGGCTCTTCTGTGGATTGGCTCGGGGAGGAATCGTCGAGCAAGGAGGGACGCGGCTCGACAATCAGCTCGCGTAGCTGGAGGTGCTCGGCGAGAGGGCTGTTAGGGGACAGTGGGAAGCCCCCCGCCTCGATCAGCCCCCGGTTGCCCGCGCTGCCGTCATCGCGGACGTGCAGCGGGACCCAGCTCGCTTCGAGGTTCTCAATGGCGCCGGAGCGGGTCCCCCCCTTGCCGGTAGAGCTGGCGACCACGACGGCGGCTTTGGCGAGTGCGTATATGAGCCGGTTGCGACGCATCGCGTTGCCGACGTGCCAGCGCGCGGCTGGGTGGAAAGGAGTCGCCAGGGTCAGCTGTTCATCGGCGATCGGCTGCCGTAGGTCGCGGCGTCGCACGAGCCTCTCCAGTGGGTCCACGGTGATCCCAACTGCGGCTCCACCGCGCTCGAGTGCTCCCATCATCGCGGTTGCGTCGACACCCCGGGCGGCGCCTGAGATGACGGCGAAGTGCTGGGCAGCGCAAGCGGCTCCCAGCGAAGCGGCGAATTCGATCCCGTCCTCGTCGACGTCGCGAGAGCCGACGACCGCGATCGCGTCGTTCCCGAGCCCCGCCTGGGGCCCGGCGCCGAAGAGGAGTGGCGGCGCCGAGCGTCCCAGTCGCTTGCGCAGGAGAACCGGGTAGCTCTCGTCGGCGCGGGTGAGGATCCAGATGCCAAGTCCCGACAGCCGCTCGATCTCGAGTGCGAGCTGGCCGCCGCGGGCCAGCAGCAAAGCCAGCCGCTCGGCGCGGTCGGCCTCCAGCCCCAGCTTCTGCTGCAGGTCTTCGCTGCCGAGGCCGATCAGCTCTCCCGGTCGCATTTCGGCCGAGTGCACGGCTTGGGAGAGGGAGTGCCATTCTGCCGGCCCCAGCGGCTTGAGGCTGCGATCGCCCTTGAGCGCGAGGCTCGAACAGGTGAGCGCGATCGCTTGGCTGTCGGCGGAGACCGGCAGGGTCGCCATCAATCCGAGCCCTTGGTCGTTTTCCCGAGGACTACCGGGAAGACGGGACCAGAGCCGGCTTCGAGCAAGGCGCTTCCGCACACGGTCAGCGACCAGCGTGAGTCGACCATGTCGTCGACGAGGAAGACTGGGTCAGCCGACACCTCTCCCGGCAACGCCGCGAAGGCTCCGATCGCGTTCCGCGCCTGCTGCACACTGTTCTCCATCGTCTTCTGCGGGGCCGTCTCTCGCTGCTTCTCCAGCGCCGTACGGTACGGCAAGCCGAGGCGCCCGGCGAGGGCTTCGGCGAAGCCGGGGACGAGCGTCGGGTGACGCAGCGACGGGACTGCCGTGACCCAGGTCGGGAAGGGATCGGGAGCCCACTCCTCCTCGATCATCTCCGCCACCGCCTCGACCAACTCCTCGTCGAAGCCGCCGGTCCCTTGCTTCCCCCGCCTGACCAGCCGGCCCCAGCCGGCGTCGCCGTAGATAGCCAGCGCCCTGCCCTCCTCGAGCCGCCGATTCTCGGGAATTCCCCCCCTGAGGTCTCCATCGCCGAGACCCGGCGGCCATCTCTTGCGCGGCTCGATCGGTTGGTAGGACCGTTTGAGGAAGTGGGTTGCCTCGCGCACGAGGCCGTCGTCGACCTCTGCGGAGACGAAGGGGCCGGCGCAGTTGGCGCAGTGCTCACACCGCTCATCGCTTGGATCGTCGAGCTCGCGGG
>DASZQM010000341.1:0-2401 GCA_035549645.1 Solirubrobacterales bacterium | reverse complement strand
GGCAACGTCGTCCAGTCGGCGGTCGGCGACAGCGACCGCAGCGAGGCCGGCGGCCTGCAGTACACCGCCCAGCAGCTCGGCTCCTCGCTCGGCACGGCGCTGCTCGGCGCGATCGTGATCACCGGCCTGATCGCCTCCTTCTCCACCAGCGTCACCGCCGACCCGCACATCTCCTCCCAGGTCAGCAGCCAGGTCGAGACGAAGATGAGCGCCGGCGGCAGCTTCGTGCCGGCGAGCGAAGTGCGGGCCGGAGCGGAAGCGGCCGGCTTCGACGCCGCCACGACCGACACGCTCGTCAGCCACTACGAAAGCGCCCAGCTGGCAGCGCTGAAGCTCGCCTTCCTGGTCGCCGCCTTCCTCGTCGTCGGCTCCTTCTGGGCGACGCGGCGGCTGCCGACCGAGATCCTCGAGGGCGGGCCGCAAGAAGCGCGCCCGCCTCCCGATTCGCTCGAGGTCAGCTCGGCGTCTTGAGCGCCTCGTCGAGCTGGCGGCGAACGGTGTCGCAGACGGCCTCGGCGTCGGCGTTGTAGCGCTCGGCGGCGAGGACGCCGAGCAGCACCTCGGCGTCTGAGCGCGAGAGGGTGAGGGTGATCGTCGGGTCGGTCATGGGGTCTCCTTGAAGGTCGTGAGCTCTCCGGCGGAGAGCTCGAGGACTTGGTCGAAGGCGTCGAGCGCGAGGCGCTCGTGGGTGATGACGAGGACGCCGGGACCGCCCGGGGTCGCGAGGGCGGCGATGCGGCGCTGCAGCTCGGCGGCGCCGTCGGGATCGAGGTGCGCGGTGGGCTCGTCGAAGATCAGGAAGCGGGCCTCGGCGAGGAACATGCGGGCGGTGGCGATGCGCTGGCGCTGGCCGCCGGAGACGCGTGCGCCTGCCTCCCCCACCTCCGTGTCGAGGCCGTCGGGCAGCGAGTCGAGCCAGGGGCCGAGGCCGGCGGCGGCCATGGCAGCGACGATCTCGGGATCGCCGCTGCCGGCGCGCCCAAGCGCGACGTTGTCGCGCAAGGTGGTGGTGAAGAGGTAGGCGTCCTGCGGGGCGAGCCGCACGGCGGCGCGGACCTCGTCGCCCGACAGCTCGCGCAGGTCGACGCCGCCGAGGCGGACCTGGCCCGCGGTGGGATCACGGAAGCGCACCGCGAGCTCCGCCAACGTGCTCTTGCCGACCCCGCTGGGGCCGAGCAGGGCGACCGCGCGTCCCGGATCGAGCCGCAGGTCGATCCCGTCGAGCACCTGGCGTGCCCGATCGATTGACCCCCCTATAGCGGGGTCAATCGATCGGCCTCCGCCGGAAGCCGATCGGAAGCGGTCGTCGGGATAGGCGAAGGCGACACCATCCATCGTCAGCGCCCCGAGCCTCGGCAAGGGCGCGGGGTGTCTGGGCTCTGCCACCGGCGGATCGCGCTCGAGCACCGACTCGATCCGCTGGGCGGCGCCGGCGCAGGCGTCGATCCCGGCCGCGGCGGCGGGCAGCGGCGCGACCGCCTCGAAGGCGGCCATCGCCAGCAGCGCCAGTGCAGCCAGCAGCACGCCGGCGAGGGCGCCGCTCTCGACGGCGGGAATCGAGACGGCGAGGACCGCGACCACGGCGCCGGCGGCGAGGGTCGTGCCGAGCCCGGCGGCGAGGCCGCCGCTGAGCGCGTCGCGGCCCTGCAGCGAGGCGAGCTCGCGGCTGGCGCGATCCGCCCGCTCGATCCAGTCCCCGGCCCTGCCGGCGACGGCGATCTCGGCGGAGCCAGAGGCGATCTCGACCAGCTCGCCACCGAGCGCGGCGCGGGCGGGGCCCTGGCGGCGCCCGGCAGAGCGGGCGGCGGCGCGGCTCAGGGCTGGGGCGAGAACGCCGGCGGCAAGCAGCGCCAGGGCGAGCACGAGCGCGGCGGCAGGCAGGATCAGGAAGGCGACCAGGACTGCCCCAGCGCCGGCGACGATCGCGACCAGGGGCGGGCCGAGGCCGCGCAGGTAGAGGTCCTGCAGGCGGTCGACGTCGCCGACGAAGCGGCTGAGCAGCTCGCCGCGGCCCAGGCCCGGCAGCCCGCCGGGGACGAGCGGCACGAGGCGGCGGAAGACGCGGGTGCGCAGGTCGGAGCGGGTGCGGAAGGCGAGGGCGTGGGAGACGAGCCGTTCGCCGTAGCGCAGCAGCGCCCGCGAGATGCCGAAGAAGCGGACGCCGACGATCGCGAGCGAGAGGGCCAGCACGTCGGGGTGCTGGGCGGCACGGCTGATCAGGTAGCCCGAGGTGGTGAGCAGCCCAACCGCAGCGAGCACCGCCCCCGCCCCGAGCACGACCGAGAGCACCAGCAGCCTCCGCCGCGACCGCGTCGCCGCGACTGCCCGCCAACGCGCCGCCCCCTCCCCGCGGTGCAACGTTTTTCGGTCCTTCTAGAGCCGCAAAACGTTGCACCTCCTC
>DASZQM010000340.1:0-13954 GCA_035549645.1 Solirubrobacterales bacterium | reverse complement strand
CTCGACGCCGAGTACTGGTACCGGAACCTGCGCCAGACGGTGCTCTTCGAGCCCGCCCTGCGCGGCCTGCTCGAGCGTGGCTACGGGCCGCTGCTCGAGGTCAGCCCGCACCCGGTGCTCGGCATCGGCATGAGGGAAATCATCGAGAGCTCGGCCCAGGGGGACGTGCCGGTGCTGAGCACGCTGCGCCGCGGCGAGGGCGGCCCGGAGCGCTTCGCGCTCTCGCTCGGCGAAGCCTGGGCGAACGGGGTCGAGGTGAGCTGGGAGGACTTCTTCGCCGGCACCGCCGCGAAGCGGGTGAGCCTGCCGGCCTACCCGTTCCAGCGCCGCCGCTACATGCTTGAGGGCCCGGTCGCGGCCGGCGATGCCGGTGGGGCCGGGCTGGGCGACCCGCGGCATCCGCTGCTGGCGGCGGCGATCGACTCGCCGACGGGTGGGGGAGTGCAGCTGTCGGGACGCCTGAGCGCCGAGGCCGCACCCTGGCTCGGCGATCGCACCGTGTTCGGCGAGGTCGTCTTCCCCGCCGCGGCTCAGCTCGAGCTGGCGCTGGCGGCTGCGCGGGTCACCGGGCGACCGGGCGTCGAGTCGCTCGACATCGATGCACCGCTCGTCCTGCCTCCCGGCGGGGCCGTGCAGCTGCGGGTCAGTGTCGGCGAGCCGGGGCCGGAGCCCGGTCGCGAGCTGACGATCCACTCGCGCCCACAGCCGCAAGAAGGGGAGGAGCCCGAGCCCTGGGCGCTTCACGCGGTGGGCGTGCTCGCCGCCGTCGCCTCACCGGCTGCCGAGGAGACGACGTTCGCGACGGCTGCCTGGCCGCCGGAGGGTGCGGAGGAACTCGATCCAGAGGCCGTCTACGACCGCCTGGCCGAGGTCGGGGTCGAGCATGCGCCGCGTGGCTGCCGCCTGCGCGGTGCCTGGCGCCGCGGCGGGGACCTCTTCCTCGAGGTCGGGATGGACGAGGAGCGGCCCGGCGACGGCGATTTCAGCGCCCATCCCGCCCTGCTCGAAGCGGCGGCGCTGGCCGGCCTGCAGCTGGCCGGCGGGGGCACGGGCGAGGCCGTCCTGCCGGCGCGCTGGCAGGGCGTCCGCGCGGGCGCGCCGATGGCGGCGACGCTGCGGGTCCGGCTCGGCGAAAGCACCGAGGGCATGCGACTGCTCGCCTGCAACGAGGACGGCGAGCTGGCGCTCGCGGTCGAGTCGCTGCGCGGCGAGCCGCTGGAGCCGGGCCAGGTCGCCGCCGCTCGCCGCCGCCGCTCGCTCTACCGGCTCGAGTGGGTCGCCGCCGGCGATTCCGCGCCGCCCGCTCACGCCGTCGCGCTCGGTGAGGTCACCCTGCCGGGCTTCGAGGGCGAGCGCTACCGCGATCTCGATGCCCTGCGCGGGGCCGTCGCCGAGGGGGCGCCGCTGCCGGACGTGGTCCTGGTCGAGCCGCTGCCGGGTGCCGGGGAGGGCGAGCAGCTTGCCGCGGCGACGCGGGCGGGGGCTCGCGCCGGCCTCGACCTGGCCCAGGCCTGGCTCGCCGCTGAGGGCCTCGAGGGCGCCCGCCTCACCGTCCTCACCAGCCGCGCCGTGGCGGCCGCCGAGGGCGAGGCTCCCGACCTGCTCGCGGCGCCGCTCTGGGGCCTCTTCCATAGCGCCGCCAGCGAGCACCCGGGGCGCTTCGCCGTGCTCGACTGCGACACCGAGGAGCTGCCGCCCTCGGCTCTCGCCCACGCCCTTGCCGCCGGCGCCGCCGAGCCACAGCTGGCGGTCCGCGCGGGCGCGGTCCTGGCGCCGCGGCTCGCCCGCCTGGCGCCCGATTACCTGAGTGCCCCGCCGCCGCTCGACCCGGCGGCGACCGTCCTCGTTGCCGACGGGCTCAGCGGCCTCGGCGCCGCCGTCGCGCGCCACCTCGCAGCCAGGCACGGAGCCCGCCGCCTCCTCCTGGCGGGCCCCCGCGGCCTAGACACGGAGGGGGCCGCCGAGCTGGTCGCGGCGCTCGCCGAGCTGGGGGCCGAGGCCACTGTGGTCGCCTGCGACAGCGGCGATCGCGAGCAGCTGCGGGCTCTGCTCGAAAGGGTTCCCGCAGGGCAGTCGCTGCAGATGGTCGTCCACTCCGACTCGGTCCTCGACAACGGCGTGATCGGCTCGCTCGACGCCGAGCGCCTGGACCGGGTGCTGCGCGCCAAAGTCGACGCCGCCTGGGCCCTGCACGAGCTGACCAGGGAGATGGGCATCCCCCAGTTCCTGCTCTTCTCCTCGGTCTCCGGCCTGCTCGGCAGGGCCGGCCAGGCCAGCTACGCGGCCGCCAGCTCGTTCCTCGACGCCCTCGCCGCCCAGCGCCGCGCCGACGGCCTGTCCGCGACCTCGATCGCCTGGGGGTACTGGGTGGAGGAGACGAGCATGCTCGAGGCGCTCGACGACGGCGCCCGCAAGCGCTTGGAGCGCTCCGGCATCGTCCCCTTCTCCGCCGAGCAGGGGCTGGAGCTGTTCGATTCCGCCCGCGCCGGAGAGGACGCGCTCCTGGCCCCGGTCGGCCTCGATCTCGCCGCGCTGAGGGCGCAGGCGGCGGCCGGCATCCTGCCCGCGCCCCTGCGCGACCTGGTCGGCTCGCCCGCGGCGGGTGCCGGCGACCGGGATCTGCGCGAGCGACTGCTGGGCATGCCGCGGGAGGAGCGCCAGCGGGCAGTGCTCGACCGGGTCCGCGCCGAGGCGGCGACCGTGCTCGGACTGGCGTCCGCCGCCGAGGTCGACGCCGAGGCGCTGCTGCCGGAGCTGGGGCTCGACTCGATCGGCACGGTCGAGCTGCGCAACCGCATCGCCGCCGCAACCGGGGTGAAGGTGACGATTCTCGCGCTCAGCGACACCCCGACCCTGGCCGGGGTCGCGAGCTACGTCGTCGAGCGGCTCGACGGTGAAGGCGAAGGCGCCTTCCAGGGAGGCGTGGAGACCGGGGGCGTCTCGCTCTCGGCCCTGCTCCGGGGCGCACGCGAGGACGAGCGCCTCGACGAGTTCGTCGAGCTGATCACCGCGGCCTCGGGCTTCCGCCCCGCCTTCTCTTCAGCCGAGCAAAGCCCCTGGGCGGCGCGACCGGTGCGCCTGGCGGAGGGGCCGCCCGACGTCCCACCGCTGCTCCTGCTGCCCTCGATCGGGTTGACCTCGGGCCCGCAGGAGTACGTCAGGCTCGGGCGCGAGCTGGCCGGGAAGCGGACCGTCTACAGCCTCGCCCTGCCCGGCTTCGGCGCCGGCGAAGCGCTGCCGGCGAGCATCGAGGCGGCGAGCGCCGCGCTGGCCGGCGCCGCGCAGGAGATCGGCTCCGGTTCGGGGCTCGTCCTCGGGGGGCACTCTTCGGGCGGCTGGCTGGCGCAGGGAGTGGCGGCTCGGCTGGAGGAGGCCGGCGAGGGGCCGGTGGCGATCCTCCTGCTCGACACCTACGCTCCCGATTCGCCCTCCCTGGGGCGGATGCTGCCGCTGATGCTGGCGGCGAGCGCCGATCCGGACGGCCCCGAGCAGGCGGACGCCGACTCGCGGCTGCTCGCGATGGGCGCCTACAGCCGCAGCTTCGCCGCCTGGGAGCGGCCGCCGCTCGCCGCGCGCACGGTGCTGCTGCGGGCGAGCCGGCCCGCCTGGGACCCCGGCGGCGAGGACTGGCAGGCGCACTGGGAGCTCGCGGACGCGTCAGTCGAGGTGGAAGGAGATCACTTCTCGATCGTGACGGACCACGCTCGCAGCACCGCTGCGGCAATTGAAGGCGTGCTCGCGGAAAACGTACTTGCGGGACAGACAGGCAACGGAGAGGTGGGGGTGTGAGATGAGTGCAGTCGTGCAAGCCGTCGGCTTGCTGAAGACGAAAGAAGCGGTGGACCTTGGGGGCGATTACCTGGACGTGCTCGGCGCCCCCGATTCGAGCCGGTCGCAGCGGGGCTGGGCGGGGGCGGTTTCGCGCCTCGTCCTCGGCTTCTTTGGCCCAAGCGCGGGGGCGAGGCGGCGAACGGTGCTGGAGATGGCGCGAGTTCGCGAGGGCGATCAGGTGATCGACGTCGGCTGCGGCGCGGGCGAGTGCACCCGGCATCTGGCGCGGGCAGCGGGGGAGGGGCTGACGATCGGGCTCGACGCCTCGGAGGAGGTGGTCGCGACCGCTGCCGCGAACGGCGGCCGGGAGAACCTCGCCTACCTCCGCGGCGACGCCTGCGCCCTGCCCTTCGAAGACGAGACTTTCGACGTCGCCTGCAGCGTCGGTGCGATCGAGGCGGCCGAGGAGCCGATGGCCGCCATCGGCGAGATGGTCAGGGTCCTTGCCCCGGGTGGCCGCCTGGTCATCGCCGCCAGCCGCGCGCGCGGGGACGAGCTGACCGCCGCCCTGCGTGAACGTGGCCTCTGCGAAGTCGAGCGGAGGGTGACCCGGCGCGGCCAGGTGCTCGCCGCGCAAAAGCCGGCAGAGGAGGTCGACGATGGCCGTTGAGGCGAGCTCAATCGCGATGCCGGGCGTCGAGCCCGGCACCCTGCCCGAGGCGATGGCGGCCTGGGTCATCCGCCAAGAGCGCGAGGGCGAGCCGGCCGAGGCCTTCCAGATCGAGCAGATCGAGGTGCCCGAGCCCGGGCCCTTCGAGGTGATCGTGCGGGTGATGGCGGCGGGCGTCAACTACAACGGCGTCTGGGCGGCGCTGGGCAAGCCGGTCTCGGTCTTCGGCTATGGCGACCACCCCGAGTACGGCCACCACATCGGCGGCTCCGATGCCTCTGGAATCGTCTGGAAGGTCGGCGAGGGGGTGACGCGCTGGCAGCCCGGCGACGAGGTGGTGGTGCACGGCAACTATGCCTCCTACGAGGACGTCGAGGTCCACGGGCTCGACCCGATGGCGGCCCCGAGCCAGAAGGCCTGGGGGTATGAGACGACCTGGGGCGGCCTTGCCCAGTTCGCCAAGGCGCAGGCGCAGCAGCTGCTGCCCCGCCCCCAGACCCTCTCCTGGACGGAGGCGGCCTCCTATGGGGTCGGCTACTTTGCCGCCTACCGGATGCTGATCGACCAGTGCAAGCTGCAGGCCGGTCACAACGTGCTGGTCTGGGGTGCCGCCGGCGGCCTCGGCGTCTTCGCCGTGCAGCTCTGCAAGGCGACCGGGGCCAACGCGGTCGGCGTCGTCTCTTCGCCGGAGAAGGGCGAGCTGATCAAGCGGCTGGGCGCGGTCGATTACCTAGATCGCAACGAGTTTGCAGAGATCATGCGCACCCCGGAGAACCTTGCCGACCCGAGCAGCGAGAAGCAGCGCCTCGGGGCCTCGCGGGCTTTCGCCAAGCGGGTCAAGGAGATCCTCGGCGACGCGCCCGACATCGTCTTCGAGCACGTCGGGCGGGAAACGTTCCCGACCTCGGTCTTCACCTGCAAGCCCTTCGGCAAGGTCGTGATCTGCGGCGCCACCTCGGGCTACCAGCTCGACTTCGACGCGCGCTACCTGTGGATGCGCCAGAAGCAGATAATCGGCTCGCACTTCGCCAACGCCTACCAGTGCATGAGCGCCAACCAGCTGATGGCGGCTGGGACAATCCGCCCGGTGATCTGGCGCACGATGGAGTTCGGGCAGGTGCCCGAGGCACACCAGCTGATGTACGAAAACAAGCACCTGGGCAAGATCTCGATCATGGTCGGAGCCGAATCCGAGGACGAGGGCCGCAACGAGCCCGGTCCCGGTGCCGTGAGGGTGGGGTAGCGCGATGGTGCTCGCGAGCAGGAGCTGGGGCCCGGCCGAGGGAGAGCCCGTGGTCTGCGTCCACGGGATCGCCCAGCACGGCGGCATCTTCGCCGAGCTCGGCGATCGTCTCGCCCAGCGCGGCCACCGCGTCGTCGCCCTCGACATCCGCGGCCACGGCGATTCCGGCCGCGAGCCGCCCTGGAACGTCGACACCCACGTCGCCGACCTCTTCGAGACCCTCGACAGCCTCGGCATCGAGCGCCCGACCTGGGTCGGCCACAGCTTCGGCGGTCGCCTGGCGGCGGCCGCTGCCGCCGGCCGGCCGCGGCGGGCGCGGCGCCTGGTCCTGCTCGACCCCGCGGTCGAAGTGCCGGCCGAGGTCGCCCAGCAGAGCGCCGAAGTCGAACGCCTCGACTGGAGCTTCGCCACCCCCGAGGGCGCCGTCAACGCCCTGCTCTCCTCGGGGCGCACGGTCGCCGCCCCGCACGAGGTGGTCGCCGCCTTCACCAGGGAGGACCTGCGCAAGGGGCCCGACGGCCGCCTCCGCTTCAGCTTCAGCCCCGCCGCCGTCGTCGTCGCCTGGAGCGAGATGGCGCTGCCGCCGCCGCCGATCGCCCAGGTCCCGACGCTGGTGGTCCTCCCGCAGGTGCCGCTCGCCCACGCGGTCGCCCAGACCCAGGTCCGCCGCTACCGGGAGAGCCTCGGCGACCTCGTCGCCATCGCCACCGTCCCCAACGGCCACAACGTGCTCTGGGAGGCGCCCGCCGAGACGATCAGGGCGATCGAGGACTTCTTGGCCGGCGCGGCCTGAGCTCGCATTCGAGCGTCTTGCCCAGGCCCGGTTCGCCGTCGCAGTAGTCGGTGCCGGGGCCGCCGTAGAGCTGGTCGGCGCCGGGGCCGCCGAAGAGGCGGTCGTTGCCGCCTTCGCCGTGGCAGCCGTCCTGGCCGGCGCCCATGAAGCAGACGTCGTTGCCGGGCCCGCCCCAGCAGCCGTCGCTGCCGCTGCCGGTCCTGCAGTAGTCGTCGCCGGCGCCGCCGACGCAGTCGGTGTTGACCGGGGCCGAGATGCAGACGTCGTCGCCCCCTTCGCCGATGCAGCGGTTGCGCGGCGTGCCCTGGGGGTAGCAGGTGTCGGGCTCGGCGTTGCCGATGAACTTGTCGGAGCCGGCGCCCAGGTAGGCGGTGAGGGGAACCGGCAGCGGGTCGAGCACCTCGACCTTGTCGTCGGCGGGGCCGGTGTCGACTTCGATCGCCCCGGCGTGGGCGAGGGAGCAGGTGGCGGCGCCGTGGCGCACGCTGCAGCCCTCGCTCGCGCCGGACAGGGGACCGGTGACGAGCAGCGAGGAGCCGCTGACGCTGAGGCGAAGGTGGGTTTCCGAAGTGGGGCCGCGGAGCACGATCAGGCCCTCGGGGGTGGCGGTGCCGGCGGCGAGGAGCAGCGCGAGGGCCGCGAGCGCGAGGCTTGCCAGGAGGCGGCGCAAAAGCTTCAGCCGCGCAGCCGCGCGAGCGCCTGCTCGCGATCGGGGTGCGTCGGGATCGTCTCCTCGAGGCCGGTGATGTCGAGCACGCGCTTGACCTGATCGCCCACGCCGCAGAGGGCGAAGCTGCCGTCGCGCTCATGCGCCTGCCAGGAGCGCACGAGCAGGGCGATCCCGGTCGAGTCGATGAACTCGCAGCGGCTGAGGTCGATCAGCAGCGGCGTCCGGGCAGAGTCGAGCGCTCCCTCGAGCTCTCGCTCCAGGTCGGCAGCGGTGTTCATGTCCAGCTCCCCCTCCACTGCGACGACGAACACCCCCTCTGCCTGCTCGCTGCGGACTTTGAACGGCGCGGGGCTCAAACCTCGCAGCGATCCTACTGGACTACTCAGCGCCCAGTTCCTCGAAGCGCAGCGCTGCGTGACTGGGCAGCACCAGCGCCTCGCTGCGCAGCAGGAGGCCGCAGCCGGCGAGGTCGCGGACGGCTCGCTCGACCGCGTCGCGCTGGCCGAAGTCGTCCCCGCAACCGAGCTCGCGGACGAGGTCGGCGAGCGTCAGCGGGGTGGGGTGGAGGGCGAGGACGAGGTGCAGGACGGCCGCCTCGCAGGCGCGGTCCTCCTCGCTGGTCGTGCGGATGTGGTCGGGGCCCTCCACGATCGCTCGCATAAGGCGGCCTTCAGGGGCTCTCTTCCCCCTGCCGGCGCCCTTTTGCGCCGCGCGGCGCCTGCTCGGTCTCGAGCGCTTCCAGCGCCCAGTCGGCGCTGATGACCGGCCGGTAGAAGTGCTGGGTCGAGCCGCGGATCCGCTCGGTGCGCACCAGCTCGATCGCCCCGCATTCGGCCAGCACCCGCACGTGGTAGCTGAGCGCGCTGAGCTGCTCGCCGAGCTCGGCGGCGAGCTCGCGCGGGCTGATCTCCGCCCTCACGTCGAGCATCTCGCGCAGGACCCGCCGCCGCATCGGGTGCCCGAGGGCGTTGAAGAGGTCCAGTCCTTTTGCTTTGCCCCCTGCCATGTAGCGAGCAAATTTAGAGCAAAACGAAATCTATTGTCTGGCAAGGAGTTGTCGTCTAATGACGACGCTGCGCGAGCATCGTGCGCATCGCGATCGCGAAGTCGATCGCGAAGGCGGTGCCGCGGCCGAGCGGGCCCGTCACCAGCCAGGCCTGGGCGCGCCGCCTCATTTCTCACCGGCGGCGGCGATCCGCCGTTCGAGCAGGTCGGCGTGGCCGGCGGCGACCGCGCGCTGGGCCCGCCGCTCGTCGAGGGCGAAGCCGCGCGCCTCGGCAAGCTCGAGCAGGCGCTGGCGCTCGGTCCCTTCCCGCGCCACCTCGAAGAAGATCCAGGCGAGCACGCCGAGGGCGAGGAAGGTCCCCTCGACCATCATGATCGCCCCCGCGGTGCTCTGGTCGGTCATCGGCGAGATGCCCCAGTAGCTCTCGCCTTTGCCGTATATGGGGTAGAGCACCGTGCCCGACCACATCAGCACGTTGCCGAGGATCGCGCCGGTGAAGCGGACGGCGATCACGTAGCCGACCTTCCAGGCGGCGGTGAACCACTCCGGCTTCGGCAGCGGGCCGAAGATCGGCATCCACATCAGGCAGCCGAAGAAGAGGAAGGAGGTGTGCTCGAGCGCGTGCAGCGGGGCGGTGCCGTAGGCCGCGTCATACAGCGCCGGCACGTGCCAGAGGTAGAAGTTGAGCGCCCAGAGCGGGAAGGCGACGAGCGGGTGGGTGAGGATCTGCAGGCGGTTGAAGAGGCGGATCGCGAGGATCGGCTGCAGCAGCGATTTGGTCAGGCCGAGGACGAGCAGCAGCGTCGCCAGGTCGCCGATCAGCAGGTGCTCCACCATGTGGGCGATCACCAGCTCCTCGGCGATGTGGCCGATCGGGCTGAAGAGCGCGATCGAGATCAGCAGCAGGCCGCTGCCGAAGCAGAGCTGGCGCCAGATCGGCACCTTCCGCCCGTCCCAGGAGAGCGTTCGCACCCGCGCCCAGTAGGCGACGCCGGCGATCGTGATCGGGAAGACCTCCACCGGTGCGAAGGCTCCCGTGACGTGGGCGAGGAGAACGCTGCTCACGCTGGTAGCTTGGCAGCCGGACTATCCGGCCGCTGGGGTCCATAGTGCCGACACCGGCAGCGCCCAGAGTCCCTGGCCGAAGGACAGCGTTTCCGAGCCGGTGTGGAGGACGACTCCCAGCTTGAAGCGTGGGCCCAACTTGTCCTGCAGATGGCGAAGTGCGGAGAAATCACGTGAGTGTGCGGTAGCGCCCAGCTTGACCTCGACGCCGCATACCGACCCGTCTGCTCGCTCGATCAAAATGTCGACCTCTCGCCCTCCGGCCGTCCGGAAATGGTGGATGCGGACGGAGGATCGTGCCCATGCCGCCTGCTTGACTATTTCCGTCGCGACAAAGTTCTCGAATAGGGCTCCGGCGAGCGATGTCTCATCTTCTTCGAACCGGGTCTGGCTGTAGCCGAGCAGCTGGAAGGCCAGGCCGGTGTCAGCGAGCCAGACCTTGGGCGCCTTGATCAGACGTTGACCGATGTTCCGGCTCCACGCCCTGGCGCGAACCAGCAGGAAAAGCTGCTCGAGCAAGGCAAGGTAGCGTTGCACGGTAGGGCGGCTCATGCCGGCATCGCGGGCGATTCCGGTCGGGGAGAGTAGACCCGCAAGCCTGGTAGCGGCCAGATGAAGGAGCGTGGGAAGCTCGTCGAGTTGTTGTGCGTTACGGACCAGGTCCCGCACGTCGCGCTCGAGGGTCATCGCGACGTACTCCTCGAACCAGCGTCCCCGCCGGCGGGGGTCTCGGCGTGCGAGCGCTTCGGGGTAGCCCCCGGCGGCGAGCGCGTCGGCGATCGCCGAGCGGCCAATTGGCGCATTTGCGATTCGCGCGACGCGACCCGCGAAGAGATCGTCGATAAAGGTCTCTCGCAGGCCGAGAAGCTCGCCCTGCGAGAGCGGCCAAAGAGGCACCCGCTCGGCCCGACCCGCAAGGGACTCGGAGATGCGGAGCGTCGCCCAGACGTTTGCCGAGCCGGTGAGAATGAACATTCCCGCCGCTCGCTCGCCGCCCGCCCGGGCCCGGTCGACTCGGGCCTTGATCGCAGGGAGCAGCGCCGGCGCCTTCTGGAACTCGTCGATGCAAAGGGGAAGCGTCGAGCCTTCGACGAACCCCGTGGGATCCTCGTTTGCTGCCGCGCGAGGACCCTCGTCGTCGAGCGTTATATAGCGGGCGCCCCGCTCCCGGGACACCGTGGATGCGAGGGTGCTCTTACCGGCCTGTCGAGGGCCGACGACGATAACGACCGGTGTGTCGTCGAGGGCCGCATCGAGTCCGGTCTTGACATGTCTCGGGTAAATCCTCGGCATCTGACAATCGCTCAGTTTATATCTGACAGTCGCTCAGTTTATATCTGACGGTTGCTCAACGGCCTTCCGGCCCGGGCGCAAGCGCTCCGTCGCCTTTCACGCTGGTAGCTTGGCACTCCGTGAGCGCCGTCGCCCCCAGCTTTCCGCCGATCGGCGGCTACGGCTTTCTCTCCGACTGCCACACCAGCGCCCTCGTCTCCTACGACGGCACCGTCGAGTGGCTTTGCCTGCCCCGCTTCGACTCGCCGAGCGCCTTCACGGCGCTGCTCGACCGCGGCGCCGGCCACTTCAAGCTCGCCCCGCGCGGGGTCATCGTGCCGATCAGCCGCCGCTATGAGCCCGGCACGCTGGTGATCGAGACCACCTGGGTCACCGACTCCGGCTGGCTCGTCACCCACGACCTGCTCTCGATCGCCGAGTGGGCCCCGGGCGGCAACGGCTCCGACGCTCGGCCGCAGACCGGCCACGAGTCCGACCACTCGCTGCTGCGCCTGATGACCTGCATCGACGGCGAGGTCGAGATCGACATGGAGTGCCTGCCGCGCTTCGGCTACGGCGCCGAGCCGGCGAGCTGGAGCGGGGGAGAGCTGGGCGAAGCGACGGCCCGCGGCGCCGACGGCACCGAGCTGCGCCTGACCAGCGACATGGAGCTGAGCATCGAGGGCGGCGCCGCCCGCGGCACCCTGCACCTGCGCGAGGACGAAAGCGGCTTCTGCGCGATCACCTGGGGCGAGAACGCCATCGGCGGGCCGCGCAGCGCTCCCGAGGCGCTGGAGCGGCTCGACTCGACCGAAGAGTTCTGGCGCGAGTGGCTGCGGGCCGGCAAGTTCCCCGACCACCCCTGGCGCATCCACCTGCAGCGCTCCGCCCTCGTGCTCAAGGGCCTCACCTACACGCCGACCGGCGCGATCGTCGCCGCCCCGACCACCTCGCTGCCCGAGACCCCCGGCGGCGAACGCAACTGGGACTACCGCTACAGCTGGATCCGCGACTCGACCTTCAGCCTCTGGGCGCTGCACACGCTCGGCTTTGACCAGGAGGCGCGCGACTTCATGCGCTTCATCCTCGACGTCTGCAAGGACGACCCGGACCTGCAGATCATGTACGGGATCGGCGGCGAGCGCGACCTCACCGAGAGCACGCTCGATCACCTCGGCGGCTACGGCGGCGCCAGCCCTGTGCGGATCGGCAACGGCGCCTACAGCCAGCGCCAGAACGACGTCTGGGGCGCCCTGCTCGACTCGATCTACCTGCACTTCAAGGCACTGCGCGGCAGCGGCACCCAGGCTGACCGCCAGCTGATCCGCCACCAGGTCGAGGCGGCGATCGAGGCCTGGGATCACCCCGACCAGGGCATCTGGGAGTCGCGCGGCGAGCCCCAGCACTACGTCTCCTCGAAGCTGATGATCTGGGTCGCGGTCGACCGCGGCGCCCGCCTCGCCCGTGACGTCGGCATCGACGGCATCGCCGACGAGTGGGAAGCCAAGGCGGACGAGATGCGGGCCGAGATCCTCGAGCGCGGCGTCCGCGACGGCGTCTTCCGCCAGCACTACGAGACCGACGCGCTCGACGCCTCGACCCTGCTGATCCCGCTGCTGCGCTTCCTGCCCGCCGACGACGAGCGCGTGCGGGCGACGGTCGAGGCGATCGCGGCGAACCTGACCCAGCACGGCCTCGTCTGTCGCTACAAGGTCGCCGAGACCGACGACGGGCTCAAAGGGGAGGAGGGGACGTTCCTGATCTGCTCCTTCTGGCTCGTCTCCGCGCTCTCGGAGATCGGCGAGCGGGCGCGGGCGCGGGAGCTATGCGAGCGCCTGCTCGAGTCCTCCGGCTGGCTCGACCTCTTCGCCGAGGAGCTGGAGCCGAAGAGCGGTCGCCACCTCGGCAACTTCCCCCAGGCCTTCACCCACCTCGCCCTGATCAACGCCGTCTCTCACGTGATCGCCGACGAGCAGCGCGCCGACGGCGGGCCGACCGCGGTCTTCACCGAGATGGGCGGCGTGCGCGAGGACGCCTGACCCGCGGGCGCCCGCGCGGCCGATTGCTCTAGGGTCAAGGACGCTTGAAGACCGCAGTCACAGAGCTGCCCGACTCGCGTGCGCGGGTCGAGGTGGAGGTTCCCGCCGAGTTGGTCGGCCGCGGCATGCAGCGCGCCGCCCGCGGCCTGGCGCGCGAGATGAAAATGCCCGGCTTCCGCAAGGGCAAAGCACCGCCCTCGCTGGTGATCCAGCGCCTCGGCTACGGCACCGTGCTGCAGGAGGCGATCCGCGAGTCGCTGCCGGAGTGGTACGAGCAGGGGCTGCTGCGCTCCGGCGTCAGCCCGGTCGGCGACCCCAATATCGAGATCGTCTCGGCGCCGGAGGCCGAAGGCGAGGCGCTCGAGTTCAAATTCGAGATCGGCGTGCGGCCGAAGGCGACGCTCGGTGAGTACAAAGGGCTCGAGGTGGGCAAGGCCGAGTCCGAGCCGACCGACGAGATCGTCGACCGCGAGGTCGAGCGGATCCGCGAAGGCTTCACCAAGCTGGAACCGGTCGAGCGCGCCGCCGCCAAGGGCGACGTGCTGCTGGTCGACTTCGAGGGCCTGCTCGACGGCAAAGCCTTCGAGGGCGGCAAGGCGTCCGACTACCTGCTGGAGCTCGGCAGCGGCCAGCTGATCGAGGGCTTCGAGGAGCAGCTGACCGGAGCGAGCGCCGGCGACGAGCGCCAGGTCGAGGTCACCTTCCCCGAGGACTACCAAGCCGAGAACCTGGCCGGCGAAGACGCGGTCTTCAAGGTCGAGGTGAAAGAGGTGCGGGAGAAAATCCTGCCCGAGCTCGATGACGACTTCGCCTCCGAGGCCTCCGAGTTCGACACGCTAGAGGAGCTGCGCGCCGACATCGCCAAACGGGTCGGCGAGGCGGTCGACGAGCGGGCCGAGCAGGACTTCCGCGTCGCCGCCGTCGACGCCGCGGTCGAGGCGGCCACGGTCGAGATGCCCGACGACCTCGTCGAGGCCCGCGCCCAGGAGCGCTGGGACCGCGTAGAGCGCCAGCTCGCCGCCCGCGGCATGAGCCCCGACGCCTACCTTCAGATGCAGGGCAAAACCCGCGAGGAGCTGATCGAGGAATCGAAGCCCGACGCCGAGCGCGAGCTCAAGCGCGAGGCCGTCCTGGCAGCCATCGCCGAGGCCGAGTCGATCGAGGTCACCGACGAGGAGATGGCCGAGGCCCTGGCCCACACCGCCGAACACGAGCGCACCACCCCCGAGAAGCTCCTGGCCCGCCTCCGCGACAACGGCCGCGACGCAATGGTCCGCGAGGACATCCAGGTCCGCAAGGCGATCGACCTGGTAGCCGACTCCGCCAAACCCATCCCCCTTGAGCAAGCCGAAGCCCGCGAGAAAATCTGGACCCCAGAGAAAGAGGAGGAAGAGAACCCCTCCGAGCTCTGGACGCCTGGCGACG
>DASZQM010000339.1:0-13738 GCA_035549645.1 Solirubrobacterales bacterium | reverse complement strand
CGCGCAAGTTCGGCGAGGGCGATATCACCGTCGAGTCGGTCAGCAGCGTCTTCAGTGGCACCGCCGACCAGATGGCCGCGATCACCGCGTCGATCACGGGCCTGTTTCGCGTTCCCGGCAGCGTCGGGCTGCCGACGGTTTTGGAACTGCGCTCCGAATGGGGTTACCCGCTGGCGGTCGTCCTGGTTGCGCTCGTAGCTCTCCATGTGCGACGCGCACCGCGCTCCATTTACTTCTGGACCTTGGTCGCGACCCTGCTGCTCTATCTCACATTGGTTGCTTTCGGACTCAGTCCCGCGCGCACGCCCTTCGCCAGCCGCTACGTCTACATGGGGGGCATCATCAGCCTGTTGCTCGTCGCTGAGCTGGGCCGCGAAATCAGATGGTCGACCGTCACCGGCTTGCTCGCCGTGGTCGTCCTCGGTCTGTCGCTGATGGCGAACGCCTCGACCCTGCGAGCGGGCGCTCGTCTCTTTCAGGCCGAGGGGGAAACCAATCAGGCCACCCTGGGCGCCCTTGAAATCGCCCGCGACAGAGTCGACCGGGGACTTCTGGCCGAGGACGCGACCGAAACCACCCACTCGCACCCGGACATGTTCTTTCCGATCTGGGCTTACTTCGACCTGGCGAACGATGAGGGATCGCCCGCCTATGACCTGGCCGAAGTCGAAGCCACGGGAGAGCAGGCGCGCGAAGCGGCGGACCAGGAGCTGGTGCGGACGCTGCACGTCGAAATCACACCGAAGGCGGCGCCGAGCATTGACCGCAGCGGCACCGGCCCCACCCCTTTGAGCGAAATCAACGGACACACCTACGTCATCGGCGGTTGCGTCGCCCTCGCACCCGAACCGGGTCGTACCGGCACCTTCCAGCTCGAACTGCCGCCGGGCGGGTTCAGCTATCGCACGCGCCCCGACGCCAAGGTGACGATCAAACTCGGTCGCTTCGCCGACCTCCTGGTCAATGAACTGCCACCGATCGCCGGTTCGGGCGAAGTCGCGATCCCGACCGACTCCGCGCAAAAGCCCTGGCGAGCCGAAGTGAGCACGGAAGCCAGAGCCCTCTTCTGCGGCCGCTGAACCTGGCGCCTGCGAGCGTTAGAAGCGCTGAGTGCAGGCTTCGATCCGGTGGACGTTGCCGTTAGCCCGCTGCACGCAGCGGACCAGCCGCTTGCGCTGAGCGCCGGGGTTGCTGCTCTCGAACGAGTGCCGCACCTCGCGTTTGATTTCCTTGCTGACGCCTTCGAGCGAGTCGCCGACCTTGTCCAATCCGGTCGAGTGGATCACGTCCGTGGTCGTGTCCAAAACCGGCTTGAGCAGGAAGAGGTAGACCAGAAAAAGGATCCCGGCGGTGACCGCGAGCCGGATAATGCCCGAAGTTACGTTGCCGAAGAGGTTGCGCAGCAGGTCCACGAGACGAGCCGCACACTATCCTGCGGGCCGTGGCAAAGGACACCGAGAAGCTGATCCGTCAGCTCTCGCTGATCTCGTTCCTGATGGCTCAGGGGAGGCCGGTATCGGCCCTCGAGATCAAGCGCGAGGTCGAGGGCTACAGCGACATGAACGACGACGCGTTCGCGCGGCGCTTCTACGCGGACCGGGCCGAGCTCGAGAGCCTCGGGATCGAGCTCGGGGTCGAGAAGCCCGGCGAGGGCTTTTTCGAGGCCGAGCTCTACTCGCTGCCGCCCGAGAACTTCTACCTCGAATCGATCAAATTCGAGGACGACGAGCTGGCGGCGATGAGCACCGCGCTGATGCTGCTCTCCGAAGGCGAATTCGCCTACGCCGAGCCGCTGCGCCTCGCCCTGCAGCAGGTCGCCTGGGGTCATCCCAACCCGCTCAAGGAGGGCGAGCACGCGCCGGTCGAGATGGCGATGACCGCCTCGGCGGGGGGCCGCGAGCTCTCCCAGCGGCTCTCGAAGATCGAGACCGCGATCTCGCGCCGCAAGACGGTCGAGTTCACCTACTACACGATGGAGCGCGACGAGACCGAAAAGCGCAAGGTCGATCCCTACCACCTGGTCTTCCGCGGCGGCCAGTTCTACTTGATCGGCCACGCCCACGAGCGCGACGCGGTGCGCGTCTTCCGCCTCTCGCGGATCCAGGGCAAGGTCGGCTACGCCTCCAAGGCCGAGCACGACTTCTCTCCGCCCGAGGACTTCGATCGCCGCGACTACGGCCAGCGCGCCGATTGGCAGCTGGGGGAGAGCCGGGGCCGCGCCAAGATCTTCGTCCGCGACCGCATCGCCTGGTTGATCGAGCGCGACTTCGGCGACTACGGCGAGCTGCGGCCGGCGAAAAAGGCCGACGGCGCTCCCGGCAAAGGCTGTGTCTATGAGACCGACTACGCCTCGCCGCGCGAGTTGATCGCCTGGGTTCTGCGCTGGCGTCAGAACGCGGAGGTGCTCGCCCCCGCCGAGTTGCGCGAGGAAGCGAAAGGACGGCTCAGCCTCCTGCATGAGCGCCACCGCAACGGCTTCGAGCCGGCCGAGATCGTCGACCGACCACTGCGCGACGTGCCCAAGCGCAGCCGCTCCAACGGACGCGGCGAAGCGGCGATTCGGCCGGAGCGCTTCGCTCGCCTGGTCACCCTCGCCGGCCTGCTGATCGAATCGACCAAAGCCGAGGAGCGGCTGCGCGTCAGCGAGTTGCGCCAGCGGCTCGAACTGACCGATGAGGAGCTGCGCGAGGACATCGACCTGCTCAACGTCGTCAACTTCGGCGGCGGCACCTACGTCCTCTACGCCGAGATCCAGGGCGACGAGATCGAGGTCGACTCCGAGCCCTACGGCGACAACTTCGCCCGCCCGGCTCGCCTGCTGCCGCTCGAGGCCAAGGCGCTGGTCGCGGCGATCGACCTCTTCGGCGACTACCTGCCGCAGGGCGGGCTGCAGAGCGCCCGCACCAAGATCATCGAGGCGCTCGGCCACGATCCCTCCGAGGAGGGCCTCGAGATCGCTTCGGGCAGCGGCGGCGACGCCGAGGTCGTGCAGCGCGTCAATGAAGCGATTGGCTCGCGCCGGGTGCTGGAGCTCCAGTACTACAAGGAGAACGAGGACCAGTTCACCAAACGCGCCGTCGAGCCCTACCGCCTCGAGAACGGCAAAGAGGGCTGGTACGTCGAGTGCTACGACCTGACCAAAGACGGCGTCCGCCACTTCAAGCTCGACCGGATCAAGGAGGCCGTGGTCTCCAAGGACACCTTCGAGCCGCGCCCTGAGGTCGAGGAGCTGGCCGGGGTCGAGGGCTGGATGACCCACGGCGAGGTGCCGACCGCGCACGTCGCGCGCGTCTGGGTCTCGCCCGAGCGCGCCCGCTGGCTGCGCGAGGAGCGCACCGTGGTCGAGGAGCTGGCCGACGGCGCCGTCGTCGTCGAGCTGCCCTACGCCGGCACCTCCTGGCTGGTCCGCGAGATCCTGCGCGGCGCCGGCGACCTGGTCGTGCTCGAGCCTGAGGACGCCCGCGAAGCGATCGCCAAGGAGATCGGCGGCTGACGAGACCGTGTCAGCCCGCGATAGTCCCGGGTAGAGACGGTCTCAGTGGATAGGGCAGTGGAGTCAGCGCCGAGACACGAGGAGATTCTTAGGGTCGTGGCGCCGAATCCGGGGCCGATGACGCTGGCCGGGACGAATACGTATCTCTTCGGCACTGATCCTTGTGTCGTCATCGATCCAGGGCCCGATGACGCTGGGCATCTCGATGCGATTCGCGCCGCCGCCGAGGAGCGGGGCGGGATCGGGGTAGTGGTGCTCACGCACGGTCATGGCGACCACGCCGACGGGGCGGAGCGGCTCGGGGTGGAGGTCGTTAGGCCTGGGAACGGTGAGGGACGCGGAGGGTTGCGGGCGATTGCCACTCCCGGTCACGCCCCCGATCACGTCTGCCTGATGACGAGCGACGGCGTCTGCTTCAGCGGCGACCTGGTGCTCGGCGAAGGCTCGACCTTCGTCCCGCCTGACGGTGGCTCGCTCGCCGCCTACATGGACTCCCTGCGTCGCCTGCAGGCCGAGCCGATCGAGCTGATCTGTCCCGGCCACGGGCCCTGGATCACCGACCCGGCCGCCAAGCTCGCCGAGTACGTCGAGCACCGCGAGATGCGCGAGCGTCGCCTGCTCGCCGCGCTCGAACGCGGCGAGCGCTCCCGCAAGGCCCTGCTCGCCGAGGCCTGGAGCGACGTCCCGGCGGAGCTGCGCCCCGCCGCCGAGCTGGTCATGGACGCGCACCTCGACAAGCTCGCCGCTGAGGGGCGCCTCGCTTCAGACCTCGAGCCCTGAGCCTCGCACCTGGCTGAGCAGCCAGTAGGCTTGGACGATGGCGCGCGGGGGTGCGATACGAGCGGGGATCCTTGCCGGGGCGGTGACGACTGGTGCCGCCGCCGCGGCTACCGCGGCTGCCTGGCACTGGCTCGCCCGCCGGCCGTTGCCGAAGCAGAAGGGCAAGATCTCGCTCGCTGGGCTGGAGGGGCCGGTCAGCATCGACCGCGACCGCTGGGGGGTGCCCCACATCGCCGCCGACAACGATCGCGACCTCTGGTTCACCGAGGGCTTCTGCCACGGGCAGGACCGGCTCTGGCAGATGGACTTCTACCGGCGGGTCGTCTCGGGGCGGCTCTCCGAGATGGCCGGCGCCGAGACCATCCCGGTCGACCGGCTGATGCTGACGCTCGGCATCCGCCGCACCGCCGAGCGTGAGGCCGAGAGCCTCGAGCCCGAGCTGCGCGCCCTGCTCGAGCGCTTCTGCGAGGGGGTCAACGCCGCCGCCGCGCAGGCCAAGGCGCTGCCCTTCGAGATGCAGCTGCTGCGACTTGGGTGGAAGCCGTGGGGGCCGGTCGACATCCTCAGCCTCGGCAAGCTGCTCGCCTTTGGCCTCTCGACCAACTGGGAGAAGGAGCTACTGCGGGCGGACATGGCCCGGGCCCTCGGTCCCGCGCTGGCCGCGAAGCTCGACCCGACCTACCCCGCCGACAACCCGGTCGTCACCCAGGAAGCATGGTCGGGCGACGGGCTCGGCATGGCCGAGCAGCTCGACGCGGTGCGCCGCACCCTTGGCCTCGCCGCCGAGGCCAGCGGCTCGAACAACTGGGCGGTTTCGGGCAGGCTCAGCGCCAGCGGCTCACCGCTGATCGCCGGCGACCCGCACCTGCCCCCGAGCATGCCTGGCATCTGGTACCAGGTCGGCCTCACGCTCGGCGACCGCTTCGTCCGCGGCGCCTCGCTGCCGGGCATGCCGGGCGTCTACATGGGCCAGAACAACGACGTCTGCTGGACCTTCACCAACGTCATGGCCGACGTCGAGGACCTCTTCATCGAGCGGATCGACGGCGATCGCTACCGCTTCGAAGGCGAGTGGCGGCCGCTGGAGATCGTGCGCGAGGAGATCCCGGTCAAGGGCCGCGACGCGCCGGAGGTGATCGACGTGCGCATCACCCACCACGGCCCGATCGTCAACGAGGCACTCGGCGCCGATGCGGACGAGCCGCTGGCGTTGCGCTGGCAGACGCTCGACCAGCCGACCGCCTTCACGGGCATGTTCGAGATGCACGAGATCGGCTCGGGCCCGGAGCTGGTCGCCAAGCTGGCCGAGCACAGCTCGCCCGCCTCGAACCTGATCTGGGCCGATCGCCACGGCTCGATCGGCTACAAGCTGATCGGCCGTCTGCCGCTGCGCAAGGGCGGCTGCCCGGACCTGCCGAAGCCGGGCTGGAGCGGCGAGTACGAGTGGGAGGGGACGATCCCCTACGAGGAGCTGCCAGAGGCGGTCGACCCCGAGAGCGGCTTCCTCGTCACCGCCAACAACCGCATCGTCGGCGACGACTACCCCCACCACATCACCAGCGAATGGCTCGACGGCTTCCGCGCCAAGCGGATCGAGCAGCTGCTGCGGGCGAGTGACGAGCACGACATCGAGGGCTTCGAGGCGATGCAGTCCGACAACCTCTCGCTGCCGGGCCTGGAGGCGGCGCGCCGCCTGGTCCGCCTGCACCCGCAGAGCCAGCGCGAGCGCAGCGCGATCGAGCGCTTGCGCAGCTGGGACGGGCGACTCGACCCGGACTCGATCGCGGGCACGATCTACCAAGCGTTCCTGCTGCGCCTGGCGCGCGAGGTGGCGCGGGCGGCGATCGGCGACCGCGACCTCTGCGAGCGCTGGCTCGACCGCGCCGACAACGGCTTCACCCCGCACGTCACCTCGCCCTGGCGCTGGCACTCGCACCTGATGAAGCTCTGGGAGGAGGCCGACGAGGAGCTGATCGGCCGGCCCTGGGACGGGCTGGTCCTGGAAGCGCTGGCCGGCGCCCTCGACGACCTCACCGATCGCTTCGGCCCCGACGCCGAGGCCTGGCGCTGGGGCAAGGTCCACGAGCTCGAGTTCCCACATCCGCTCGGCGAAGCCAACCCGTTGCTGCGCCGCCTGCTCAACCGCAGCCTCCGCGCCGGCGGCGCCCAGGAGACGGTCAGCCAGATCGCCTTCGATCCCAATGATCCCTACAAAGCCGTCTGGGCGCCGAGCTGGCGCATGGTCGCCGAACCGACCGCCCCGGAGCGCTCGCGCTGGCAGATGTTCACCGGCCAGTCCGGCCACCCCGCCAGCCGCCACTACGACGACCTGCAGGCCGACTGGCTCGAGGGCCGGACCCAGCCGATGGCCGGCGAGGGCCCCTGGCGCAAGCTAAATCTCATTCCGGCTTAGCGGCAGACCGAATCGATCGGGCGCTGCAATGGTTGGGGACGTAATGCGTCCGCTTCGTCCAGTCGTCGCGGCCGTGCTGCTGCTCGCGCTCGGCCTCGCGGTGACCCCGGCCGCCGCCAAGACCGTCCACTTCGACGGGCGGGCCGTCCGCGTGCCCGCGGGGTGGCCGGTGTACCGGCTCGCCGAGCAGCCGCAGACCTGCGTGCGGCTCGACCGCCGCGCCGTCTACCTGGGCACGCCCGGGGCCGAACAGCGCTGCCCGGCGGAAGCGATGGGCGCGCGCCGGGCGATCCTGGTCGAACCGCGCGCGGCGATTCGTGCCCGCGCCGCGGCCAGCGCCGTAGAAGCGCCGCCGCCCTCCTCGTCGGGACCCGTCTCCTCGCCCGAAGCCTTCACCGGCCTCGGCTTCGACGCCTGCGCGGCACCTTCATCGCGGGCGATGGCCGCCTGGGCCGCCTCGCCCTACCGCGGCATCGGCGTCTACATCGGCGGCTCCAACCGCGGCTGCTCGCAGCCCAACCTGACCGCGAAGTGGGTCGAAGAACAGGTCGCCGACGGCTGGCACCTCATTCCCACCTACGTCGGCCTGCAGGCACCGACCAGCGCTTGCAGCAGCTGCGCCGCGCTGAGCGCCGCCAAGGCTGCCCAGCAGGGAGTCGAAGCGGCCAGCGACGCGGTCGAAGACGCGGTCGAAGTCGGCATGGGCCCCGGCAGCCCGATCTACTTCGACATGGAGGCCTACACGCGCACGAGCAGCGCCAGCAACGCCGTCCTCACCTTCCTCTCCGCCTGGACCAGCCAGCTGCACACGCTCGGCTACGTCTCCGGCGTCTACAGCTCCAGCTCCTCGGGCATCGCCGACCTTGGCCGCGCCACCGCCAGCACCACCTACACGCTGCCCGACCACGTCTGGACCGCCAACTGGAACGGCCAGCAGAACACCCTGGACCCGTACCTGCCGTCGACCGCCTGGGCCAACCACCAGCGCATCCACCAATACCGCGGTGGCCACAACGAGAGCTACGGCCTGACCACGATCAACATCGACAACAACTACATCGACGGCGCCACGGTTGGCGCCACGCTCGCGGCGCCGGAGCTGCCGCCGCTGACCGTCAAGCACGTCAAGCCCGAAGGCGGCGCGCTGCGGGTCTGGGTGCGTTGCGGCTGGGCAGAAGGCGAAAGCTGTCCGGGGCAGATCATCCTCCGCACCCACGCTCGGGTGCCCCTGCGCGCCCGCCGCGGCGTTCCGACCAAAGTCGTGCGCCTCAACGCCGCCCATCGCACCTTCCGGCTCGCCGGCGGCAAGTCCCACAGCTTCCGCATTGCCCTCAACGAGCGCGCCGCGCCGCTGCTGCGCCTGCGCGGCGAACTCAAGGCACAGCTGCTCGTCGCCATCCCGGACGCTCGCGCCACCCGCGCGGTGCGGCTCAAGCTGGGTCGTTAGCGCCGAGCCATTCCTCGCTGGAAGCACCGGCGACGGATCGGATCAGCTCCACCAACGGCGCCGGGGCCTTGTCCGGGGAGCCTGAATCGAATGGGGGCTGCGGGTCGTACTCGATGCCGAGCTGGATCGTCTGGGCCACCTCCGGCCCGGCCTCCTGGGCGACCAGGTGGAAGGCCATGTCGATGCCGGCCGAGACCCCGGCGGCCGTGATCGTCTTGCCGTCCTCGACGTAGCGGCCACCGACCGGCTCGGCGCCGTACTCGCCCAGCTGCTCTAGGAAGGGCCAGTAGGTGGTCGCCCGCTTGCCCTCGAGCAGGCCGGCGGCGCCGAGCACCAGCGCGCCGGTACAGACCGATGTCGTCCATTTCGAGCTGGCGTCGATCTCGCGCAGCCAGCTGAGCACGGTCTCGTCGCCGAGCAGCGGCCTGTTCCCTTTGCCCCCCGGCACGAGCACGATGTCGGCGTCGTCGACTTCCGCCAACGAGTAGTCGGCGCTGAGGCCGAGGGCGCCGCAGTCGGTGCGCAGCGGTCCCTTCTCGGGGCCGACGAACTTCACCTCCCAGCCGGGGACGGAGCGCAGGACCTCGTAGGGCCCGATCGCGTCGAGCGCGGTCAACTTCTCGAAGATCAGGATTGCGATTTTCATGGCCCCTCCAGCGGTTGGATGACGCTTGCAGTCGCAGGATCACGTTGTTTAGGCGCGCCGTCGAGTGGCAGGATCGCCAATATTCGCTAGATTTCTGCCATGCACCGAGTGGTCGCGCTCTGCCTGGAGGGGGTGGTCGCCTTCGACCTCGCCGCCCCAGCGCAGGCGTTCTCGGTCGCTTTCCGCGCCCCGGGGGAGCCGTTCTACGAGTTCACGACCTGCTCTCTGGGCGGCCGCTCTCTGGGCTCCACCACGGGCTTCGGCATTGCTCCCCAGGGCGATCTCTCCCTGCTGCGAGGGGCGGACACCGTCGTCGTCCCCGCCGCTCTCGACGTCTTCTCGGCACCGCCGGAGGAGGCGCTCGCCGCCTTGCGCGAGGCTTCCACGCGCGGCGCCCGGGTGATCTCGGTCTGCACCGGCGCCTTCGCGCTCGCCCACGCCGGCCTGCTCGATGGCCGGCGGGCGACGACCCACTGGGCCTTTGCCGAGGAGATGGCACGGCGCTTCCCGGCCGTCGAGGTGGACGCCAGCGCTCTCTACATCGACGAAGGGCAGGTGATGACCTCGGCGGGGCTCAGCGCCGGCATCGATCTCTGCCTGCACGTGATCCGCGAGGACTGCGGCGCCGCGGTTGGGGAGCAGGTGGCCCGGCACATGGTCGCGGCGCCTCACCGCGAGGGCGGCCAGGCGCAGTTCATCGAGCGCCCCCGTCCCGATGCCTTCACCGGCGCCCCCGGCTCTCTGGAATCGACCAGGCGCTGGGCTGCCGAGCGCCTCGCCGAGCCGCTCGACGTCGGCGCGATGTCACGGCATGCCGGCGTCAGCCCGCGCACCTTCGCCCGCCGCTTCCGCGAGGAGACGGGGACCACGCCCCTGCAGTGGCTGCTCGCCCGCCGCGTGCAGGAGGCCCGCCGCCTGCTCGAGGAGACCGACCTGCCGGTCGACGCCGTCGCCTGGCGCGCGGGCTTCGGCACCGCCGCCTCGCTGCGCGACCACTTCCGCCGCATCACCGCGACGACCCCGACCGCCTACCGGCGTTCATTCAGGCCCGTAGCCCCGGCCGGCTGACTTCGCCCTTACACGTGCTATTGGACTACAAAAGACGAAGTCAGCTCTAGAGTGGCGCCGGTGAGCCGCCGCGACCAGATCACGCTGAGCGACGCCGAGCTGCTGGAGCTGCTCGAAAGCGAGCGCATCGCCATAGTCACCAGCCTCGGCCCGCGCGGCTGGCCGCACTCGATGCCGATGTGGTTCGTGCCCCGCGAGGGTGAGGTCTGGATCTGGACCTACGCCAAATCGCAGAAGGTGCGCAACCTCGAACGCGATCCCCGCGCCACCGTTCTGGTCGAGACCGGCCACGAGTACGGCGAGCTGCGCGGGGCGATGATCGAGGCCAAGGCGGAGATACACCGCGACTTCGGGACCGTGCTCGACTTCGCCGAAGGGCTTACCCTGCGCTACGCGGAGGGAATCTCCTCGGTCGAGGGCGACGCCAAGGCAGCGCTCGAGGCGCAGGCCCCGAAGCGGGTGGCGATCCACTTCAAGCCGCGTCGTGTTGCAAGCTGGGACCACCGCAAGCTCGGTGGGACCTACTGAGTCGCTAACTTCACTGCCCCTTGAGACGCGCCAAGACCACTGCTCTGCTGCTGTTGACGCTCCTCGCCGCCCTGCTCGCGCCCGCCGCGGCACAGGCGCTACCGCCTGGATTCTTCGGCATCGCACCGCAGACGCCGCTCAGCGACACCGACGCCAGCTACATGAAGGCCGGCGGCATCGGCAGCGTGCGCTGGCCGGTCAACTGGGCCACGGTGCAGCCGACGAAGAAGGGCGGCTATGACTGGAGCAGCTTCGACCCCGCCGTCGCCGCGGCCGCTCGCCACGGGCTGACGGTCCTTCCCTTCCTCTACGGAACCCCGCGCTGGGTCGCCCCCAAGCCGACCACCCTGCCGGTGCTCAACGGGCGGGCGCGCAAGGCCTGGCAGGCCTTCGTCACCGCCGCGGTCGAACGCTACGGGCCCGAAGGCACGTTCTGGAACGAGCATGCACCCAGCCAGGCGGGAATCAACTACGTGCCGGCGGTGCCGCGGCCCCAGCCAATCCGCACCTGGCAGATCTGGAACGAGGCCAACTTCTTCTACTTCGCCTACCCGGTCTCACCGAGCCGCTACGCGCAGCTGCTCCGCCTCACCTACCCGGCGATCAAGGCGGTCGACCCGACCGCGAAAGTGATGCTCTCCGGCCTCTTCGGCAACCCCGACGAGGGCGGCAAGAAGGCGATGGACGCGACCAAGTTCCTCGCCAAGCTCTACGCCGTGGGCGGCATCAAGAACTACTTCGACGCCGTCGCCCTGCACCCGTACGCCTTCCACGTCGACGACCTCGAAGCGCTGACCGAAGAAGTGCGGGAAATCATGGTCGAAAACGGCGACGCCGCCACCGGTCTCTATCTCACCGAGATGGGTTGGGGCTCCCAGAACGACTCCAAGGTGGTCGCCTTCGAGCAGGGCATCCAGGGCCAGGCGCGCGAACTGCGCAAGGCCTACGGCTACCTGATCGCAGAGCGCCGCAAGCTCAACCTCAAGGGCACCTACTGGTACTCGTGGAAGGACAACCCGGAATACACCGCCTGCTCCTTCTGCGACTCGGTGGGCCTCTTTCGCGCCGGCCCCAAGTTTCGTCCCAAGCCTGCCTGGCGCGCCTTCGTCGCCGTGACCGGTGGGCGGGCGCGACCATAGCGGCACGCGAGCCGGCCTGGGTCATTCTGCCGACCTACGAAGAGGCCGAGAACATCGAGGACTTCATCGCGGCCGTGCTGCCCGTGCTGCCGGCCTCGGCCCGAATTCTCGTCGTCGACGACAACTCACCCGACGGCACCGGCGAGATCGCCGATCGGCTGGCGGTGGCCGAGCCGCGGATCACCGTCCTCCACCGCACCCACAAGGAAGGTCTCGGCCCCGCCTACATCGCCGGCTTTCGCTACGCGCTCGAGCACGGCGCCCAGCTGCTGCTCGAGATGGACTCCGACTTCTCGCACAACCCCTCCTACCTGCCGGCGATGCTGGCGGCGATGGAGGACGCCGACCTGGCGATCGGCTCACGCTACGTGGCGGGAGGGGGCGTAACGGACTGGGGCGTGGTGCGGCAGGCGATCAGTCGCGGCGGCAGCGCCTACTCGCGGCTGGTGCTGGGTCTCGACGTCTGCGACCTCACGGCCGGCTTCAAGTGCTTCCGTCGCGAGGTGCTGGAGTCGATCGACCTCGACTCGATCGAGTCGAAGGGATACGCCTTCCAGGTGGAGATCACCTACCGCACCGTGCAGCGCGGCTTCAAAGTGGTCGAGGTGCCGATCGTCTTCCGCGACCGTGAGAAGGGAACGTCGAAGATCGACAGCTCGGTGATCAGGGAGGCGTTGTGGCGGGTTCCGCTACTGCGCCTGCGGGGAGGTCGCTTCGGGCGTCGCCGCTAGCCGGCGCTCGCCGCAGCAGCCGGTACATCGCCCACGTCGCATCTCCCGCCGCGAAGAGCAGGGCCAGGTTGCGCAGTGCCATGTTGAAGGCGGAGCCGTAGATCGGCGGCGGCCCCCAGGCGCCTTCCGGACCATAGGCGGCGGTGGTGAGGGCCGCGGCGCCGATCACGATCCAGGCCGGCCGCGATACGCGGCTGCGGGCCTCGGTCAGGGTCACCGCCGAGAGGCCGAAGAGCCAGATCATGTACTGGGGGCTGAGCACGCGGCTGGTGACAACCAGCAGCAGGATGACGGTGAAGACGAAATCGCGGCTGACCACGGCGTCGGCGAGGTCCTCACGCCCTCCCCTGATCGCCCGCGCCCGCGCTGCCCACCAGACCGCGGCGCCGATCAGGACCGCGAGGGCGGCCCACTTGAGCAGGTCGGCGACGGTGTCGGCGGGGCCGCTGCCGATCTCGGTGGCGCCGAAGCGGGAGACGGCGTGGGGGGCGTTGCCGGTGACGACCTGACGCAGGTGCCAGGGCAGCGTCGCGGCGGCTTCGATCTGCAGCCCGCGCCCATTCTGCTCATGGAGGAATTCGAACGGGTCGCCCTTGAAGAGGATCGCGGCGAGAGCGAAGACGAGCGCGATCGCCGCCGCTGCGGCGAGTCCGGAACGCAATAGTCGCCGCCAGTCCCACTCGCCGAAGAGGACGACGATCGGCCAGACTTTCAGCATCGCCCCGAGGCCGGCGAGCGCCCCGGCCCAGTTGGGGCGGCGGTGGATCACGACGAGGGCCGCGATCGCGAAGGTGGTCGCCGCCAGGTCGAAGCGCAGCAGCGGGACGGCGCGCAGCATCGGCATCGCCAGCAGCCAGACCCACACCCCGGCGTCCCTTTTCTCGCGCTGGGCGAGCCAGGCGATCAGGGCGAAGCCGGCGAGGTCGAAGACCAGCATCGTCATCGCGAAGGAATGGACGTAGTTGGTCAGGCCGAGGCCCAGGCGCGGAGCCAGCAGCAGGAACGCTGCTCCGGGGGGGTACTGCCAGAGTTCGCCCCAGGGCAGCATGTGCTCTTCCGCCAGCTCGTGGCCGGACCAGCTTTCGTAGAGTTGGACGTCTTCGGGAGAGTGACCTTCGCCGTGGGCGAAGAAGCCCACTTGGGCGAGGATCAGCAGCCGGGTCAGGATCCAGGCCGCTCCCCAAAACCAGACCTTGTGGCGGTTGTAGAGGGCGCTCATCCCCGGCGCCGGTAATCGCCGCGGCTGAGGTGGTGCTCGAGGAAGACGTAGAGCACGATGAAGAGGTAGCGGCTGCCCATCTCGTTGAGGGCCAGCTTCGAGACGCCGGCCTTGCGGTTGGTCCAGGAGATCGGCACGATCGCGTAGCTGTAACCGCGGACCACGGCCTTCAGCGGCAGCTCGACCGTGAGGTTGAAGTGGTTGGAGAGGAAGGGGCGCAGGTTTTCGATCACCTCGCGCCGGTAGGCCTTGAAGGCGTTCGTCGTGTCGTTGT
>DASZQM010000338.1:0-11389 GCA_035549645.1 Solirubrobacterales bacterium | reverse complement strand
GACGCCGGCGGCGCGGAACATCCGGTAGGCGAGCGTCTCGTGCAGGAAGGAGTCGTCCTCGACCATGTTGTTCAGCGTCATCTTGCGCAGACCGAGAAAGGGTTCGGATTTCTTGAACTTCAGCTTGAAGGCGGCCTTCTGGTCGAGCGTGCGGAAGGAGCCGGAGACGTTGCCCTTGAGCCGGACTTCGACCGGCACCGAGGTGACAACCGGAGTTTCGGTGCCCCCTGGTGCGCCTTCCGTTTTGGACAGCGAGAAGGTCCCTTTGACGTATTCGTCGGGTTTCGCTTCGAGCTTGGTTCTTTCCGCCGGCGGGAGATTCAGGTCGATCGTGACGACCGTTCCCGCTTCGTACATCCACCCAGCTTCCCCAGGAGGCGGTTCGCTCACCGCTCCCGCCGAGGCCGGCGCAAGAGCGCAGACACCGATCGAGAGGGCCAAAGCGGCCGCCGTTCGCGCTGCCTTCATGCAATAGACAACGTTGGAGAGGCCGAGAACTACCGCCATCCGGTCCTTCTCCTCAGGGGAGGCGGAACGGGTGCGACGGGTTCTGCACGGCGCGAATGAGCGAGGCGTGGGTGCCAGAGCCGGTCAACGCCACGTCAGCGCGACCGGGGAAATCGACGCTGAGGTCACCGTGCCAGTTCATCGACTTGCGGGCATCACGGCGGAACGTCGCTTCGCCGTCGAACGGTGCCGGAGGGGAGACAGTGGCGGTGCCTCCGGGAACGTCGTAATCGAAGGCCGAAGGGCCGGCTTCGGCCCCCACCCCACGCTCGATCGTCATCGAGCCCCGCCGTTCTTCAATCGTCGCTCTGAACCTCGCCGGCCGGGAAGGGCTGTTCTTCCGCGCCTCGAATTCGAATTTCCCCTTGGGACCATGCGCGGTCAAGCGCGCGCCAGGCGAATGCCCTCCGGTGCCTTCGGAAAGGCTCCCCCCGCAGACCAGGCTCAAGATGAACTTGGCTTCGCCTGGAACGCTCGTCGCGTGGGCTTCGCTGAAGCCTTCCTCGCCTTCGAAGTCGATCGTGCCCACGTAGTTGCCGGCCTGGACCTCGACCGGCTTGCCGCACTGAGAGCGTTCCTTCTTGATCGCGCCGGAGGGAACGAAGTCGACGCTGATCCTGCCGACCCGACCAAGGTCCGCGTCGATCGAGGTTTCGGTGACTTCAGCCGGGGCGGCATAGAAGACCGCAGCAGCGTGAGTGCTCGCGAAGATGACGATGTCGCCACGCCCGGTGTGGGGGTTTCGGGAGGCAAGGACGCGCAGCGAGTAGCCATTGCTCGCTTTGAGCCTGAAGCCGGGCGGCACAAGCGGGGAGGCCACAGAGGTTGCCGGCGCGGCCACCTCGATCGCGATACCCAACGCCACAATCGATATCGCGCAGGCAAACTTCGCCCGACCCCTCCCCAGAACGCTCACCGCTTCACCGTACTCGATGTAATCGTGGCTTGCCGGAGCGATCGGCCTGCTCCTCTTTTCGCCGGGCCAAGCTCGGGCGCGCCTAGGCACGCTGCGAGAATCTGATTCGATAGCGGCCATGGCAGTCAGCGCCCAGTACAGCGTCACGATCCGGGTCGAGCTCGACGCGCGACAGGAGCCACTCGGCAAGCTGACCGCCTCGATCGCCGAGGCGGGCGGGCAGTTGCAGGGCGTGGACCTGGTCCCCGGCGCCGGCGGCGAGGGCAAGCGGGTGCGCGAGTTCACGATCGACGCTCAGGACCGCGAGCACTGGGAGCGGATCCTGCGGGCGATCGGCTCGACCCGCGGCGCTCGCGTGCTCGACTACGTCGACCGCACGATGCAGATGCACCGCGGCGGCAAGATCACGGTCGAGAACAAGTACCCGCTGAAGACCCGCGACGACCTCTCGATGGCCTACACGCCCGGCGTCGCCCGCGTCTGCCAGGACATCGCCGAGGACCGCGCCAAGGCCTTCGAGTACACGATCAAGAAGAACACCGTGGCCGTGGTCTCCGACGGCAGCGCCGTGCTCGGCCTCGGCAACATCGGCCCCGAGGCGGCGATGCCGGTGATGGAGGGCAAGGCGATGCTGTTCAAGGAGTTCGCCCAGGTCGACGCCTTCCCGATCTGCCTCGACACCCAGGACGCCGAGGAGATCATCAAGGCGGTCGAACTGATCGCCCCCACCTTCGGCGGCATCAACCTCGAGGACATCTCCGCCCCGCGCTGCTTCGAGATCGAGGACCGACTGAAGGAAACGCTCGACATCCCCGTCTTCCACGACGACCAGCACGGCACCGCGATCGTCACGATGGCGGCGCTCTTCAACGCGCTGAAGATCGTCGGCAAGCCGATCGAGGAGCTGCGGGTGCTGATGGTGGGACTCGGCGCCGCCGGGGTAGCGGTGACCAAGATGATGCTCGCCTCCGGCGTCACCAACATCATCGGCTGCGACCGCCAGGGTGCCCTCTCGACCACCCGCGCCGACTACGAGTCGGGCGAGATGAGCGGGATCAAGCGCTGGTACGCCGAGAACTCGAACCCCGACAAGCTGACCGGCGGGCCGAACGAGGTGATCGAGGGGACGGACCTCTTCATCGGCCTCTCCGGCCCTGGCCTGATCGAGGCGGAGTCCCTCGGCAAGATGAACGACGACGCGATCGTCTTCGCGATGGCCAACCCGACCCCCGAGGTGATGCCCGAGGACGCCGCCCCCTACGTGCGGATCATGGCCACCGGCCGCTCGGACTACCCGAACCAGATCAACAACGTGCTCGCCTTCCCCGGCATCTTCCGCGGCGCCCTCGACGCCGGCTCGCCCAGCATCACCGAGGAGATGAAGCTCGCCGCCGCCAAGGGGATCGCGATGGCCGTCTCCGAGGAAGACCTCTCCGAGGACTACATCATCCCCAGCGTCTTCAACCGCGAAGTCGCGCCGAAGGTCGCCGAAGCCGTGGTCGAGGAGGCCAAGCGCGAGGGCATCGCCCGCTTCAACGAAGAGACCGGCACCTTCTCGACGGTGGAGGCTTCCTAGGCGGTGAAGGTCCTCGTCACCGGAGCCAGCGGTTTCATCGGGTCGGCGCTCTGCGACTCCCTGCTGCTCCGGGGCGACACCGTCGTCGGCCTGACGCGCGACCCGCAGCAGGCGCGCGGGACCAACCCGAGCGTCACCTGGCACGCCTGGGAGCCGACGCTGGAACGACCGCCCGAGGCGGCCTTCGAGAACGTCGACGGCGTCATCCACCTGCTCGGCGAGAAGATCAACCAGCGCTGGACCCCGGAGGCCAAAGAGCGGATCCTGGAGAGCCGCCGCACCGGCACCCACAACCTGGCCGGCACTATCTCGGCCCTGCAGCACAAGCCGAAGGTGCTGGTCAGCCAGTCGGCGATCGGCTTCTACGGCGACCGCGGTGAGGCGATGGTCGATGAGTCGAGCGAGGGCGGCGACGGCTTCGATGCCGACGTCGTGCGCGAGTGGGAGAAGGCGGCGCGCGAGGTTACGGCAACCGGCGTGCGCCTGGCGATCATCCGCACCGGCCACGTGCTCGACCCGCGCGGCGGCTTCCTCGGCCCCCAGCTGACCCCCTTCAAGCTCGGCGTCGGCGGCCCACTCGCCGGCGGCAACCAGTACGTCTCCTGGATCCACATCGCCGACGAGGTCGGCATCCTGCTCTGGGCGCTGGAGAACGAGAAGGTGAGCGGCATCGTCAACGCCACGGCACCGCACCCGGTGACCAACAAGGCCTTCTCCAAGGCGCTGGGCAAGGCGCTCGGGCGTCCCGCCATAGTGCCCGTCCCCGGCCTCGCCGTCGACCTGATGTACGGCAAGGAGTTCGGCCAGGTTCTACGGGGCGGCCAGCGGGTGATCCCGCGGCGGGCCCGGGATCTTGGCTACGAATTCGAGCACCCTGAGCTGGACGAGGCGCTGGCAGACCTGTTCTAGGGCTCGTTCAGCTCTTCCTGCAGCTGGCGGCGTACGGAGCCGGAGTCGGCGGCTTCGACGAGCTCGAGAAGGCGTGACATCGCCGCAGCGCCAGAGCTCTCGACGATCCACGGGATCTCGGCTTTTTCCAGAATGGGATGGGTGAAGCGGGACACCCGCGGCTCGGGAACTTCCAAGTAAGCCACCGCGGTCGAGTCCTGGGTGGCGCGCCGAGCATTGGCGCCGATAGTGGCCAGGTCGAGCTTCCGAGCTTCACGCGGGTCAGCCAGGCACACCGCCCGCAGCTTCAGGTCGCCCGCACGCCCGTCATGCCGCCTGAGCTCTCGCTGCGCTTCCGCGCACAGCGGTGCTTCGACGTACGCGGTGACAGTGGCCCCATCGGCCACCCCTTCCGCTTCGCCGCATCCCGCAGCCACTAGGGAAATGCAAGCCGCCAGAACCGAGAGGGATCCGATGCCCCTCCCCTTCCGGCCGCTAGCCAAAGAAGACCTCAGCCTCCGCATAAAGACTCTGCGGCACCGTCTTCAGCTCCCCCGTCGCCTCGGCGAGATCGACCAGCTGGATGTCGATGCCGCGCAGCGCCGCCATCTTGCCCCACTCGCCGGCGTCGACCGCATCGATCGCGTGCAGCCCGAAGCGCGTCGCCAGCACCCGGTCGAACGCGGTCGGCGTCCCGCCGCGCTGGACGTGGCCGAGCACCGTCGCCCGCGCCTCCTTGCCGGTCCGCTGTTCGATCTCACCCTCGAGCCAGTGGGCGATGCCGCCGAGGGCGACGTGGCCGAACTGGTCGAGCTTCTCGTTCTTGGTCTCGGGCATGCCGCCGATCGGCTGGGCGCCCTCGGCGACGACGAGGATCGGCGCGTAGTGGTGCTCGAAGCGGCGGCCGACGAACTCGCAGACGCGGTCGAGGTCGAAGGGCTGCTCGGGGATGAGGATCACGTTGGCGCCGCCGGCCAGCCCGGCGTGGAAGGCGATCCAGCCTGCGTGCCGACCCATCACCTCGGCGATCAGCACGCGGTGGTGGCTGTCGGCGGTCGTGTGCAGGCGGTCGATCGCCTCCATCGCGATGTTGACGGCGGTGTCGAAGCCGAAGGTGTAATCGGTGGCGCTGAGGTCGTTGTCGATCGTCTTCGGCACCCCCACCACCTGCAGCCCCTTCTCTGCGTACAAGCGCGAGGCGGCGCCGAGCGTGTCCTCGCCGCCGATCGCGATCAGGCCGTCGACGCCGTCGGTCTCGAGGTTGGCGAGCAGGCGCTCGGGGCCACCGTCCTGCTTGAAGGGGTTGGTCCGCGAGGCCCCGAGGATGGTGCCGCCGCGGGGCAGGATGCCGCGGACGTCGGGCACGCCGAGCGGACGGCTGTCGCGCTCCAAGGGGCCGCGCCAGCCGTCGCGATAGCCGACGAACTCGTGCCCACCCTGTTCGACTCCCTTGCGCACGATCGCCCGGATCACCGCGTTCAGCCCCGGGCAATCGCCGCCGCCGGTAAGTACACCGATCCGCATCGACTGCAGATTAGCCGTGACGGGCGGCCTCCAAACCGTTAGGTTCGGCGAACTGAGCGAGCGAAAGGAGTGGCGATGAGCGATGAGGTGGATCTGAAGCCGGTCCGGCAGGCGATGCAGCAGACGTGGTCCAAGGGCGACTTCTCGATGGTGGCGACCGTCGTCATGCCCGACGCCGAACGGCTGGCGGAGTCACTCGACATCGTGCCGGGCGAGCGCGTGCTCGATGTCGCCTCCGGCAGCGGCAACGCCGCGATCGCCGCCGCCCGGCGAGCCTGGGGCAACACCGTCAGCAGCGACTTCGTCCCAGCCCTGCTCGAGCGCGGCCGCGAACGTGCCGCGGCGGAGCGGCTCGAGATCGAGTTCGTCGAGGCGGACGCGGCCGACCTTCCCTTCGCCGATGCCGAGTTCGACGTCGTGATGTCGATCTACGGCGCGATGTTCGCCCCCGATCACGCCAAGACCGCATCCGAGCTGCTGCGTGTCTGCAAGTCCGGCGGCCGCATCGGGATGGCCAACTGGACCCCCGAGGGCTTCGTCGGCCAGATGTTCATCGCCACCGCGAAACACGCCCCGCCGCCGGTTCCGATCACGCCGCCGGTGCTCTGGGGCAACGAAGAGCACGTGCGCGAGCTCTTCGGCGACAGCGTCTCCGAGCTCAAGTTCGAGCGGCGCACCTCGGTGCAGCGCTTCTACTCCATCGACCACTGGCTGGAGATATTCCGCACCTACTTCGGCCCGACGATGCTGGCCTTCGAACGCGTCGGCGCGGAGGGCGAAGCAGCGCTGGAGGCGGATCTGCGCGAGCTGCTGGAGCGCTACAACCGCGCCGGCGAACGGGCGCTCGTGCTCGAGTCCGAGTACCTCGAGGTAATCGCGACCCGCGCCTAGGAGGCAGCGACCTTCGGCTGGGGCACCTCGAACAGAAGCATCGACCCCGAGGCTTTGAGCGGCGCCTCGCCGGAGGCCGCGATGCGATTCATGCTCCGCGCCTGAATCTCGAGGAGCTCGCCGGCCGCGCGCTGCACCAGCTCGGAGGCTTCCTGCCAGCCCTGCTCGTCGACGTCGAGCAGTGTCCGGCCGAGGTAGATGTCGGGCCGGGCGACGAGGGTCCCGGCCTTGGCCGCCTCGGTGAAGTCGTCGAGGGCCTGCTGCATGACCTGACCGCAGTTGTCTTCCTGCAGGGGCCGGGGCAGGCGCTCCCAGGACCGCTTGTCGATCAGCGTGCGCGTGGTCGCGCGGTAGAAGTGCTCGGTGGCGCCGCGCCGGGGCTTTTCGCCGACGAGTTCGATCAGTCCCCAGTCCCGCAGCAACTTGACGTGGTAGCTCAGGTAGCGAACGTCCAGCCCGAGCTCGTCGGCCAGTTCGGTCGGGCTCGCGGTCCGTTCGGTGAGGACCGTCAGGGCCTCCCCACGGGCGGGATGAGCGAAGGCTTTGCCCACCAGCTCGCTGCTTGTCTGCGTCTTTGTTCCGGGCATCGGCTTGGCCCTTCTCCCTTCACTGTTCTTCCTGAGCAATCTGCAACCTCGCATTAAAGCGGACGCTGTCTGACCTTTTCGTCAGTAGTGGAGGTTGCTCCATTACTGGAACTTCCTCCACTAGTCACCGGGTCTAGCCAGGGCGACTTCCTTTTTCGCTGACGAAGGGAGGTGAAGCGCTATGAAGGTCTCGACGACCGAGGCTGTCGTGCCGCTGCTCAGCGTCACGAAGACAAACTAACTGGCGCTGGGTTGGCCTCCGCCATCGGCTCCGTGCGGAGGCCGACCTTGCTCCCGCGGGACCGCCGCCGCTAGGACTTCGGCTGCAGAATGCGGATCGAGGCGCCGATCAGCAGGATCGCGAAGAAGATCAGGCCGGCAACGCCGCCGCCCTGGCCGAGCACCGCGTAGGCCACGGTCGTCGTCGCCAGGGCAAGAAAGAGTGTGACCACCATTCCCATGCGGCGCGCATCCTATCCGGCGAGGGCGACGCGCGTCTCGCGCAGGAACTCGCCGACCGCCTCGGCAGCCCCAGCCGAGCCGCTGGCCTCGCCGGCGGCGCGCACGAGGCGGCTGCCGATGATCACGCCGTCGGCGACCTCACCGACCTGGGCGGCCTGAGCGGGCGTGCCGATTCCGAAGCCGACCGCGACGGGGACCTCGGACTCGGATTTGGTCGCGGCGACCAGCTCGGCCAGCTCAGCCGGTATCTCGTCGCGCTCTCCGGTCGTCCCCACGGTCGAGACCACGTAGACGAACCCCTGGGCGGCAGCGCAGATCCGCGCCCGCCGCTCGACCGGAGTCGTCGGCGCCACCAGCGGCACCAATGCCAGGCCCGCCGCCGTGAACGCCTCCCGCACCGGCTCGGCCTCTCCCAGCGGCAGATCGGGCACGATCGCCCCGGCCGCCCCCGCCGCCAGGGCCTTCTCCGCAAACACCTCGGCCCCACCATGCGCCAGCACCATGTTGGCGTAGACCATGAACACCACCGGCACCCGCTCCGAAATCGCCTCACAGACCTCCAGCGCCGTCGCCAACGTCGCGCCTGCTTCGAGTGCCTTCGTGCCGGCCGCATGAATAGTTGGCCCATCGGCCAGCGGGTCGGAGAAAGGCACGCCAAGCTCCACCAGGTCGGCCGATTCCGCATAAGCCTCAGCGACAGCGAGAGAACTTTCCCGATCGGGATACCCAGCCATCATGTACGGCATCAGCGCCGCCCGGCCCTCGTCCCTCGCCTTCGCGAAGGCGGCCTCGATTCGGTTCAACTCCCGTTCCCCTTCGCAAGCACCTCGGCCAGGTCCTTGTCCCCCCTCCCCGAGAGGCAGATCACGTCATAGCCACCCTCCTCGTCACCGTTCTCCAGGAACCAGGCGATGGCGTGGGACGACTCGAGCGCCGGGATGATCCCCTCCAGCCTGCAGAGCTCGCCGAATGCCGCGAGGGCCTGGGCATCGGTGACGGAGAAGTACTTGGCCCGCCCGCTGTCGCGCAGCCAGGCGTGCTCGGGACCGACCCCCGGGTAGTCGAGGCCGGCCGAGATCGAGTGCGCCTCGACGATCTGGCCCTCGTCGTCGGCGATGATCGAGGAGAGCGAGCCATGCAGGACCCCGGTGGCTCCCGCCCCGAGCGAAGCGCCGTGGCGACCCGTCTCGAGCCCCTCCCCGGCCGCCTCGACCCCGACCAGCGCCACCTCTGCGTCGTCGATGAACGGGGTGAAGATCCCGATCGAGTTGGAGCCGCCGCCGACGCAGGCGATCACCCGCGAGGGCAGCGTGCCCTCGGCCGCCAGCGCCTGCTCGCGCGCCTCGTCGCCGATCACCCGCTGCAGGTCGCGCACCAGGGCTGGGTAGGGCGCCGGGCCGACGGCCGAGCCGATCACGTAGTGGGTCGACTCGACGTTTGCCACCCAGTCGCGGATCGCGGCGCTGACCGCCTCCTTCAGGGTGCGGGCGCCGGCCTCGACCGCGACCACCTCGGCCCCGAGCAGGCCCATCCGCTCGACGTTGGGCCGCTGGCGGCGAATGTCCTCCGAGCCCATGTAGACGATGCATTCGAGGCCGAGCAGGGCGCAGGCGGTGGCGGTTGCGACCCCGTGCTGGCCGGCGCCGGTCTCGGCGATCACCCGCGGCTTGCCCATGCGCTCGGCGAGCAGCGCCTGGCCGAGCGCGTTGTTGATCTTGTGGGCGCCGGTGTGGGCCAGGTCCTCGCGCTTGAGGTAGACGCGGCGGCCGGCCCGGGCAGTCAGCCGGTCGGCGAGGTAGAGCGGCGTCGGTCGTCCGACGAAGTCGCGCTGCAGCAGCCGCAGGCGCTCGTTGAAGGGCCCGTCCTCACGCGCCTCCGCCCAGGCCTCGGTCAGCTCGTCGAGCGCCGCGATCAGCGTCTCAGGGACGTACCGCCCGCCATAGGGGCCGAATCTCTCCTCGACCGAGCTCATGCCGAGGCGACGCTAGCGCCCTTGGCGGCCTCGAAGAAGGCCGCCATCGCGGCGTGGTCCTTGCGGCCGGGCTCGGCCTCGACCCCGCTCGCGACGTCGACGGCGTAGGGGTGGGTCAGCTCGATCGCCGCGGCGACGTTATCCGGCCGCAGGCCACCGGCGACGATCGCCGGCACCTCGGAGTTGTGCCCGCGCAAGAGCCCCCAGTCGAAGCTCTCGCCGGTCCCGCCCCAGAGGCCCCGCCCCTTCTTGTCGAAGAGGTGGAAATCGGTGCGGTAGGCCTCGGCGCCGTGGATCTCGGCGGCGCTGGAGACGTGGATCGCCTTGATCACCTTGACCCCGGTGCGGCGCGCCACCTCGGCGCAGAACTGCGGGCCCTCCGCGCCGTTCAGCTGCACCATCGAGAGGTTGGCCGCCTCGACCGCCTTCGCCACCTCCTCCAGCTCCGGATTGACGAAGACCCCGACCACCTCGCACTTGCGCCGGTAGGCGGCGGCGATCGCTGCCGCTTCCGCCGGATCGCAGGCACGCGGGCTCTTCTCGTAGTGGATCAGCCCGATCGCCCAGGCGCCGAGCTGCACGGCCTCGGCGGCGTCGTCGAGGTTTGTGATGCCGCAGATCTTTACTCGCACGCCTCTCAGAGTACGGGACCCGCGCGCCAGTCCTTCGCGCGGGTCCCGTGCTCTGGCGTGGGCCTATTCGGCTTTCGCCGGACGTACCCCGAGAGTGACCGTCACGTGCTTGGTTTCGTTGTCGCCGCGGAGGACGGTCAATTCCATCTTGTCGCCCGGCTGGGCCGAGTTGACCGCGTCGACTACTTCTTCCATCGAGCTGACGGGCTTGCCTTCGACTTCGGTGATGACGTCGCCGCCGAGCCGCACCGGCACCCCTTCGATCGTCGCTTCGGTATCGCCGCCTTCGAGACCCGCCTTGTCGGCCGGGCTGCCCTTGACGACTTCGTTCACCAGGACGCCTTTTTCGACGGGAAGTTTCAGGACCTTGGCCAGGGCGGGAGTGATGTCACCGCCGCTGATGCCGATGTAGGCGTGCTGGACCTTGCCGTTCTTCTCGATCTGTTCGACCACTTCGCGCGCCGTGTTGATCGGGATCGCGAAGCCGATGCCGACGTTGCCGTCGCCGCTGCCGCCGGTCTGGATCTGCGAGTTGATCCCGATCACGCTGCCTTCCGAATCGATCAGCGGGCCGCCGGAGTTGCCGGGATTGATCGCCGCATCGGTCTGGATCACGTGCGAGATCGCGAAGCCGTTGGGTGCCTGAATCTGGCGCTGCAGGGCGGAGACGATGCCGGCCGTGACGGTGCGGTCGAGGCCGAACGGGTTGCCGATCGCGACCACCGGATCGCCGACGCTGACCTTGGCGGAGTTGCCGAGCGAGAGCGGGTGCTGCTGGCCGGCCGGCACTTCGACCTTGAGCAGGGCGATGTCGGTGGCCGGGTCGGTGCCGACCACTTCGGCTTCGTGCTCGGTGTCGGAGGAGCCGAGCTTGACCTCGACCTTGGTCGCGCCTTCGACCACGTGGTTGTTGGTGACGATGTGCCCTTCGTCGTCGATCAGGAAGCCCGAGCCGGTGGCGACGCCGCCGCCGCTCGATTCTCCTTCGCCGAAGGGGTTGAGGGGAGAGGATTCTTCTTCCTTGGGCGCCAGGGTCGATTCGATGAAGGCGACTCCCTGTCCGTCGTGGCGATAGATCTCGTTGACCGTATTGCTGTCGCCGCTGCCTTCGTCGCTCGCTGAGGTCGAAGCGGTGATCGGCGCCGGAATCGTGGTCGTGGTCGTGTTCTTGGCGTCGATCAGGCCGGTGGCGAGAGCGATCGCAAAGAAGACGGCGACGACCGCGCCGCCGAGGATTGCCGAGCCGAAGGGTGTGCGTAGGAATCTCTTCATCGTGGGAGCACTGTAGGAGCGTTCCCTCAGCAATTCCTAAACGGCGCGCAAAACCGCTTTAAATTCGCGCGCCCCTCGGTGCGAGCCGTTTCAGCTAAGGCAAGTGGTGTTCGCGGGTGCCCTCGTCGGCCCCGGTCAGCTCGCGTGCCTTCGCCTCCGGGT
>DASZQM010000337.1:0-4458 GCA_035549645.1 Solirubrobacterales bacterium | reverse complement strand
TCGAGGCCGAGGCGCTGCGCCGCAGCGACGAGCTGAAGACCGCGCTGCTGCGTTCGATCTCCCACGACCTGCGCACGCCGCTCACCTCGATCATCGCCGGCGGCGCCGCTCTCGGCTCGCCCTCGACCACACCCGAGGAGCGGGCCGAGCTGAGCGCCGCCGTGGTCGACGAGGGGGAGCGGCTCTCGCGCCTGGTCGCCAACCTGCTCGACATGTCGCGGCTGGAGGCCGGCAAGGCGGAGCCGCACCGCGAGGCGGTCGATCTGGCGGAGGTGCTGGAGGCCGCGCGGGCGGCGATCGGCCGGCCGCAATCGGTGCGCATCGCCGCCGGGCCGGAGCTGCCGCTGGTCGAGGCCGACGCGGCTCAGCTCGAGCGGGCCTTCGCCAACCTGCTGGAAAACGCCGTTCGCCACGGGGGTGGCCGGCCGGTGACGGTCAGCTCGCGCCTGGTCGGTGACAAGATCGCGGTTCGCGTGGTGGACCAGGGCCCGGGCATTCCGGAGAACGAGCGGCAGCTGATCTTCGAGCCCTTCCGGCATGGCAGTGGCGGAGGGGCCGGCCTGGGACTGGCGATCGCCAGGGGCTTCGTCGAGGCCAACGGAGGGCAGATCGAAGTCGACTCCGTGCTCGGCCAGGGCAGCAGCTTCGTCGTCACTATGCCCATTCGGGGGAGCGAGGCGTGAGCGGCTTGCCGCGGGTCCTCGTCTGCGACGACGAGGCGCAGATCCTGCGGGCGCTGAAAGTGATCCTGCGCGATGCCGGCTACGAAACGGTGCCGGCCGACAGCGGCGAGGAAGCCCTCGACCTTGCCGCCGTCAAGCCGCCCGCGGCGGCGATCATCGACCTGATGCTGCCCGACATCGATGGCGTCGAGGTGACGAAGCGGCTGCGCGAGTGGAGTGAGATGCCGATCATCGTGCTCTCCGCTGTGGGCGAGGAGGAGGCGAAGGTGCGGGCGCTGGCGGCTGGCGCCGACGACTACGTGACCAAGCCGTTTGGGCCGCCGGAGCTGATCGCCCGCCTGCAGGCGGCGCTGCGACGCGTGCCGGGCGGGGAGGAGGAGCCGAGGCTGGAGGTCGGCGGCCTCGCGGTCTCGCTTGCCGCCCACACCGTCTCCCGCGACGGCGAGGAAATCCACCTGACGCCGACCGAGTTCAAGCTGCTGGCGGCGCTGCTCCGCAACCGTGGCCGCCTGATGACTCACCGTGCGCTGCTGACCGAGGTCTGGGGCCCGGCCTGGAGCAACGACACGGCGACCCTGCGCACCCACGTCGCCAACCTGCGCCGCAAGGTCGAAGACGGCGACGGCGAGCTGATTCGCACCGACCCAGGAGTTGGCTACCGGATCGCGCTGTAGGGCCGGTGGGGCCGGGCGGATCGACCGGCATGGGGGAGATACTGGTCCGGTGATCGTCAACTGCGCGGTCTATAAGGACGGTCGCCGCCGCGACGGCGAAAAGCTGTCGCTCGCGGAGGCAGGCAAGGCCTGCCGCGAGCCCGGCTCGTTCGTCTGGCTCGGCGTCTTCGAGCCGCAGGCGGCCGAGTTCGAGGAGATAGCGAACCAGTTCAACCTGCACGAGCTCGCGGTCGAGGACGCGGTCAAAGCGCACCAGCGGCCCAAGATCGAGCTCTTTGGCGACACGCTGCTGGTCGTGGTCAAGACCGCCCACTACGTCGACTCCAACGAGGTGATCGAAGTCGGCGAGCTGCTGATCTTCGTCAATCCCGACTTCATCATCACAGTGCGGCATGGAGACGGTGAGCTGAGCGGCGTCAGGGAGCGGATCGAGCGGCGGCCCGACCTGCTCCGCCACGGCTCCGCGATGGTCCTCTACGCGATCCTCGACCACGTCGTCGACGGCTACGAGGAAGCGGCGGAGGGCGTCGACGTCGACATCCAGGAAGTCGAGCGGCAGGTCTTCTCGGAGGAGCGCAACAACCCCGCCGAGCGGATCTACAAGCTCGAGCGCGAGGTACTCGACTTCACCGCCGCGGCCGCACCGCTCTCGGTTGCCGTCGACGAGATCGCCCGCGGCCACTTCGAGGCGGTCCCCGACGAGCTTCACGAGTACTTCCGCGACGTCCACGACCACCTGCGGCGGGTGAACGGCCGCATCGCCGGCTTCCGGGAGCTGCTCAGCAGCGTTCTGCAGGCAAACCTGACCCAGGTCTCCGTGCAGCAGAACGAGGACATGCGCAAGATCTCCGCCTGGGTCGCAATCCTCGCCGTCCCCACGATGGTCGCCGGCATCTACGGCATGAACTTCGACAACATGCCCGAGCTCCACTGGCGCTTCGGCTACCCCACCGTCCTCATCTTCATCGCCTGCGCCTGCCTCCTCCTCCACCACCGCTTCCGCCGCATCGGCTGGCTCTAAGGGGGGCGACACAGCACGACTGGCGACTTAGGGGGCCTATGGTGCCCACAAATCGCCAGTCGGCCCGATCGGTTTGGGCGATTGCTCGAGAGCAGCATGGGGTTGTCGCCAGGTGGCAGCTTTTGGAGCTGGGGCTGAGCACGGACGCGATTGGGTATCGGCTCAAGATTGGGCGGTTGCACAGGGTGTTGCGTGGGGTGTACGCCGTCGGTCGTCCTGAGCTGACCCTTCTCGGTAGATGGATGGCGGCGGTATTGGCGAGCGGCAAAGGTGCGGCGCTGAGTCATCGCAGTGCTGCCACGCTTTGGGGAATCGCCCCGGAGAAAGCGGCCGCGATCGAAGTCACGGTGTCGCCGTCCTCCGGGCAGGGGAGGGAGGTGCCGGGAGTACGTTCTCATCGACGCACTGGTTTGGGGCAGCGGGACCTAACCCGTTGCAAGAGGATTCCGGTGACTACACCGGTTCTGACCTTGGTCGATATCGCGGGACTCAGTCTTCGGGGGAGCGGCATGGCGCTCAGTCACGCGGAGATCGAGCGGGCGGTGAACGAGGCGGATCGCCTCGATCTCGTCGATCCGGAGGCCCTTCGCGCCGGGCTCGAGCGGTATCGGGGGCGCAGGGGCGTTGGGCGACTGCGCGAGTTGCTCGACTGCCGCACGTTTCGGCTCACGGACTCGGAACTCGAGCGGTTCTTCTTGCCACTCGCCGCGCAGGCAGGGCTGCCCGTGCCGCTCACGCGCGAACACCTCAACGGCTTTCGCGTCGACTTCTTCTGGCCCGACTTGCGGCTGGTGGTGGAGACCGATGGGCTGCGCCATCACCGTACGCCTGCGCAGCAGGCCCGCGATCGCCTGCGCGACCAGGAACACCTCGCCGCCGGGTACACGCCGCTCCGCTTCACCCATGCGCAGGTCCGCTACGAGCCCGAGCACGTTCGCTCGATCCTGCGCAAGGTCGCGCGGCGCTTGTGGGACAGCTGATCGCTGGCGTCTTTACGAAATCTCCACAGCCGCTCGGCGATTACGCACGAGGCCTTGACGCGGGCGGGTGAACGATGGGCTCGTGCTCTCGTTCGCAGACATCTTCCCCGGGGGAGGCGGTCCGCTCGCCGACCTCTTCGCGATAGCGCTGGCGGTCGGCCTCTTCGCCCTCCTCTACTGGGCGATCGACCTGATCGATCGGATATGAGCGTCCCGATCGTCACCGCCGCGTTCTCCGTCGCCGACGCACTCGGGCTCCTCGTCGCGGCTCTGGTCTGCGTCTACCTCGTCTACGCGCTGCTGCGGGGGGAGAACCTCTAGTGGCCCAGGGCTGGCTGCAGATCGCGCTTTTCATCGCCGTGCTGGTGGCGTTGACCAAGCCGGTCGGCGCCTACATGGCGCGGGTCTTCACCAGCCAGCGCGTCTTCCTGACCCCCGTGCTCGGGCCAATCGAGCGCTTCGCCTACCGGGTGTTGCGCGTGCGGCCCGAGCAGGAAGGTCAGGACTGGAAGGCCTACGCGCGCAGCCTGATCGTCTTCTCGCTGCTCTTCTGGGTCGCGCTCTATCTGATCCTGCGCACGCAGGGAATCCAGCCGTTCAACCCGCAGGGCTTCCACTCCGGGCCCTGGGACCTCAGCTTCAACACCTCCTCCTCCTTCGTCACCAACACCAACTGGCAGTACTACGGCGGCGAGACGACGCTCACCTACTTCGCTCAGATGGCGGGGCTGGCGGTGCAGAACTTCGTCTCGGCCGCGGTCGGGATCGCCGTCGTCGTCGCCCTGATCCGCGGCCTCGTCGCCCGCAGCGGCCGTGAGATCGGAAACTTCTGGGGGGACTTGATCCGCACCCTGCTCTACGTGCTGCTGCCGGTCTCGATCCTTGGCGCGCTCTTCCTCGTCTCCCAGGGCGTGATCCAGAACCTCGGCCACTACGCGGCGATCCACACGCTCGCCGGCGGCACCCAGACGCTGGCCCAGGGGCCGGTCGCCTCGCAGGAGGCGATCAAGGAGCTGGGCACCAACGGTGGCGGGTTCTTCAACGTCAACTCCGCCCACCCGTTCGAGAACCCCGGCGCCGGGACGAACCTCCTGGAGATC
>DASZQM010000336.1:0-4526 GCA_035549645.1 Solirubrobacterales bacterium | reverse complement strand
CGTCCCCTCCCCACGCTCACACCCGCTGAGCGGCCCGCTTTCGCTCGCGCCGGATCTCGCGCAGATAGGGCTGGAAGTCCACCTGGATCGTGTGACGCTTAGAGGCGACGTAGCGCTTCTTCATCTTCCCTTCCGCGGCTGAGATCTCGGCCCGCATCTCAGCCGGCGATGGGAGCGTGCCGCTGCCGTCGAGCAGGTCCCCCACCCACTCCGCCTGAGCCTCGGCGAGCGGCATGATCGCTCCCAGGGGCTGGATGAAGCCGATGAAGAAGAGACCTGGGTGCTCGACCGAGGCGACGCGGCGATAGAGCGGCAGGCGGTTCTCCCTGGCGGTGACGAGCTTCTCGTCGAAGAAGGGGAAGCTGATCTTGTAGCCGGTGCAGTAGACAACGAGGTCGATCTCCTCCTCGCTGCCGTCGGAGAAGCGGACCGTGCGCCCACCGCTGAAGCGCTCGATGTTCGGCTTGACCGCGATGTCGCCGTGACCCAGCCGCGAGAGCAGCTCGGCCGAGACGGTCGGGTGCGCCTCGAGCAGCTTGTGGTCGGGCTGCGGCAACCCGTAGGCGGTCATGTCGCCCGCGGTCAGCCCCAGCATCCGGTTCAGCACGAAGCGCTGTACCGGCAGCGGCATCATCGTCAGCAGCTTCGAGGCGGCCTCGTCGGTGGGCTTGCCGTTGAGGTACTTGGGCATCACGTAGGCGCCGCGGCGCATCGCCAGGAAGGTCGCGTCGGCGATGCGCGAGGACTCGACCGCGATGTCGGTGGCGGAGTTGCCGATGCCGAGGACCAGGACCCGCTTGCCGACGAGCACCTCCGGCTCGCGGTAGTGGTGGACGTGCATCTGCTCGCCCGTGAAGCTCTCGGCGCCGGCGAAGGGTGGCTCCGGCCAGCGCGGGTCCCAGTGGTGGCCGTTGGCTACGAGCACAGCGCGGTAGCGATGGCCCTCGCTGTTGCCCTCCCGGTCGGAGACCGTCACCTCCCACTCGCCGTCGACCGGGACGACGCTCTTGACCTCGCTGCGGAAGCGGATCTTCTCGCGCAGGGCGAAGTGGTCGACGTAGTCGTCGAAGTAGCGGGCGATCTGGAAGTGGTTGGGGTAGTCCGGATAGTCGTCGGGCATCGGGTAGGTGCGGTAGGCCATCAGCCCGCGCGAGGTGTTGATGTGCAGCGAGCGGTAGGCCGAGGAGAGCTCGTTGTCGTTTTCGTAGCGCCAGTTGCCGCCGACCTGCGAGCCCTTCTCGAAGCAGTCGAAGGCGAGCCCGCGGGCGTTGAGGACCTGGCAGGCGGCGATGCCGGAGGACCCGGCGCCGATCACGCAGACCTTCTGAGCAGCGGGCACGGCTGAAATCTACAAGGGGTGAGGAAGACCACCCCTTGGGTCCGTAGTTGAAACGGGCGATCGGGCCGAAGCTGGGTCCATCGGATCAACCAACCCAACGAAAGGACACCTCCGATGAACAGCAAGACCAACAAGACCCGCTCATTCCGCCCCTCCCCCGCCCTCGTGATCGCCTGCATCGCCCTGTTCGCCGCACTCACCGGCAGCGCCCTCGCCGCCGGCCTCGCCAAGAACAGCGTGCGCTCGCCGCAGATCGTCGACGGCACGATCCGCACCGTCGACCTCCGCGACAACTCGGTCGCCGCCGGCAAGATCGCCCCCAACGCGGTCGACACCACGGAGATCGCCGAAAACGGCGTCGAATCCTCCGACGTCGCGCCGGACAGCCTCACGGCTCAGGACCTCGGCGCTGCCTCGGTCACCTCCTCGGAGGTAGCCGACCAGTCGCTGACCGCCAACGACCTCGGCCTTGACTCGGTCGGCTCGAGCGAGCTGCAGGCCGGCTCCGTCCGCGCCTCCGAGCTCGGCCCGATCATCCAGGTCACGAACAGCACCCCGATCGCAGCCGGCGCCAACGGCAGCGTCTCGGTCCAGTGCCCGGCCGGAACCGTCGTGATCAGCGGCGGCGGCCAGCCCGCCAACTTCGGAGTCGAGATGACCTCGACCCTCCGCAGCGGCAACGGCTGGCAGTACCAGGCGAAAAACAACAACGGCGCAGCCTCATCGCTGACCGTCTTCGCCTACTGCCTCACCGGCGGCAGCAGCAACTAGCCGTAACGCTTTCTCACGCCATACCAGCGAAAAAACGTTACGACCCCCAAAGCAGCACCCAGCGGCCCGGGCAACGCCCGGGCCGTTTCGCTTTCTAAGGCACTTCGCAGGGTCCAGCCCACGGAAGCTCGACCGAAACGGAGTCGTCCCTCGCGGGGAGCTGCCTCAGGCGCTGGAGTGGAGGGGTCGGGTGCCCCTCGGAACGTCTTGCACTTTTTCGGCAATACCTTGCGGCGCCAGCCGAAGACTCAACACCGAAAAAGTTAAGTGGAGAGGGGCACCCGACCCCACCCCACCCAACCTAAGACTGCGTCCCGGGCGACGACTCCTCAGAGGTCTGCTCGATCTCCTGCGCCAGCTCCTCGAGCTCCTCCGCGAAGGAGGGCCCGAAGCTCTCGACGGCTTCACCGTCGTCGAGACCGAGCTCGGCAGCGAGCTCGTCCTCGTCGAGCAGGCCTTCCTCGCTCGGCGGCTCGATCGGCACCGCAGGCTCCACCGCGAGGGTGCGGTAGTGCTTGAGGCCGGTGGCGGCCGGGATCAGCTTGCCGATGATCACGTTCTCCTTGAGGCCGACGAGTTTGTCTCGCTTGCCTTCCAGAGCCGCGTCGGTGAGCACCTTCGTCGTCTCCTGGAAGGAGGCGGCGGAGAGGAAGGACTCGGTGGCCAGCGACGCCTTGGTGATTCCGAGGATGACCTCCTCGGCCTTGGCCGGCGTGCCGCCTTCGTCCTTGACTTTCTTGTTGAGGCGCTTGAGCGCACCGCGGTCTTCGAGCTGGCCCGGCAGCAGGCTGGTCGAGCCCTTCGATTCGATCCGCACCTTCTTCAGCATCTGGCGGGCGATCAACTCGATGTGCTTGTCGTTGATGTCGACGCCCTGGGCGCGGTAGACCTTCTGCACCTCGGCCACTAGGTAGAGCTCGACGTCGGTGCGGCCGCGGATCGCCAGCAGGTCCGCCGGGTAGAGCGAGCCCTCGTTGAGCTGCTCGCCGACCTCGACCTTGTCGCCGTCCGCCACGTGCAGGCGGGTGCGGGGCGGGAAGCTGTAGGCGTGCTCCTCGCCGCTGGACTCGGTGACGATCACTTTCAGCGCTTTGTCGGTTTCCTCGACCGAGACCTTGCCGGCCGCCTCCGCCATCTGCGCCAGGCCCTTCGGTTTACGCGCCTCGAAGAGCTCGACGATGCGCGGCAGGCCCTGCGTGATGTCCTGGCCGGCGACACCGCCGGTGTGGAACGTACGCATGGTCAGCTGCGTGCCGGGCTCGCCGATCGACTGGGCGGCGATGATGCCGACCGCGTCGCCGATGTCGACGGTCGAGCCGGTCGCCGGCGAGACGCCGTAACAGGCACGGCACACGCCGGAGTCGGCGTCGCACTTGAGCGCCGAGCGAACCGGGACCTTGGTCTCGTCGTCCTCGAACGCCTCGGCGATCGCTTCGACGTCGGCCAGGGTGATCTCCTGGTTGCGTTTGAGCAGCTCGCGGCCGCGCTTGGTTTCGAATTTCTTCGCCGCCAGGCGCCCGATCAGGTTGTCGTTGAGCGAGTTGTCGTCCTTGCGGATCGCCATCTCGATGTGGTCTTTGGTTTTGCAGTCCTCCTCGCGGACGATCACGTCCTGGGCGACATCGACCAGACGGCGGGTCAGGTAACCCGAGTCGGCCGTGCGCAGCGCCGTGTCGGCGAGTCCCTTTCGGGCGCCGTGCGTGGAGATGAAGTACTCGAGCACCGAGAGGCCCTCCATGAAGTTGGCCTTGATCGGCCGCTCGATGATTTCGCCCTTCGGATTGGCCATCAGGCCGCGCATCCCCGCCAGCTGGCGGATCTGCTTGAAGGAACCGCGAGCACCCGAGTTGGCCATCATGAAAATCGGGTTGAGCTCGTGGAGGTTGTCCTCCATCGCCTGCGCAACCTCGTCGGTGGCCTGGTTCCAGTGCGACGTGACCGCCTCGTGGCGCTCCTCGGCCGTGATGTAGCCGTCGTTGTACTGGCCCTGGATCTCGGAGGTCTGCTTCTCGTAACGCTCGAGGATCTGCTCCTTGTCGGGCGGCGAGATGACGTTGTTCTTGGACACGGTGATTCCCGCCTGACTGGCGTAGTGGAAGCCGAGGTCCTTGAACGCGTCGAGCACCTGTGAGACCGCCGGGGCACCGTAGGCCTCGACCAGGTTGAAGACCATTTCGTTGATGTTCTTCTTCTTCAGCGAGAAGTTGACGAACTCGAACTGGTCCGGATCGAAGTCCTCGCCGAGTGCGTCCGCAAGGGCACGCTCGATGTTCTCGTTGAAGATGATCCGCCCGACCGTGGTGAGGAAGTGCCCGCGCCCGGCCCGCCGGTACTCGGCCTGGTCGTGCAGCTTGCAGCCGCCGTTCTCGTAGACGAGCTCGGCCTCCTGCGAGGAGCGGAACACCTTCGGCGCCGA
>DASZQM010000335.1:0-4088 GCA_035549645.1 Solirubrobacterales bacterium | reverse complement strand
GAGTTCGAAAAGGACGAAGGCGAAGTCACCTTCGCCCGCGGCGATCGCAGCTTCGCCGTCCACTGGTATCCGGCACGGCTCTACCGCAGCTACCTGCGCGACCGCTCCCATGTCAGCGCGCCGCAGCGCTCGACCCTGCTCGGCCGCGCCGCGACCACGGTCCGCTACGGCGTCGATCGCAACGGGGCGGAGGATTTCGCCACCATCCTCGCCCCCGACGGGCCGGTCTTCGTCGAGGCCAGGGGCGCGATCGGCGACCGCGCCGCCTACGACGCGGTCCTGAGCTCCCTGCGCCCGGTCGACGTCGACACCTGGCTGGGAGCGATGCCCCGCAGCGTCGTCGGCCCCGATGCCCGTGCCCGTGTGGTCGAGCGAATGCTGCGGGGCGTGCCCCTGCCTCCCAACTTCGACCGCTCAGCGCTGCAAGAGGAAGACGCGGTCATGGACCACTACCAACTGGCCGTCAAGGTGGCCGGCACCGTCTCCTGTGGCTGGTTCGAGAGCTGGCTCCGGGCGAAAAAGAAAGGCGACGAGCCTCGCGCCCGAGAAGCCGTCGCGGCGATGTCGACCTGGCGCAAGTGGCCGATGACCCCACCCCTGATCGAGGGCGGCGGCTGGGGAATGAACCTGAAGATGGCCGCCGAAGAGCTCGCCGCCGGCAGGGTCGGTCGCGGCCCGGCCGGAAGGATGGTCAACCCCGACGGCAGCGGCTATGAGTTCGGACCCGCCTGGGCGACGATGCTCAACTGCACCGACCGCTACTGGCGCCACCCGTTCGAGCCGAGCTCATCCAGATAGCCCCGCGCCCCTCTTGAACGCCGCCTTCATCGGCACCGCGGAGCGGGCGTTGCGGAGGCGCGGAAGGCCGAAGCGATCCTCGAGCGTCGCCAGCAGGGAGTAGTGGGAGTAGGGGTGGTGGAGGCGGGCGCCCTTGCGCACTTCCGGGCCGACGAGGATCGTCGCGACGCGGCCGCCATGAGCGTTGCCGCAGCAGCTCGCGTTCGAGCTTCCCTCGTCGAAGGTGACGATGAGCAGGCCGTGGCGGCCGAGCTGGCGCCGGAGGCGGGGGAGCAGGCCCGCGAGGTATTCGTCGGCCTTGGCGAGGGGGCAGCTGTGGGCGTCGTCGCAGAGGTCCGGGCTGATCCAGGCGAAGCTGGGCAGGTCGTGGTGGGCGAGCGCGGTGTCGAGCTCGGTTTCGGGGATGTCGTCGGCGCAGAGCTTGGGGTTGTCGGCGATCGCGGGGAAGTAGAGGAAGGGGTTGTGGCGCTTGGCGTATTGGCCGCTTTCGGCGCCCTCGAAGCAGGGCTGCGGCATGCCGCCCATATAGGCGCGCCAGGAGATGCCGGCGGCGGAGAGCTGGGTCGCCAGGTTGGCTCCCCTGGCTTGGCAATCGGTGCAGTCCTCGCCGATGCCGAAGGTGGAGCCGCCGGTGAGGGCGAGGTAGTTGGGCAGCGAGGGGTGGGCGATCGCGTGGTAGTCGACCGCGAGCGCCCCCTGCTGCGAGAGCTCGTCGAGCGTCGATGATCCGGGGCCGCCGATCGCTTCGTCCAGCTCGCGGTTCTCGAGCACGATCAGCACCGTGCGCGCGGAGGCGGCCGGGGCGAGGATCGCCGCCGCCAGGAGCAGCAGCACTGTGATGCGCGCGAGCAAGCGTCAAATCTGACCGACGGCGTCGGCCGTCGCAACTTCGCCCGAGGCCCGGCTCAGCCAGCGCAGCACGAGGAGCAGCAGCGCCGGGACGATCAAGGCGCCGTTGAGGATCAGGAACCAGGGCTCGCCTGCGTCGGAGCCGGCGCCGATCGTGTGCGCGATCGCGAGCAGCCAGAAGACCGCGGTCAGGCGGTGGATGCGACGCCAGCGGGCGGCGCCGATGCGGCTGCGGAAGTAGTAGGAGACGCCGAGGGCGGCGAGGCCGTAGCCAGCGATGATGCCGGCGCCGGTCCACAGTGGCCGGTAGGGGCCGACGAAGGGGATCGCGATCCCGGTCACGCCCGGGTTGAGGTAGGCGTCGCCGAGCAGCGAGACGCCGTGCAGGCCGACCATGACCAGGGCGGTGAGGGAGAGGGCCTCGTGCAGGGTGCGCAGGTCGCGCTTGTTCGGATTGCGACGCGGCGCGCTCATCATCAGGCCGAGCAGGACCGAGGCGGAGGCGAGCAGCATCGCCGCGCTGCCGGCGGCCCGGCTGGTGATCCAGAAGAGGTGGTGGGCGGCGCTCACGCCGCGGTCTCGATCGGGGCGCGCGCCGCCACGGTCTCGACGCTGCCATCGGCGAGGACGAGGACGCCACCGTGGGGAAGGCGCGAGGGCCCGAGCTCGGGCCCCGAGAGCAGCGCCCACTTGGCGTGGACGTCGGCGAGGAAGGCGCTGGGGGCCAGCGCGGTTGCCTGGACCACGCCGGTGAAGGCAGGCTCGCCCGTCGCCGGGTCGAGCAGGTGGTGGGCCGGGGCGCCCCCGGCGCCCTTCCAGCTGCGGCGGGTTATGCCGCTGGTCGCGACGCCCCCGTCGCCCATCTGGAAGGTGTGGATCGGCTCGCCGCCGAAGGGGTCCTCGATCAGGACCGGCCGTCGCCGCCCCGCCGTGCCACCGATGCGGACGTCGCCGCAGCAGTCGACCGCGTAGGCGGGGAATCCGGCCAGTGCCGCCCCGGCTTCGTCGGCGAGCAGGCCCTTGGCGATGCCGCCGCTGTCGATCCCGATCCCCGGTGGTCGCTCGATCGTCCAGGCCTGGCGGTCGACCGAGATCTCGGCCCAGGCTCCCGCCGAGCGGGGCGCGGCGGGGATCGAAGCCGCGGGCTGGGCTGCCTGGTCGGCCTCGGGCCGGCCCTGCATCGAGTCGCGGTAGCCGGCCGCTTCGATCTCGCGCAGCAGCGTCGCGTCGACCAGTCCCGCGGTCAGCTCTCCCGCCTCGCGGGCGGCGCTCGCGAGCTCGACCAGCAGCGGGCTGGCGGGGACCCGCGCGCGCGGATCGCGGTTGAGCCGGCTCAGCTCGCTGCCGGGGAGGAAGCGCGAGAGCTGGCGGTGGGCGGCGAGCAGCTTCGCTTCTGCGCTCGCCGCCGCCCTGCCCGGCTCCATCGAGGCCGGGCCGAGCACGGCGATCGTGACCACGCCGCCGAAGCACTCGAAGGTTCGCCTCGCCTCGCTCACGACTGCCCGCTGGTTACCGCTTCCAGTTCTTCGGCTTCCGCTTCTTCGGCTTCGATTTCCGCCAGTTCCATGGCTTCCGCTTCTTCGGCTTCGAGCCGTTCCACTTCGAACTGTTCGCTTTCCGCAGCTTCGCTTTCAGCTGCTTCGGTTTCGGCCGTTTCGGTTTCGACCGCTTCCGATTCGGATTCGACTTCGGGTGGCGCTGCCTGGGGTGTAGGCCGTTCGGGGTTGCGCGCCGCCGCCTTCGCCGCCGGCCGCCGGGCCGCCTTGCCGGGCCCGAGGGCCGGGTCGTTGCCGGTCGCCATCTGCACGAAGACGACGGCCCAGAGCAGCACGAAGCTGACGATCGCGGTCACGACCACCCGCTCGCGCAGCAGCGTCGTCCGCCGCCTCATCGCGTCGAGCCGGTGCCGGCCTCGGCGCTTCGCCGTATCGCGGTCGAGCGGCCCCATCAGCCCCACGACCCCGCGGCGGAGAAGCTGAGCAGGGCGAGGCCGACGCCGATCGCCAGCGCCGCCACGACGGCGGCGCGGCGCAGGCCGGCGCCGCCGAGGCGCGGGCTCACGGTCCGCCTCCAGTCGGCGAACGCCGGCCCGGGCAGCTCGAGGATGTGGCCGAGCACGTGGATCGTCATCAGCGCGAACCAGGCGATGAAGCTGGCCTTGTGGAGGAAGTCGAGCTGGTCGTTGCGACCGACGAGGAGCAGGGCGACCCCGGTGCCGAAGAGGGCGACGGTGGTGAAGACCACGCCGGGGGCGAGCACGCGCAGGGCGATCTGCGGCGGCCCCTTGCTGACGTAGGCGGGGGAGCCGAGGTAGTAGCGGGCGAAGCGGTAGCCCGTGCTGAGCAGCTTCGCCGCCACCGGGCCGAGCAGCAGCATGCCGATCAGGATGTGCTCGGTGCGCAGCTGCCCGATGAAGGGGATGGTCGCCCCCTCGGCCGCGA
>DASZQM010000334.1:0-12252 GCA_035549645.1 Solirubrobacterales bacterium | reverse complement strand
CAGCGCTATCGATTGTCGTCGTGCTCGGCGCTATCGAAGCCTCGCCGAGCTCCGCCGACGCCCTCACCTACATCGCCCTCGTCGGCGTCCCACCGCTCGCCGCGTTCGCCCTGGGGACGCTGATCCGCCGAGACCGTCTGGAGGCGCACTATTTACGCCTCCAGACGGTCTCGCGGGGCGGCGGCCTGGATTGGCTCGCGCCCGTTGCCGTTGCGGTAGCGCTCTTTGCGCTCGCTTGGGTCTCGCCGCACTCGCTCGCCGGGGAGGCGGCGGCCACGGTGCTCTCGGGGCTCGCCTGCGTAACGCTCGGTTGGCTCCTCGTCTGCGCCGTGCCGGCGAAATGGCTGCGCCTTGGGGTCTACGCGATGGCCGTGATCGACGCGATCTACGTCAGCGCCGACCTGCTGCAGGAACCGAACGCGGTGTTGAGTGCCGCCACGCCCGCCGCGGGCCTGCCTCAGCTCCAGGTCGTCCACTTCGGCTCCGCCGTGATGGGCTTCGGCGACCTCTTCGTCGCGGCGCTCGTCGGTTGTCTCCTCGCCGCTGAGCGTCCACGCCAGGTCGAAGGGGCATTGCTTGTCGCCGGGCTGGCACTGGCATTCGACCTGCTCTTCTTCGCCGTCCACGAGCTGCCGGCGACCGTGCCCGTGGCGCTTTCCCTGGCGCTCGTCCAGTGGCGCAAACGGCTCGCCCGCGAGCGAGCGCTCGCCTAGATCGCCAGCGGTCCGGGGCGCAACAGGTCGGGATCGTGGCCGGGCTGCACCTTGAGGCCGGCGTCGCGCAGCTGGCGCAGCCGCTCTGCGGACTCCACCTGCTGATCCTGGCTGTAGCCGAAGGCGGGGAAGCGATGGTCATCGAAGCCGCTGGCGAAGAGCGCGACGTCGCCGCCGATTACCAGGTCTCCCACCCGCACCGACTGGTGGCCGACGGTGTGGCCCGGAGTGCTGAGGAGCACGACGGAGCCGTCGCCGAGCAGGTCGTGGTCGCCGTCGACGAGGACGAGGTTGGGCGGCGTCTCGGCGTAGTCGCGAGCGAGGAAGAAGTTCTGCTCGATCCCGCTGCGGTTCTGTCCCGCCTCCCACTCGGCCCGCTGGACCACCACCGGCACTGAGCCGGGGATCAGCAAGAGGCCGCCAGCGTGGTCGAAGTGCAGGTGGGTGAGGACAACCTTGGTCAGGGTCCCCAGGTCGACCCGCTCGACGAGCGATTGCTCCTGCTCGAGCCCGAAGAAGCCGATCGAGCTGTTCTCGCCGTAGTGACCGCTTGGATCGGTTACCGCGTCAGGGTGCAGTCCGGTGTCGACGAGGATCCGCTCGGTCTCGGTCTCGATCAGGTAGGCGGGCACCGGTAGCCGGAGGGGCTGTTCCGGCTCGCTATCGCCCTGGCGCCAGAGGCCCGCCGGGGCGGTCATCCAGCCGAGATTGAGCAGCTCGACCCGCATCGATTCGTCAATCTAGGTGACGGCGTCGCCGATGGGACCGCTCAGCTGTAGGCGTCCCACTTTTCGAGGTAGGGCAGCGGGTCGATCGGGCTGCCGCCTTGGTACCAGCCGGGCGCTGTCCAGATCTCGAAGTGGAGGTGGCAGCCGACGGCGTCACCGGTGTCGCCGACGATGCCGATCGGCGAACCGGTGCGCACCGGTTCGCCGGTCTTCAGCGGCGAGGGTTCGGCCAGGTGCGCGTACATGAAGTCGAGGCCGGTGCCCTTGCCGTCGATGACGACGTAGTTGCCGGCCGCGTATTGGTAGCCGGCGTACTGCACGGTGCCGCCGCGAGCGGCGATCAGCGGCGTGCCGCAGGCGGCCATCACGTCCTGGCCCTCGTGGGTGTGGCCGGAGCGAGCGGCTCCGAAGCGACCGGCGCCCATGCCGAATTCATGCGCGCCGAGGATCGGGAAGGCGTAGCCGTAGAGGGCGAAGCCGGTGCTGATCGGTTCGCTGGAGGTCGATGCGCGGGCGGCCACTTCGGTGCCGCCCTGTGGCTCGATGCGGAAGCTGTAGCGGCCGTTGCGGGCGGGCTTGCCTTCGCTGGTCGTCCCGTCCCAGCGGATCCGCACTTCGGCGTTCGGTTCGACGTCGTTGCGGTAGAAGCTGCGAACGACTTCTCCGGCGGCGTTGACGACGTCCACCTGGAGATCGTTCTGCGGCTGGGTGCTCGAGATCGCGAAGCGGATGCTGGGGTAGCGCACGCCGTAGAAGAAGGACTTGCGCGGGGTGGTGGTGGCGGAGAGGAGGCTGATCGCCCCGGCGCTGGGCGCTTCGCTCGCCGGCGTCCCGGTCGGGCTGCCTGCCGGGGTCGGGGCGCCGGCCGCGGTTGGGGCGCCGCCGGTGGTCGCCATCGCGCTCGTCGCAAGGCAGAGCGACAACAGCAGCGCCGCTGAAAATGTGAACAAAACTCCCGCCAACCAAGGCCGGGGCCTCTTGCTTGCCACGTGCCCTCTCTTTCGTTCGCCTACGGAGTTAGCTGTCGGGCTCGCGCTGAAAGAGATGCGCTACGACCTTTTCGGCCGATTCGCCCCGGGAACCTGCAACGGTTCCTGCGGTTCCTCCGTTCCCGGTCATCGGTGCGACCGGGATTCGGCGTTTATTGGCGCGGCAGTATAGCTGCGCCCACAGTCGCCTACCGCGGATGCCGCGCTGTGGCTATCATGCCGGGGCCGCTGGGCGCTGCCCGCGGTTTTTCTCTGATGAAGACCTATGTCGCCACACCCGCCGACCGCCAGCGTGACTGGTACGTCGTCGACGCCGAGGGCCAAACCCTGGGCCGCCTGGCGACGCGCATCGCCGACGCCCTGCGCGGCAAGCGCAAGCCGGAGTACACGCCGCACTGCGACACCGGCGACTTCATCGTCGTCATCAACGCCGAGAAAATTCGCGTCACCGGCGACAAGATGAATCAGAAGCGCTACTGGCGCCACAGCGGCTACCCGGGCGGGATCAAGTCGCGCACGCTGGCCGAGATGCTCGAGCGCCGCCCCGAGGAGGTCATCCGCAAGGCCGTCAAGGGCATGCTGCCGCGCAACCGCCTCGCCCGCCAGCAGCTGACCAAGCTCAAGGTCTACGCCGGCCCCGAGCACCCGCACGAGGCGCAACAGCCCAAACCGATGGAGATACAGACTTGATCGAGGACGAGCAGAACCAGGCGCCGGAGCAGGACGAGGCCCCGGAGACCCCGGACGAGACGCCCGCCGCTGACGCAGGCGCCGCCGAGGAGCCCGTAGCCGAGCAGGCCGAGGAGACTCCGGCAGAGCCCGTGGCCGAGGAGGCCGCCCCTGAGGCCGAGGCCGAGTCGCCCGCCGAAGAGGAGCCCGCTGCGCCCGTCGCCGAGGAGAAACCGGCCGCCGAGGAGAAAAAAGACGTCATTCCCGGCGCCGACCTCGAACCGATCGCGGTCGAGCCGGAGGAGCGCCCGCTCAGCGCCGAGGAGCAGGCCCGCAAGGAAGCCGAAGAGGAGGAGCGCGCCAAACGCGAGGCCGAACTCACCGGCGAGGCCGAGGAGGAGCCGGCCGCGGCGAGTCGCGCCCCGGCCAAGATGGAGGGCGACGCCCGCTTCCTCGCGACCGGCAAGCGCAAGACCTCGATCGCCCGCGTCACCCTTCTGCCCGGCAGCGGCAAGTTCGAGATCAACAACCGCTCGCTCGAGGACTTCTTCCCGCGTCCCCTGCACCAGACGATGGCCCGCCAGCCGCTGACCATTACCGGCTATGACGGCAACGTCGACGTGCGCGTGCGCGTGCACGGCGGTGGCATCAGCGGCCAGGCCGGCGCGGTCCGCCATGGCGTAGCCCGGGCGCTGATCGAGGTCGACGCGGAGCTGCGCGGCGAGCTCAAGCGGCGTGGCTTCCTCACCCGCGACGCGCGGGCCAAGGAGCGCAAGAAGGCCGGCCTGAAGAAGGCGCGCAAGCGGCCGCAGTTCTCCAAGCGTTAGGTCGCTTGGGTTGACGACGGGGCGCAAGCTCTTCGGAACCGACGGGGTCCGGGGGGAGGCCGGAACCTTCCTCACGGCCGAGCTGGCGACCGCCCTGGGCCGCGCCGCCACCGCCTCGCTCGACGCCGCGCGCCCGCAGGTCCTGATCGTCCGCGACACCCGCGAGTCGGGCCCGATGCTGGAGTCCGCTCTCGCCGCCGGAATCGCCGCCGCCGGCGGTGACGCCCTGCTCGGCGGCGTACTGCCGACGCCCGCCGCGGCGATCCTGGTCAAGCGCCTCGGCCTCGACCTCGCCGCCGTCGTCTCGGCCTCTCACAACCCCTACCGCGACAACGGGATCAAGTTCTTCTCCGCCCGGGGAACCAAGCTCGACGACGAGGCCGAGGAACGGATCGAGGGCCTGATCGACGCGGATGCAGCGGCGGTCGAGCCGGGTCACGTGCGCGAGCTGAACGGCGGCCTCGACGATTACCTGCGCGCCCTGCAGGCGGCCTTCCCGCTCGACCTCTCCGGACAGCGGGTGCTGCTCGACTGCGCCCACGGAGCCACCTTCCGCGCCGCCCCGGCGATCTTCGAGCGGCTCGGGGCGACGGTCGAGACGATCGGCACCGAGCCCGACGGGCGCAACATCAACGACGGCTGCGGCTCGACCCACCTCGACCGGCTCGCCGCCGCGATCGCCGAGTCCGAGGCGACGATCGGCTTTGCCTTCGACGGCGACGGCGATCGCGTCCTCGCCGTCGACGGCGACGGTCGCACCCACGACGGCGACGAGCTGATCGCCCTCGTGGCGCGGGGGATGGCGGCTCGCGGCGAGCTCGCGGGTGGCGTCGCCGTCACCGTGATGAGCAACTACGGCTTTCACCAGGCGATGGAGAAGGCGGGGATCGAGGTCGCGGTGACCGGCGTCGGCGACCGCTACGTGCTCGACGAGCTGCGCGCCCGCGGCTGGGCGCTGGGCGGCGAGCAGTCGGGCCACATCATCGACACCCGCTTCGTCGCCACCGGCGACGGCACGGCGGCGGCGCTGGCGACCATGCGCGAGCTCGCCGGTGGAGACCTCGCCACCGTCGCCCCGATGGAGAAGCTGCCGCAGACGCTGGTCAACGTCGAGGTCGCCGACCGCGAGGCGATCGCCGGGGCGAAGGCCGTTTGGGAGGCGGTCGAGCGCGAGGGCGAGGCCTTGGAGGGACGCGGCCGGGTGCTCTTGCGCCCCTCCGGCACCGAGCCGCTGGTGCGGGTGATGGTCGAGGCGCCGAGCGAGGAGGAGGCCGCCGCCGTCTGCGAGCGGCTTGTCACTCTCGTCCGCCAAGAGCTCGCCTAACCACGCGCCCTCTACCCTTAGTCGGCCTCCCTATGTGCGGAATCGTTGGATATGTCGGCGGGCGCCCCTGCCTGGACCTGCTTGTCGCCGGACTCGAAAAGCTCGAGTACCGGGGCTATGACTCGGCCGGAATCTCGGTCATCGACGACGGCCAGATCGAGAACGTGCGCGCCGTCGGCAACCTCGCGAACCTGCGGGCCGCGGTCGCCGAGCAGGCCCAGAACGGCGGTGGCGTCGCGGTCGCCGCCCCGGCCGCGACGACCGGCGTCGCCCACACGCGCTGGGCGACTCACGGCCGCGTCACCGAGGAGAACGCCCACCCGCACGGCGACTGCAGCGACCGCATCCACATCGTCCTCAACGGCATCGTCGAGAACCACGCCGAGCTGCGCCGTGAGCTGGCCGAGCAGGGCCATCACTTCAGCTCCGAGACCGACGCCGAGATCGTCGCCCATCTGATCGAGCGCAACTACGACGGCGACCTGACCGAGGCCGTGCGGCGCTCGTTTGGCGAGCTGCGCGGCCACTACGCCTTCGTCGCGATGCACGCCGACGAGCCCGGGCGCCTGGTCGGAGCGCGCAAGGAGTGCCCGCTGGTCGCCGGCGTCGGCGACGGCGAGACCTTCCTCGCCTCCGCGATCCCCGCCTTCCTCGCCGAGACCCGCGACGCCGTCTCGATCGAAAACGACGAGATCGTCACGATCGAGGCCGGCGGGGGAATCAGCATCACCGATGCCGCGGGCAACCCGGTCGAGCGCGATGCGGAAGAGGTCACCTGGGACGAGTCCGCGGCCGAGAAGGGCGGCTATGAGACCTTCATGCTGAAGGAGATCCACGAACAGGCCGACGCGGTCGCCGAGACGATCGCCGACCGGCTTCCCTCCGACGACGGCGTCGACCTCTCCGAACTCGAGCTCGACGAGGACTACCTGCGCGACATCCAGCGCATCGTGATCGTCGCCTGCGGCACCTCCTACCACGCCGGCCTGGTCGGCCGTTACGCGATCGAGGAGTGGGCGCGGGTGCCGGTCGAGATGGACATCGCCTCCGAGTACCGCTACCGCAACCCGGTGATCAGCGAGCGCGACCTGGTGATCGGCATCACCCAGTCCGGCGAGACCGCCGACACCCTGGCGGCGATGCGCCTGGCCCGCGAGAACGGCGCCAAGGTGCTGGCGATCACCAACGTGATGGGCAGCCAGGCGACGCGCGACGCCGACACGGTGCTCTACACCCGCGCCGGCCCCGAGGTCAGCGTCGCCGCGACCAAGACGTTCGTCGCCCAGGTCGCCTCGATGTACCTGCTGGGGCTGCGGCTGGCGCAGCTGCGCGGCACCCTGGCGCCGGAGCGGATCGCCACCCTGGTCGCCGAGCTGAAGTCGATCCCCTCGAAGATCGAGACGACGCTGGCGGCGAGCGAGGCGCCCGCCCGCGAGATCGCCGCCGCCCAGGCAGAGCACGACTTCTTCCTCTACCTCGGCCGCCACATCGGCCTTCCGGTCTGCCTCGAGGGCGCGCTGAAGCTGAAGGAGATCTCCTACATCCCGACCGACGCCTACGCCGCCGGCGAGATGAAGCACGGGCCGATCGCCCTGCTCGACGAGTCGACCCCGGTGATCGCCGTCGCCACCGACAGCCCGATCCTGGAGAAGGTCCTCTCCAACGTCGAGGAGGTGCGAGCGCGCGGCGCCGAGACGATCGCGATCGTCACCGAGGGAGACGAGACGGCCGTCCAGGTCGCCGACGCGGCGATCGCCGTCGCCCGCACCGATTGGATTCTGCAGCCGATCGTCGCGATCCTGCCGTTGCAGCTTCTGGCCTACGAAATCGCCCGCGCGCGAGACCTCAACGTGGACCAGCCGCGCAACCTCGCGAAGACCGTCACTGTCGAGTAGCGAACTTCCCGCTACTCTTTCTCGCCGGGATGCTCAGGATTCGTCTAACTATTGCTGCTTTTGTTGTGCTTGTTGCCGTGGTCGTGGTCGGCTGTGGTGGTGGCAGCGGCAGCGGCTCGTCGTCGGGCGCCGGCTCCAGCTCGAAGCTCGCCGGCTTTGCCGTGCCGGGCACGGTGGTCTTCGCCGAAGGCGCGCTGAAGCCCAGCGGGGAACTGAAGACCAACGCCGACGCGGTGACGAAGAAGCTGACCGGCGAAGCCTCGCTCAAAGACTTCGTCGCCTCACAGATGGAAAGCTCGGCGCGCGAAGAAGGCGAAACGCTCGACTACGCCAAGGAAGTCGAACCTTGGCTTGGTGACCGCGGCAGCGTCGCCTTCGAACGCGTCGTCGAAGGCGAACTCTCCGAACCGCTGATAGCGATCGAAACCAGCGACGCCAAAGCGGCGCAGGCCTTCGTCGACAAACGGACTGCGAGCTCCAAGGGCAAGCCGATCGGCCTGGTCGGGGAAACGCTCGTGCTCGCCTCCAGCCAGAAGGAGCTCGAGGCCGCGACCGAAGCCTCCGAAGGCGAATCGCTCGGCGGCGAAGACCGCTTCCAGAAGACGATGGAAGGGGCGACGAGCGGCAGCCTCGCCGACGTCTACATCGACCTCGGCGGCATCGTCAAGCAGACCGAAGGCGAATCGGAAGCCCCGACCAAGGAAGTGCTGCAGGCCGTCGGCATCGACCCGAACGAAGCGACGGCCGTCGCCAGCGTCATCCCCCACGCCGAACAGATCGAAATCGATCTCAGCGGCTCGCTCGCCGGCAAGGAAGCCTCTTCGGGCAGCGCCTCCAAGCTGCTCGGCTCGCTGCCGGCCAGCTCCTTCGCCGCCCTCGGCCTCGCCGACTTCAGCCAGCAGTTCGAAGAAGCGATCGACAACCTCGACGAAGAAGGCATTCCTCCCGACCTCGAACCGGGCGAACTGAAGAGCGCGATGGCCCAGGCCGGCATCGACCTCGACAAGATCGCCGAATCGCTCGACGAAGCGGCGGTCTTCGTCGAAGGCAGCGACAAGACGAGCCTCGGCGGGGCGATGGTGGTGACGGCCAAGTCCGGCGAAGCGGCGCAAGCAATCGGCAGCCTCGGCACGCTGCTGCGGGCGGCGAACGTGCCGGGCATCACGGCCGTCAGCGGCCAGGCGAGCGGCTTCTCGATCAGCAGCACTGAATTCGGCAAGAAGGCCCTGGTCGTGGTCGGCAAGGGCGACCGGGTCGCGATCGGCTACGGGCTGCAGCAGGCGATCGCCGGCCTCAACGCCGGCTCCGGGGCGACGCTCTCGAGCACGTCCACCTACAAGGCCGCGGCATCGGCCCTGGGCAAGACGCCGATCAGCGGCTTCGTCGACGGTCCCGCCGCGGTGCAGCTGGCCGAAGCGATCGTGCCGCACTCCAAGAAAGACTTCTGGGAAGCCGTCCCGTACTTGAAGAAGATCAGCTACATCGGCATCGGCAGCAGCAGCGAAGGCGAAGTGGCGACCGCCAAGATCATCGCCGGTATCGGTAAATAATCCCGGGGATGAGATCTGGCGTTGGCATCGACCTGCTCGAGATCGAGCGGCTGGAGCGCGCCCTGCAGCGGTACCCGCGGCTCGCGGTCCGTCTCTTCTCCCAGGCCGAGCGGGAATACGCTGTCGCCCGCGCTCGCCCGGGCCGCCACCTCGCCGCTCGCTTCGCGGCCAAGGAGGCGGTGGTCAAGGCGCTTGGCCTCAGCGGCGGCTTCGGCCTCGCCGAGATCGAGGTGGTGGCGGGCGAGCCGCCGGCCGTCCGCCTCGCCGGGCGCGCGGCGGACGCGGCGGCGGGGCGGCGGGTCGAGGTCTCGCTGACTCACTCGCGCGACTTTGCGGCGGCGGTCGCGATCGTCGAAACTGCCTGAATGGAGCCCTGGCTCAGCCCGCTCTTCGACGCGGAGGGAATCCGCGCCGTCGACCGCTGGGCGATCGAGGAGCAGGGCGTGCCGGGGGAGCAGCTGATGGAGGCGGCCGGCACGGCCCTCGCCGAGGCGGTGGCTGCGCTCGCGCCCCAGGGCCCGGTCTGCATCGTCTGCGGCAAGGGCAACAACGGCGGCGACGGCCTGGTCGCGGCGAGGCACCTGCGCGGGATGGGCTTCGAGGTCGAGGCGCTGGAGCTGGAGCAGGGGGTGCCGGACGACCTCGACGGCTGGCTCGACGGGGCCGGCGCGGTCGTCGACGCGATCTTCGGCACCGGCTTCAGCGGCGCGCCGCGAGAGCCGGCGGCAGCGGCGATCGAAGCGATCAACCGCTGCGGCGCTCCCGTCGTCGCCTGCGACATCGCCTCTGGGGTCGACGCCTCGAGCGGCGAGGTCGAGGCCAGCGCGGTCGAGGCCGACCTCACGGTCAGCTTCCACGCCGCCAAGGTCGGCCACCGGGTCGCGCCGGGCAAGTGGCACACGGGCGAGCTGCAGGTGGTGCCGATCGGGATTCCCGCCGGGGCGCCGCCGGCACCGGTGGCGGGGACGATCGAGGCGGCCGTGATCGGCCTGCTGCCCGCCCGCGGCCCGCGCTCGACCAAGTTCAGCTCCGGCCAGGTGGCGGTCGCGGGCGGTTCACGCGGCCTCACCGGCGCCGTGCAGATGTCCTCGCTGGCGGCGATCCGGGCCGGCGCCGGCTACGCCACCGTCGCCGTGCCGGCGGACCTCGAGCCGATCTTCGAGAGCGCCCAGCCAGAGGTGATGTCCGCCGCCTGCCCCGGCGGCGACGGCTGCCTCGCGCCCGCCTCGCTGAAGCGGCTGCTGACGACGTTCGAGCGCGCCGCCGCCGGTGTGCTCGGCCCCGGCCTGGGCCGGGACCCAGGCTCGGTCGAGCTGGCGCGCGAGGCCGCGGCGGCGATCGAGGCGCCGCTGGTGATCGACGCCGACGGGCTCAATGCCTTTGCGGGGGACGCCGCCCGCCTTGCCGGCCGGAAGGCGCCGACGATCCTCACTCCGCACGCGGGAGAGCTGGGCCGGCTGCTTGGACGCAGCTCGGGGGAGATCGGCGCGAGGCGCCTCGCCGCTGCCCGCGAAGCGGCGCGGATGACCGGCGCCGTGGTCGTGCTCAAGGGCGACGACACGATCGTCACCGACGGCGAGCGGATCGCCGTCAACGTGCTCTCGGCGCCGGCCCTGGCAACCGCCGGCACCGGCGACGTCCTCTCCGGGGTGACGGCGGCGATGCTCGCCCGCGGCCTCGAACCCTTTGCAGCCGCCTGCGCCGCGGTGCTGGCCCACGCCCGGGCCGGCCGCGAAGCGGCGCGGCGCATCGGTGCAGCCGAGTCGGTGATCGCCAGCGACGTGATCGAGGCCGTCCCGGCGGGACTGCTTGCCGGCGGGCCGGTCGAATAACCTCATCCAGCCGATGCCGAAGACCGCCGCCGAGATCATGGACGCCGACGTCCCGACCATCTCCCCGGAGGCCGACGCCCGCGCCGCGATCGAGCTGCTCTCGAAGCTGGAGGTAGGGGCGATCCCGGTCACCGACGCGGATCGCAAGGTGGTCGGCATCGTCAGCGAGTCGGACCTCGTCCTCAGCGACGAGGAAGCCGACCTGCACCTGCCCCACTACCTGAACATCATGGGCGGGATCGTCTTCATCGGCTCGATGAAGGGCTTCGAGCAACGCCTCGACAAGGCGTTCGCCACGCGCGTCTCGGAGCTGATGACCGCCGACCCGGTCGTCGCCCGCACCGACGACGACGCAGGGACGGTGGCCCGCACGATCGCCGAGAAGCACCACAACCACCTTCCCGTGGTCGACGGCGAGGGCCGGCTTGCCGGCCTGGTCACGCGGGCCGACGCGCTGGCCGCGCTCGTCGCCGACGAGTAGGCCGATGGCGCGGGCGCTCGCCCGGATCGAGCTGGGCGCGGTGGAGCGCAACTGCGCGACGCTGAAGCGCGCCCTGGGCGGAGCCGAGCTCTGTGCGGTGGTCAAGGCCGACGGCTACGGTCACGGGGCTGACGCCTGCGCGGCAGCGGCGCTGACCGGGGGCGCGACCCGGCTGGCGGTCGCGACCGGGGCCGAGGCGTCGCAGATCGGTCGCCGCTTTCCCCAGGTGCCTCTGCTGACGATGGGCGCGCTGAACGAAGAAGACCTCAACGCGGCCCTGGCAGCTGGGTCTGAGGTTGCCCTCTGGCGCGAGGGGTTCCTCCGTCTCGCCGCCGCCCGTGGCAGTGCCCAGGGCCGCCCGGTCCGCGTGCACGTGAAGCTCGACAGCGGCATGGGCAGGCTCGGCACTCCCGATCCGGATGAGGTGCTGGCGCTCGCCCGCGCCTGCGGCGACGATCCGATGCTGGAGCTCGCCGGCGTTTGGACTCACTTCGCCACCGCCGACGAACCGGATTCCGGCTTCTTCGACGACCAGCTGGAGCGATTCGCTGCCGTCGCCGCCGCGGTCAAGGCCGAGTTCCCCGGCGCGGTCGCCCACGCCGCGAACAGCGCCGCGGTCTTCCGCGAGCCCCGCGCCCACTTCGACATGGCGCGCTGCGGGGTTGCCGTCTACGGACTCGACCCGTTCCAGGGCGATCCCGCCGAGCGGGGCCTGGAGCCGGCGCTCTCGCTGTCCTCCTACGTCGCCGACGTCAAGCGCTTCCCGGCGGGCGCCAGCGCCGGCTACGGGCAAACCTGGAAGGCACCGACCGACACCTCGGTCGGCGTGCTGCCGCTCGGCTACGGCGACGGCGTCCGCCGTGGTCTCTCCAACAACGCCGAGGTCCTGGTCCGGGGACGGCGCTACCCGTTGGTCGGCACCGTCTCGATGGACAACGTGACGATCGATCTCGGCCCTGAGACGGATGTCGAGGCGGGGGACGAGGCGGTCCTGATCGGGAGGCAGGGCGAGGAGGAGATCCGGGCGGAGGAGGTCGCCCGCCGCTTGGACACGATCAACTACGAGGTCACCTGCGGCCTATCGGCCCGGGTGCCGCGGGAGTCGGCGTGAGACGTCCTGTGTCAACCCCCCGCGGTCTGAAGCCTGCCGAAGTTGCCATGTCGGGCGGGGTCATAGGGAACTTCGTCCCGCCAGCAGCGCCAGAGCACTCTGATCCAAGCGCGTCCCAGAGTGCGGATCGCAT
>DASZQM010000333.1:0-1934 GCA_035549645.1 Solirubrobacterales bacterium | reverse complement strand
TAGGGCGCTTATGCGCTCGCGGCCTCGGGGGCCAGGGCCGGCTCGCCACCGCGGCCCCGGCCGCCGGTCGGCGAGCCGAGGGTGCGCGGGACCAGCAGGCCGGCGCCGAAGCAGAGCAGGAGGAAGCCGGTTGCCATCAGGAAGGTCTCGGTGAAACCGGTGACCGCGGGCAGGCCCTTGGCCATGTGGTCGGCGATGAAGGTGGCCGAGAGCTGGCCGCCGAGGGCGCCGCCCAGGGTCCGCATCACGTTGTTCATGCCGCTGGCGACGCCGGTCTGCTCGGCCGGCACCGCCTGCACGATCAGGTTGCCGAGGGCGGCGAAGGCGAGCCCGATGCCGACGCCGAGGAAGGCGGCGGAGATCAGGAAATCGAACGGATGCTCATGGGCGAGCGCCAGCATCGCGAAGGAGGCGGTGGCGAAGAGGGTGCCGGCGAGCAGGGCGTTGCGGGAGCCGAAGCGGGCCGCGATCGGCCCGGCGCGCAGGCCGAGGATCGTCATCCCGATCGTCGCCGGCAGCAGGTAGAGGCCGGAGACGACGACCGAGGCGCCGAAGCCGAAGCCGGTGCTGGTCGGCAGCTGGGCGAACTGGGGGAAGACGACGAAGGAGGCGTAGAGGCCGGCGCCGAGCAGGAAGGCGGCCGAGTTCGTGGTCCAGACCCCGCGCACGCGCATCATCGTCATGTCGATCAGCGGTTCGCGGCTGCGCACCTCGACCGCGATCCAGGCCAGGGTGACCAAGGCGCCGAAGGCGGCCAGCCCGAGCGTCTTGGCGGAGACCCAGCCCCAGGTCGTGGTCTGGCTGATCGCCAGCAGCACCGCCGAGAGGCCGACGGTCATCAGCGCCGCCGCCAGCCAGTTGACCCGGCCCGGCGTCCGCACCGGCGACTCGGGGACGAAGCGCCAGGTGGCGACCGCCGCGACCACGATCGCAACCAGCGGCATCCAGAAGAGCCAGTGGTAGTCGAGGTGCTCGACGATCACCCCGGAGAGGACGATGCCGAGGCCGCCGCCGATGCCGAGGATCGCCGAGAGCATGCCGATGCCGCCGGCGACCTTCTCGGCCGGGAACTCGTCGCGGACGATGCCGTAGGCGAGCGGGAAGATGCCGCCGCCGGCGCCCTGGATGAAGCGGGCGGCGATCAGCAGCGCCAGCGAGCTCGAGACCGCGGCCAGCAGGGTGCCGGCGGCGAGGATCACCAGGGTCCAGAGCAGCAGCCGCTCCTTGCCGTACATGTCGCCGAGCCGGCCGAGGATCGAGGTGCCGACCGAGGCGGCAAGCAGGTAGCCGGTGAGCAGCCAGGTGATGCCGGTCTCGCTGGTGCCGAGATCCGCCCGCATCGTCGGCAGCGCCGGCACCACCGCCGAGCTGAGCAGCGCGTAGGCGAGCCCGCCGAGCGCCAGTACGGCGAGGGTCAGATTGGGGTGCGTGCGGCTTTCCAAGCGAGCCGCAAGCTACCGGAGGCTCTTTTGTACGCCGTGTACAAGACCAAAAAATCCAGACTGCCGATTCAGATCTAAAGAACCCCCAACTCGCCGCCGATGGGCGGGGCACCAAGTCATACGACTTTGGTCCAAATTCGATGAAAAGGGGAAAGAAATGCGCTGGATCACCAGAAAACGAGCGTTGGTAGCGTTCGTTTGCGCCTGCGCTCTCGCGGTGACCGGCGCCGCAATTGCGTACTTCACGTCCAATGGCTCGGGCACCGGCTCGGCAACCGTCGGCTCGGCCTCGTCGGTGACTCTGCATGCGACGATCACCGGGAACCTCTTCCCGGGCTCCTCCTCGCCGGTGACGTTCACGGTCGACAACCCGTCCTCGGGCGTGCAGCGAGTCGGCACGGTCAGCCTCGCCAGCATCTCGGTCGACGCGGGCCACTCCGGCTGCAGCAGCAAAATCAGCGGCGAAAACCCTGACTTCACGATGGCGGCGGT
>DASZQM010000332.1:0-4493 GCA_035549645.1 Solirubrobacterales bacterium | reverse complement strand
CACGCTGGCATTGCCCGACGCCGCCCGCCGCATCGCTGACGAGGTCTTGGAGGCGGCTCGTGGCTGATTGGCCGGCGCGGAAGCTGCACTTCATCGGCATCGGCGGGGCGGGCATGAGTGGCCTCGCGTTGGTCTGCGCCGAGCTCGGCGCGACGGTCACCGGCAGCGACCGCGGCGACTCCTCTTATATGGAGCGCCTGCGCGCCGCGGGCCTCGACCCGGAGGTCGGTCACGACGCGGCGAACCTGCCCGAGGGTGTCGAGGTCGTGGTCTCCACCGCGATCGGCGCAGACAACCCGGAGCTGGCGCTGGCCCGTGAGCGCGGCATCGAGCCGATCCACCGCGGCGCCCTGCTCGCCGAGCTCTGCGCCGAGAAGCGCCTGATCGCCGTCGCGGGTACCCACGGCAAGACGACCACCACCGCGATGCTGGTCTGGGCGTTGCGCGGCCTCGGCGCCGACCCGGCCTTCTTCGTCGGCGGCGAGGTGCCGGGACTCGGTCCCGCCGGCGAAGCCGCCAACGCCGGTTGGGGCGGCGGCGAGTGGGTGATCGCGGAGGCCGATGAGAGTGACGGCAGCTTCCTGCGGCTGAAGCCCGAGATCGCGATCGTCACAAACGTCGAGATGGACCACCACAACCGCTGGGGGTCCCTGGCGGAGCTGCGCGACGCCTTCGACGAGTTCACCGCGGGGGCGCAGGCCGTCGTGCGGCCGGAGGACTCCGAGCTGGAGATCGAGCTGGCGGTTCCCGGCCACCACAACCTGCTCAACGCCCGCGCCGCTGTCGGTGCCGCGGTCGCCGCTGGCTTCGAGGCGCGGGCGGTCGCCGCCGCGCTCGCCGACTTCCCCGGCGTCAAGCGCCGCCTCGAGCTCAAGGGCAGGCGCGGCGAGACGCGCATATATGACGACTACGCCCATCACCCGACCGAGGTGCGGGCGGCGCTCTCGGCCCTGCGCGAACAGGAGCCCGGCCGCCTGATCGCCGTCTTCCAGCCTCACCTCTACTCCCGCACCAAGGCCTTCGGCGAGGAGTTCGGCGCCGCCCTGGCGCTGGCCGACGAAGTGGCCGTCCTCGACGTCTACCCGGCGCGTGAGGAGCCGGTCGGCGCGCTGGCGGGCGTGAGCGGCCTGCGGGTGGCACAGGTGGCTGCGGAGCGAATGGGGGGACGGCGGGTGCTGTGGCTGCCCGATGCGGATGCGGTGCCCGCCGCGATGGCCCGCATCCTGGACCACAACCAGGCGGTCGGCATCGAGGACCAGGTCCTGGTCACGATCGGCGCCGGCGACGTCTTCAAGCTGGGGGAGGCTCTGGTTGCGGCGGGCGACAGCGAGCAGGTGTCACGGTGAGTCAGCCGGCCGGCGTGCAAAACGACTTCCCCCTCGCCCGCCTGACCACGGTGCGCACGGGCGGCAACGCCGACTTCTTCGCCCGGCCCGGGAACGAGGGGGAGCTGCTGGCGGTGCTGGCCTGGGCTGCCGACCAGGGCCTCGCCCTCGGCGTGATCGGCTCGGGCTCGAACCTGCTCGTCGCCGACGCGGGCTTTCGCGGCCTGGCGCTCAAGCTCGACCGTGAGCTGACTGCGATCGAGCGCGAGGGGGAGAAGCTGGTCTGCGGCGGCGGCGCCCGCTTCCCCTCGGCCTCGGCGAAGGCCGCTGGGTGGGGCCTCGCAGGAATCGAATTCGGCGTCAACATCCCCGGCACGGCCGGCGGGGCGGTGCGGATGAACGCCAACGCCTACGGCGGCCAGCTCGCCGAGGTCCTCGAGTGGGTCGATGTCTTCACCGCGGCGGGGCGCGAGCGGCGCCAGCCGGACTCGCTCGGCTTCGTCTACCGCAACTCCAACCTCGCCGCGGGCGAGGTCGTCTCGCGCGTCTGCTTTGACCTGCGACCGGACGACCCCGCGGCGATCCGCGCCCGCCTTAACGAGATGCGCGGCAAGCGCCGCGAAGCTCAGCCCTCGGGAATCAAGACCTTCGGCTCGACCTTCAAGAACCCAGAGGACCCGCGTGCCGAGGGGCGCAGTGCCGGTCAGCTGCTGGAGGCGGCCGGCTGTCGCGGCCTCGCCCACGGTGAAGCTCGCTTTGCCGAGAAGCACGCCAACTTCGTCGAGAACACCGGCCACGCGAGCACGGCGGACGTGCTGGCGCTGATGGCCGAGGGGCGTCGCCGGGTGCACGAGCAGACCGGCATCGTGCTCGAGCCCGAGGTCCAGCTGCTGGGAGAGGTCGAGTGGCCCGAGGGCTGGGCGCTGTGAGGAGGCAGCTCGCCGCGCGGAAACGGCTGCTGCTCGGCGGAGCGGGTGCAGTGTTCCTGGTCGTCGTGCTCTACCTCGTTTTCGTGCGCGACTCGACCACGGAGCCGCATCTCGTCTCCAGTCAACCGGTCGCCGCGATCGGCAGCGGCGATGGGGCGGTCGCGGTTGCAGAAGACGGGACCGTCCTCGCCTGGTTCCCGTCCGGCGCCAACGTCGATCTGGCCGAGCTGCCGATCGATTCGCCGCCGAAGGGCGATCGCGTGCAGGGCTCGGTGCTCGAACAGGTGCACGTTCTCGCTGCCGCCCCGGCGGCTCTGCGGCCCTACCTCGCGTCGAGCCGGTTTGGCGAAAGCGGAGTGGAGGTCGAACTCACTTCCGGGATCGAACTGATCTTCGGCAACGCCGCCGCCGCCAAGCGCAAGTGGCATGCAGCCGCGGCGGTGCTCGCCGACCCCGAAATCACCGCGCTCGATTATGTAGACCTACGTGCGCCGGGACGCCCCTCCGTAGGTGGCTCTGGGCATACGCTTCCGCCTCCGCCTTGAACCCTCGACCACAGGGTTAGATATGCGAAACCCTCAAGTAGAACTTGAGAAATCGAGCCTGCAGGATGCCGCCCGGCCGTTTGACAGAGCCCGCCCGATACCCTACGTTGAGCGCAATTTCCGCGGTTACAGCGTAGGCTTCAACTCTCAAGCATCGCTGTAGCTTCGGACGGAACAAAGGCTCAACTCAACGCCCAGTCCTCGGATTGGGACATATCCAGCCCCCAAGGGGACTGGGCTTGGAGAAATCGGGAGATGGAATCCACATACCTCGCGGTGATCAAGGTGGTCGGCGCCGGCGGCGGCGGCACCAACGCCGTCAGTCGCATGGTCGACGCCGGTATTCGCGGCGTCGAGTTCGTCGCCGTCAACACGGATGCGCAGGCCCTGCAGGCGTGTGATGCGGACATCAAGCTCTCGATCGGCCAGGAGCTGACTCGCGGCCTCGGCGCCGGCGGCAACCCCGAGGTGGGTGCCGGCGCGGCGGCGGAGAGCCGCGACGAGATCAAGGAGGCGCTTAAGGGCGCCGACATGGTCTTCGTCACCGCGGGCGAGGGTGGCGGCACCGGCACCGGCTCGGCCCCGGTGATCGCCGAGATCGCCAAGGAAGAGATCGGCGCCCTGACCGTCGGCGCCGTCACCAAGCCGTTCGAGTTCGAGGGCAAACGACGCATGCAGCAGGCGCTCGAGGGGATCGAGAAGCTGCGCAACAACGTCGACACCCTGATCATCGTCCCCAACGAGAAGCTGCTGCAGGCGGTCGAGCGCCGCACCAGCGTGCTCGAGGCCTTCCGCCAGGCCGACGACATCCTGCGCCAGGGCGTGCAGGGCATCACCGACCTGATCACGATCCCGGGCCTGATCAACCTCGACTTCGCCGACGTGCGCACGATCATGCGCGACGCCGGCTCGGCGCTGATGGGCGTCGGCTCCGCCTCCGGCGAGGCCCGCGCGCTCGACGCCGCCAAGGCCGCGATCACCTCGCCGCTGATCGAGGAGTCGATCAAGGGCGCCACCGGGATGCTGCTCAACATCACCGGCCCCGCCGACCTCGGCCTCTTCGAGGTCAACGAGGCGGCCCAGTTGGTCCAGCAGGAGGCCGACGACAACGCCAACATCATCTTCGGCTCGGTCGTCGACGAATCGATGAAGGACGAGGTCCGGGTCACCGTCATCGCCACCGGCTTCGAAGGCTTCGAGCTGCTGGCGCGCTCGCCGCAGCGGGTGCGGCGTCGCTACGAGTCGCGTCCGCGGATTTCGGCGGAGGACACGGACATTCGCAAACTGCGGGTCTCGGATGACGACATCGACGTTCCCGGGTTCCTCAAAGAGTAGGTCCGGGTGGTGGGGCCGTTGGGTGCCCCTCCGTCATAGGCCCGTTGCGCAGCAGGTCGTAGTCAACGCTTCGAGGCGTGGGCCCTGAGCCTCTGCCGGAGGGGCACCCAACGGCCCTATCAGCGACGGGCGCTATCCCTCTGGAGTGAGCAGTCGGTGGCTCCTCGCCCCTGAGCTTCTACAGGTCGATCTCGTAATAGAGCATCGACGGGCCGTCGGGGCCGCCTTCGCAGTTCGTGAGCTTGCGGCTCTCGTAGAGTGCTCGAGCAGCTCGGTCATCTTCGCCCGTTGTTAGCTCGAAGTGGTTGGCGCCAAGTTCGCGGGCAAGCTCGATTGCGGTGTCCAGCAGCGCGCCGCCT
>DASZQM010000331.1:0-4214 GCA_035549645.1 Solirubrobacterales bacterium | reverse complement strand
TGACCCGCGAGCCAGAGCGCGCCGCCGATGGCGAAGACGAGGAGGCCGTTCGCATTCCCCGAGAGCGCGACCATGCCGGCGCCGCCTATCGCCAAGACGAGGCCGCCGATGCGAAACAGCAGGCCGCCGAGAATCCATACGAAGAGGAGGACGAGCGCGAGGCTGGCGAGGTCGACGAGGATCATGCCGCCACCGCCAGCTCGGTCTCGGCGGCCTCGACTTCGGCAGCTGTCCGAGAACGCTCGCGTGGCATCCCGTCGCGGCGGACCTTGTCCCAGCCGCGCTCGGTCAGCTCCCAGTTGCCGCGCCAAGTCGTGGCCGAAAGCCAGCCACGTTTGACCAGCCGCGTCCGAGCCTTGTTGAGGCGCGGCCGCCAGCGCACGACGCCGCTCGGCAGTAGCTCTAGGTCGGCCGCGCCGTGGCGCTCGGCCATTGCATCGGCGACGGCGGCGATGATCTCCCGCCGTGGCGCGCGACCACCGCGCTCGGCCAGCGCCGCGACGATCGGCGCCTCGTACTCGGCGAGGTCGACCGGCTTGGGTGGCGGCGCCGAGCGCGCGATCACCCGCTCGCCGCGCACCAGCCCTCGCAGCCGCTGGCGCTCGGCCTTGTCGCGGCTCATCATGTGCGTGTAGACGCGGAGGGTGAACTCCGGGTCGGTGTGACCGATCTGGCGCATCACCGAAACCGGGTCCTCCCCGAGCGCGATCAGGACCGAGGCGAAGGCATGGCGCAGCTTGTGGGTGGTGAGGCCCTTCGGCAGCGGCACCAGGCCACGGCGGGCGAGCAGTTCGTCGGCTCGCTCGAACAACGCCGCGAGAACCCGGTCGCGCAGGTTGTCTGGGGTGCGGGCAGCGCCGGTGAGGGTCGGGAAGACGAAGGCGTCCGGGTTGCCGCGATAGGCGACCGCCTTGTAGGCGGCGAGGATGTCGCGGAGGATCGGCTGGATCTCGATCTCGCGCAGCCCGGCGGCCGTCTTCGAACGGCCGACGAAGATCCGCGAGCCGGCCAGGTCGATATCGCGCCAGAGCAGATTGCAGAGCTCGTGCGCGCGCGGGCCCGCGAAGAGGAACGTGGCGACGATCGCCTCGCGTTCGGCGAGTTCGTAATGGGGATCGTGGTCAAGCTCCGTCGCCGCCTCGAGCAGCGCTTCGATCTGCGTGGCGCTGTCGATGTAGACCGGCGCCGGGCGGCTCTCGCTGAGCCGTCGCCGCTTGCCTTCGGCGGCGTTCTCCTTGATGCCGAAGCGCTTGTATTCGATGGCGATCGAGAGCACCCACTGCAGGTGGTCGATGGTCCGGTTGATCGACCCTGCCGAGAGCGGCCGGAGGATCTGCCGGTGCTCGTTTCGCTTCGGCTTTCCCCGCTCGATGGCTCGTGCGCGGGCTTCCGACTCCTTCACCTTGAAGGCGCGGTAGTCGTCAATCCCCTCGACGTCGATTTCGTTGATCCCCCAATCGCCGAAGAACGGGACGAGGTGCCCCAGCGCCCACTTTTCGTGCTTGGTCGTCTTCTCGGCGATCTGGCCCTCGCGCGCCTCGGTCAGGCCGGTGGCGAACGGGCCGAAGGTCGGCACCTGATCGGGTTGACCCTTGTCGCTCGCCCCTCGCGGCTTCTTCTTCGCCGGTGGCACCCAGAGCCCGCGACGAACATCGGCGAGGATGTTCTGAAGCTCCTCTTCGGCTTTGTCCCAGGTCCAGCCCTCGTGCTCGTAGCCGAGCGTCACATACTGCCGCTCGCCGTAGGCGCGGAAGCGAAGCGCGAAGCCGCGCCCGGCCTTCCAGTTGCGGACCTTGACCTCGCCTTCCTTCCGCGTGGCCACGATCAGACTCCCGATTTCTCTCGGTGCTGGCCGCCATCTGACCGCCCGTCTCGCTCCGCCGCTTCGAACACGCGCACGGCGACCTCGCAGGGATCGCAGAGCTCATACGCGCGGTCCATCAGCCGGTCCAGCCGCTTCGCGTCCTCGGCGCTGAAGCAGCGGGCGCCCGTCTTGACGTCGACCAGCTCCCGAAAGCTCTCCTCGGGATGGAAGTTGATCCCCGCCGCGAGCAGTGCCCGCAGCCATGCTTCGACCGCCGCCTCGTCGGGAAGAGCGGCCGGGGCCAACTCCTCATTGAGATCGACTGCTACCTGCCCTGTTGCCTTGCCGCTCATCGACTGCCTCCTGGCCTCCCGGCAGCCGGGCGGGCAGTAGCAACGTGAGGACTTCGGGGAAGTAGCCTCCTCATTGCGCCGCCTACATCGGCGCCAGGTCGGGGGGCGTTAGCGCGCCGCCCCGGCCGTTTTCTTGATTGCCGTCCGACCATAGCTCTGCCGCGCGTGGAAAGCGAGTTAGACGCGCAATCGGCGCGCATCGCCTCCGATCCCCGCTCATCGCCGTCGCCGCCCGGTGCGCCCGGCTCGCCGAGCCGCTCGGCCACCTCGTCGGGATCGAAGCGAAGGCGCGGGCGACGGCCGCCGCCGAGGCGGTGAGCCCCCAGCTCGTCGGCGTGGTCGTAGACCCAGCGACGGCCGATGCCCCACCACTGCGCGACCTCCTCGGCGGTGATGAGCTGCGCGCGGGGTCGGGGCGGCTCGCTGGGCGCCAGCAGCTCCGCCAGCCGGTGCGCCAGCGCCTCGATCGATTCGGGGTCGAGGCGAAGCTCCCCCTCCCCGCCGCTCACCTCTTCCTCCCTAAAGGGGCGCGGTCCACCTTTGGCCTACCCGGACGGCGCTCGGCGTGGTGGGCGATACGCGCCTGCGCGATCTCTATATAGGCGGGCTCAAGCTCGATCCCGATGAAGTGACGGCCCTCCAGCAGCGCCGCCGCCCCGGTGGTCCCCGATCCCACGGTCGGGTCGAGCACGACGCCGCCGGGCGGGCAGAGGAGCCGCACGAGCCAGCGCATCAGCGCGAGCGGCTTCACGGTCGGGTGGGGATTGCGGGCCGCCGCCGGCTTCTTGCCGCCCTTCTGGGCGTTCGGGAATAGGTCGAGCGCGCGGCGCGGCAGCGACTCGCAGCCCGCGTCCCGCTCGGCGCGGCTCGCCTTCGGGCAATAGAGGAAGCGACTCGGCTCAAGGCGGGAGCGGCCTTCCTGTGAGCAGGCGTCGGCGGCGGCGACCGGACAGCCCGCGGCGCAGCGCTCCTCGTCGCAGCCTCGCTCGTGCCCGAGGATCACGTTCGCCGGGTGGCGCCCCTCGACCTTGCATTCCTCGGCGCCCAGCGCGCCGGTCCCGTGGCGGGCGATCGTCTGCTCGGTGGTGCCGTCGAGATCGCGGCGGGCGAGGACGATCGGCTCGTATGCGGGCTTCAGGGTCGTGGAGCGGCCGCCGGGGTAATGCCGGGACTTCGACATGCCCTCCGAGTAGAGCCACATCAGCGTGTCGCGGATCTCAAGGCCGGCGTCCTCCACGCCGCAAGCGAGGCGGTGGTAGGTGCGAGGCGAGCCGAAGGCGGCGATGAACGCGCCCGGCTTCATCACCCGCCGGCACTCGGCGGCCCAGATGCGACACCAGGCCTCGAACGCCTCGTTGGGATTCAGCCGGTCGTGGCCTGCCCGCGCCGCGGCTTCGCGGATCGCCGCCGAGTCCCAGCGCTCGTGCTGAAAGCCGATCCCGTAGGGCGGGTCGGTGACGATCGCGTCGACGCTCTCGGCCTCCAGCTCGCCCAGCATCTCCAGGCAGTCGCCTTCGAGCAGCTGGATCTTCTGGCCGGACTCGGGCTTGCCCGCGCAGCCCCCGCGCCTTTGCGCCGCTGCCTTGCGCTTCGCCCGCGCCATCAGGCCGCCTCGCCTTCGGCGCGGAGCCAGTCGACCGGCTTCTCGGGTTCGCGGGCGTCGGTGAAGATCGGCGCGAAAGGTCCGCGCTCGGCCAGGTCCTCCGCCAGGCACAACCGCACCGAGAGGTCCGGCGAGTCGGCGAAGTCCGGGTCGTCGCCGAGGATCGCCACGGCGGTATTGCGTCGCCGTCGCAGCGCTGCCCGCTCGGCCCCTGCCAGAATGCAGATGACCGGCGGGAAGGACGGGTACTGCGATTGCCACAGCGGCTCGCCCTGCCTGTCCTCGGCGCGCAGCAGGCGCCCGTAGCGGGCAAGCTCGGCCGCCAGGCGGTCGACCGAGAGCGTGGCGCGGTCCAACTCGAGGAAGCGCTGTTCCACCACGACCTCGGAGGTGGTCAACCGGACATAGGTGAGAACCGCGTCGGCGAAGAGCGAGCGCGCCCGCCGCCCCTGCC